>JAWRJF010000014.1:0-10944 GCA_040307645.1 Anaerovoracaceae bacterium | reverse complement strand
AAAAGAGATCAGGAATATGGAACAGATAGTTCCATATTTGCTGCCTTTCTTAAAACACTAAGATTAAGAACTAACATTTGTATAGCATAAGAAAAAGCCCTTGGGTTCGTCGTGAACCCTCGGACTTTGTCTTCGGTCTGAACCTCTCATTAACGAGAGGTTTTCTTTTATGCAAGTGTATGAACAGTTTATTTTACTGGAGAAAGCTCGAGTAATTCTTTATCGACGATTTTGCCCTTATCCATAATTAGATTTCCATCTAGCCACACTGTAGAGTTTAAGCATATTCCATCGGTATGGGATTTAGCATCTTGACCAACTGGTGGTGCATCAATTGGGCTTACATATCCAATTCCCCATTCAGTACAACCCCAGACTCTTTCGTCTTCCACAACATTTCCTGTTAGCTTCGCACCAGGATTAAAGCCGTAAGCTATGTGAGCCATCTTAAACATCCCTTCATCATTAAATGATTTTAGATAGTTCTCATACTCTGCTGCTTCAGGACCACCTTCGAATTTTACAATTTTGCTATTCTTAATAGTTAATACTATAGGCTGTGAAGGCACTTTTCCAAAAGGAGGGGTTACGGTTCCATCAAAAACAATTTTACCATTTATAGTTCCAAATTTAGGAACTACATTAAGTTGGCCTGTAAGCATATGCATACCTGGTAAAGTAGCATTTCCACAGTCATTACAAACTAAATGGTTAGGATCAAGCTGGAATAACACATCAGTACCAGCAGGTGTTGTAACATGCATTTCTTTTGCTGCTTCATGTCTTTCTGTAACTCTCTTCATGAATTTTTGTAATTGGGGTGTTTCGACTTTCCCTACAGTTCTAATTAGCAACTCTGGTGAAAAATCTACAAGACACATATATCTCATCTTTTTATTTGTCTCTATAGACTTTTCGAATGGTGTTGAATATAAAAGCCATTGATGGTTAAATTCAATCCATACATCGCATCCCATTAGTGCTCCTGTTAAGGCATCTAGAGGTAGATCAGGATCAGCGGCTTTTCCAACTCCACCTGGTGCTGGGATTGTTACTGTCATTGGTATAGCCCCTGCAGCATAGGCGCTGGAAGCAACCGCATCTACTAGGGTCATATCTGACATAGTATCGGCAGTGATAATAACAGTTTCACCTTTCTTTACGCCGAAGATTTCATTGATAAGCTTGTCAGCTGCGTGTTGTAATTCAAATTTTAACATAGTTCACCTCGTTATAATAATATTTAGTTTCTAGCAACATTATAGGATTATAAACAAAAAAAGACTTTGTAAATTGGACAAATTCAAAAGATTTAATTTAAAATAATTACAAAGAAAATAATCCGGGTTACATTTATAATGAGCAAAAAGATGCATAGGAGGATCAAGAAAATGCCCATAAAAGATTTTATAAATGAAAATAAAGAAAACATGATACGTGATATCATAAGGCTTATTAACATTCCAACGGTTTATGATGAGGGGACGAGTTTATGTAGTGAAGGTGCGCCCTTTGGTAAAAGCGTTAAGATGGGTTTAGAGACAATATTGTCTATAGCAGAGCAGATGGGTATGAAAGTAGAAAACTATAATGGATACGCAGGTGAAATTACTATTGGAAATGGGGACTATATTATAGGTATTCTAGGGCACATAGATGTTGTTGAAGCAGGAGAAGGGTGGGAAACTTCCCCTTTTGATGGAAAAGTAATAGATGGGAAAATATATGGGAGAGGATCAAGTGATGACAAAGGTCCTGTAGTAAGCTGCCTTTATGTAATGAAATATTTCTTAGATAATAATATGATACCAGAAGATATTTCTCTTAGAATGATTGTAGGAACCAACGAAGAAGAGGAATGGCAGGGTATAGAATATTATGTTGATCATGCGCAGAGGCTACCTAATGTATCTATTGTACCTGATGGATATTTTCCTTTGATTTTCTGTGAGAAAGGTCTTATTGACTTTGATATGATAAAAAAAGTTACTGTAGATAATAGTAGAAACGCTAGAATAATAGAACTAAAAGGTGGCACAGGAAGGAATATTGTACCGTCAAAAGCATTTTGTAAAATCCAAAGCCAGAAGACTATACTTAAGGAAATGGCAAAGACTCTAGAGCATATGGAAAGTATAGAGACGATTATTAATGAAGATGTATTGTCAATCGTTGCCACGGGAAGAAGTACTCATGCAATGTCACCGGAAAAAGGGGTTAACGCCATTAGTTTATTAATGGTTGCCCTAAATAAGATTAAGGCTGACTTAACTCATAGCGACTTAATTGAAGTGTATAATCAGTTTATAGGTATGGACTATAATGGAGAAAAATTCGGATGTGGTTTTGAAGATCAGGTTTCTGGCAAGTTAACATTTAATATAGGTACTATAAATCTGGATAAAGAATCAGTAAAAATTGCAGCTAACTTAAGGTATCCTGCTTCTGAGGAATTTCAAGTAGTAAGGAAAGCCATGGATAAAACATTTGAAAAAGCAGGATTTGAATATGTAGAAAAGGCAAAATTACCTTCTATTTGTGTAGAGAAGGACTCATTCTTTGTTAAGAAATTAATGGAAGCATACCAGAAGGTTACCGGAGATTTAGAAAATGAACCTTTTGCCATTGGTGGAGCAACTTATGCTCGAGCGATACCTAACGCTGTTGCATTTGGACCATTGTTTCCTTATGAAGAAGAATTAGCACATGAAGCTAATGAATTTATATCTGTAGATAGCCTTATTAAAATGTCTGAAATATTTGCGTGTGGCTTAGAACTTTTAATGAAGAGGGATGGGGAGTATAATGCAAGGTAACATGATTTTAGGCAATAATAAAAAGAAAGAGGAGATGAATTCTTCTGCCAACATGTTTAATCCTCTGATTAAAAATGCTTATAGTTGGGAAACGTTAATTTTCATAGGAATTTTTGGGGCTATTTTCGGTGTGCTCGGAACAAAAATGGGTGCTGTCAACATGGTAAACACCCTTATGAATACGGCATATTCTTTGCTTATGGAAACGGTATTTTATATTATGGCAATAGCTGTTATTGCAGGTGCAGTTGCCGGCCTACTAACAGAATTTGGAGTAGTTGCTGCAATAAATAAAATTATTTCGCCATTGATGAAACCTTTATATGGCTTGCCGGGAGCAAGTGTTGTTGGTGTTGTAACTACATATTTATCAGATAATCCGGCTATTTTAACATTAGCAGAAGATGATAATTTCAGAAGATATTTTAAAAAGTACCAGCTTCCTGCATTAACTAATATTGGAACTGCATTTGGTATGGGACTTATTATAACGACATTTATGATTGGTATTAAGTCGCCCGATGGAGGGAACTATATTGTACCGGCTTTGATTGGAAACATAGGTGCTATTATAGGAAGTATTGTTAGTGCCAGGTTAATGCTAAGAAAGACAAAGAAGATTTTTGGCGATACAGAAATGGCAGATACGAAGGCAGGTTCAGATTCAATAGGCATGGATAAGCGAGTTATTAGAAGTGGCAGTGTTGGGGGACGGTTCATGGAAGCCATGCTTGAAGGCGGTAAAAATGGAGTTTCTATGGGTGTTGCAATTATCCCTGGGGTATTAATTATTTGTACTGTAGTGATGATGTTAACAAATGGTGCCGGTGAAGGGGGGCTTTATACTGGAGGGGCATATGAAGGCATTGGTCTGTTACCATGGATGGCATCAAAACTTGAGTTTATGTTATCTCCATTATTTGGGTTTTCATCTCCGGAAGCTATTTCTGTTCCAATTACAGCTTTAGGGGCGGCAGGTGCAGCGATAGGTTTAGTTCCAAAATTAGTAACAGATGGACTTGCTAATCCAAATGACATTGCAGTGTTTACAGCAATGTGTATGTGCTGGAGTGGATATTTGAGTACACATGTTGCAATGATGGATAGCCTAAAGTTTAGAGAGTTAACTGGACATGCCATTCTTTGTCATACTATAGGAGGATTAGTGGCTGGAATAAGTGCTCATTTTATATATCTAATATTCAGTTGATTTTAATTTTTATACTATATTTGCTTGCATATTTTTGTTTATATTATATAATATAAGTGGAAATTGATTTGTGTGTTTATCTATGTATTTTTGGAGAGGGGAAGCGATTCTGCCTCTCTTTTCTGTTATATAATGGTGGAAATCAATGTTATGTAAGGGGGTATATTTATTTGACCGTATATTTACTTTTGACCGCAATAATTATTTTTGCATGTGTAATATTTAATAAAATTTCAAGCAAAATCGGAATGCCAATGCTTCTTGCCTTTATTTTTCTAGGCATGATTTTTGGTTCTGATGGGTTAGTAAAAATTTATTTTGACAATTATGCTTTTGCAGAGCAAATCTGTTCGATTGCCCTAATCTTTATTATGTTCTACGGTGGTTTCGGAACTAATTGGAAAGAAGCGAAACCTGTAGCCGTAAAGGCTATTTTTCTTTCCTGTTTTGGAACCATAATGACAGCAGGCCTTGTGGGGCTGTTTTGTCATTACATACTGAAGATTGCGCTTTTAGAAAGCTTTCTTATTGGATCTGTTATAAGTTCTACAGACGCAGCCTCGGTCTTTTCGATTTTGAGGTCAAAAAAGCTAAACCTAGGGTATAATACTGCGTCACTTCTGGAGATTGAGAGTGGTAGTAATGACCCTTTTTCATATATGTTAACGATTATAATGTTATCGTTAATGAATGGTGAAGTTTCAGGCAGTGAATTTGTCTATATGATATTTGCTCAGATTATTTATGGTGTAGCCTTCGGAGTGGGGATAGCATTGCTTACCATACTTTTTCTAAAGAAAGTGGATATTTCTTCTGCTGGCTTTAGGGCAATATTTATAATGGCAGTTGCAATTCTGTCCTATGCTGCTCCGGCAGCTCTTGGTGGTAACGGGTATCTAAGTGCCTATATTACCGGAATAATTTTAGGAAATAAAAAAATCAACAATAAATTAGAACTAGTGCATTTTTTTGATGGCATAACTGGTCTTATGCAAATGTTGCTTTTCTTTCTACTGGGATTACTATCTACACCATCCCAATTACCGGAGGTAACTTTTATAGCCTTTTCTATAGCCATATTTTTGACTTTTTTTGTTCGACCTGTGGTGGTATTTGCTATTCTTACACCTTTTAAGAGTAATTTCAGGCAGCAGCTACTGGTGTCTTGGTCTGGCTTAAGAGGGGCTGCATCAATTGTTTTCGCAATTATGGCGGTGATTAACCCTGCTGTTACAGATAATGATATTTTCCATATTGTTTTCTTTATTGTACTTTTTTCAATTTTGGTTCAGGGAACTTTGATTCCTTTTGTCGCACAGAAGCTAAATTTAACTGACCAGGAATCTGATGTTTTGAAAACCTTCAACGACTATACGGATGAAATTCCGGTGCAGTTTATTCAGTTTAGGATAGATGACCATCACCCTTGGGTAGGTGGAACAGTAGAGGACATACTTCTGCCTCCTTATACACTTCTGGCTTTGATGATTCGAGGAAAAGAAAAAATCGTACCCAACGGACAGACAAAGCTTTGCGCAGGGGACATTTTGATCCTGACAGGGGAGTCAACTGATAACATAGAAGGCATCAAACTATACGAAAAAGCCATTGAGCGTGGTGATGATTGGATAGGGAAGAGGATTTCGGATATTTCTTCTATCGAAGAATTTATCCTACTCATAAGACGTGAAAATCAAGTGGTTATCCCAAAAGGAGATACCGTCCTCCTGGCAGGTGACGTTCTTATTATCAATGAAACGTAGAGAACTGGTTATATATAAAGAGAAACAGGCCCATGAAAATATGAGCCCGTTTCTCTTTGTTTGATTTTATTATAGGATTATTATGTATTATACTTTTTCTTGCAGTATGCATACATTGGGATGCCGGCAAGTGCAACTATTATACCAATCAGTGCAGTTATAGGTGATTCTAGTAATGTGGAAACGATTAGATATCCACCGCCTAAAGCACCAAGGATTGGGATTACAGGGAATAGAGGAACGTGATATAAATTTTCATCTCGCTTATGTGTTTTCCTTAGTTTAAATATACCTACTACACATAGAACGAAGAAAATCCAGATTATGAATACTACTAAGTTAGTAACTGAGTTAAATGTACCGGATATAATATAAATGCTAGACATTATTACTACAGTTATTAAACTGCGAACAGGTGTATCGTACTTAGGGTTTATGTGGCTTAAGAAGTTAGAGCCGATTACCTGTTTCTTTTTTGCCATAGCTAACAGGTTTCTAGTAGGTGAGATTATCTGTGCATTAAGAGATGTTAGTGCAGAAATAAGCATTCCTATAGCAACTAATACAGTGCCACCTGAACCGAATAAAATTTTGGAAACTTCAACGCCAATGCTATTATCAGTATTAGCTATTATTTCCGCAGTTGTTGCAGTTTTAAAGATTACATAGTTAAATATCATATAGACAGCAGTTACAAAGGTCAATGATAGGATAATTGCTTTTGGTAGATTCTTCTCTGGTTTAACCATTTCATCACCTAAAGTACAAGTAGCCTGCCATCCGTCGAAAGCCCATAAAACGCCTAACAAAGCAAGACCAATTCCACCTTTTGCTGAGCCTCCAACAAGACCAAAGTTGATTGCTCCTGGGATGCCTCCTTGGAATAGACCAAAAACTACAATAGCGAATATGGGAACTAGTTTGCCTATTGTCCCAATGGTTTGCATTTTCATGCTTGCCTTAGTTGAAATCATCTGGATGATTGCACAGAAGATTACTGAAGCAATAGATAAAACCTTAAGCTGGAAAACGTTCATATCAATGAAGAATGAGGCAAAAGTAGCAAAGGCCATTGCTGCAGCAGCAGCTCCACCAGGACCAGAGATTAACATGTAAACCCATCCGTAAATATATCCCACAAATTCCCCATATAATTCAACAATATATGTATATAATCCACCGATTTTAGGAATGTATGCTGCTATTTCTGCAATTGTTAAAGCACTACAGAGAGAAATCATCCCTCCGGCAAACCATATAAGCATGGCTGTTGCTGTGGAGCCTGTGTTAAATAAAACTACAGCAGGCTTCATGAAAATTCCTGTGCCAATTACGAAGGATATCGAATAAATTGTGGCCTCAAACAAAGTGAGGTTTCGCCTGAGCTTACCTTCTTTTTTAGTAGGGGCAGGCGCATTAGCATTTTGTTCCATATGTAGCTCCTTTCTTTCTATAGTAAAGTAAATGGAAATAATTGATTTCAGTTATTTTAACCACGTTTCAAGAAAGCGGTACAACAGTGCATAGCTCCATAACCTTTGAGTATTTCATCAAACTCAACAGGAATTACTTCGATGCCATTCTTTTCTAGCAATTCTTGTGACCTTGGGTTTCCGGCAGGCATCACTACTAGACCAGGTTTAATTGCAACATAGTTAATAGCTAAACCTTGTTTTGCTTCTACCTGAGAAGGGCACTCAAGAAGCTTTATTCCTTTTTTCTTTAGTGCATCGCAAACGTCGTAAGGAACCTGAGATGCGTGTATCATTGCAACATCATGACTAGCCATATTTAATAGTCCATCAATATGAGCATGGCCATAAGGAATCTGCATGTGAAGTATATCGGTAACACCCATTCTTCTAAGTTCATGTTCAACCATTTCATATCCGCTTCTATTAGTACGTACCCCTGAAGCAAGAACGATAGTATGCCTGTCTATCCATAGACCCATGGCACCCTCAAAAGTTGCGTCTCCACAAATAGTTCTAATAATAGGAACACCTAGGTCTGCTAAGGCTTTTGCCATATAACGTTCCTCACCTCTACGAGCCTCCATAGCAGGTCTTGTTACAATAGCCCCTTCTGGTGTCATTAAAAGAAGATCTCTGCAAAACAGTGCATTGGGTTTGTCTTCACGTTGTTCTTCAATATAATTTACCTGAACTCCGTGATCTCTGTAAATCTGTGTTAGATTGTCGTGCTGTTGTCTGAATTTTTCGGGGGAGATAGCAGACTTAAACCTTGCGGCCTGCCAATCGAAGTTTTCAATTTCTTTTCCCGGTCTACGCATAATTACAGCTTTCAAAGTGTCTACTTCGGAAGAAACACCCCAGTCACCCCATAATGTGGGCATATCTTCAATAATTGTTGATTCTTTCGCAAACCATCTTTCTCCTGGTAGTGCGTCAATGTCTCTAGTTTTGATTGTCATGTTAAAACCTCCTTGATATAATATAGACATATATACTGCAAGTTTAATGCCAACCAAAACAGTCTACAGGGTAGGGTAGAGGGTAAAAAAAACTACACAAAATAAAAAAAACTTTACGATATAGTAAAGTTTTTTTTATTTATATCTTGCGGTTGATTTTGTATTTAGTTAATTTATAGTTCAAAGCCTGTTTAGTTATTCCTAATAATTTAGCTGCATCCGCAAAGCTTTTGGAATTGTTTATTGCAGACATTATTAACTTTACTTCATACTCAGCCATGGTATTTTCCAGTGAAATGCCTTGATTTGGGATCCTTATTTCTGGAGTCTGGACTGCAAAGCCAGTTATACGGCCTTCTACAGTTTGAACCAGATACTGAGGTAAATCTTTTTTTTGTATAAATCTAGATGAGGCAACGTTAAAAGCACCTTCTATGACGTTTTTTAGCTCTCGCATATTACCTGGCCAGTTGTATTTTCTAAAAATCTCTTCAACGCTTTCATCTATACCTATAATATTTTTATTCATAGTTTCGTTATACTTATTAATAAAATGACTTACCATAAAAAACAAGTCGTTTATGCGTTCAGTCAATGGCGGAATATTTAGCTGGACCACACTTAACCTATAGAATAGATCCTCTCTCAGCTTATTTTCCTCAATGCATTTTATTGGATTTTCATTGACAGCGGACACGATTTTTATGTTGGTATTTATGGGTTCATAGCCACCTAGTCTGACAACTTTTTTATCTTCTATGGCCTTTAAGATTTTAGACTGCACGCTTATCTCCATAGAGTTTATTTCATCTAAGAAAAGCGTACCCCCATTTGCGATTTCAAAGAGGCCCGGTTTGTTCTCTGCGCCGGTATAACTCCCTTTTGTTGTACCAAAAAGTATGCTTTCCAGCAGGTTTGCAGGGATTGCCGCACAGTTCTGGGAAATGAATTTTTTGTTTTTTCGTTTGCTTGACGTATGAATTGACTGGGCCACAAGCTCTTTGCCTGTCCCTGTTTCTCCATATATCAAAACCGATGAATCGGTATCGGCTATCATTGGAATTCTCTCTTTTATAAGCTCCATGCTATGGGACCTGGTAATAATGTCATCGATGGTATAGAGGTTTTTAGATGCAACGTTATCCTTTAAAGATATAGAAATGTTTTGTCTCTCAAAAGGTGAGTCCAAATACCTGGAAACATCCACTGCACCAATAATCTGGTCGTTGTTTTTTATCGGCATTGTTGTGTTAACTGCGCGGATACTCTGGCCTTTATATGTAATAAAAGTCTGATGTTCATTAGAGATAGGTTTGCCTGTCTTCAAAACTCTCATAATGCTGCTTTCTTCTTCGGTCAAAGTGGGGTAAACCTCTAAAATGTGCTTTCTCAGTACGTCTTTCTCTTTTAGATTGTTAACATCAGGCCGTGAAGTGTTAAAGTACTCCACATAGCCATACTTATCTGTAACAATTATTCCGTCTATGAAATTGTAAACACTTAAAAGCTGCTCAACGTAACGTCGTAACATTCTTACCTCCGTCTCTTCTGCAAAGTAATGTATTATTATTATTCTATATGAATAATCCGGAATTTGCAACTAAGGTGAATATGAAAAAAGAAAGTTTAATCGCCTTCGTTAAACTTTCTTTTCCATGTATGCTATTTATCCTCGTTTCAAGTAAGCTGTGATGCAATGCAGGGCACCACGGCCTTTGATAATCTCGGAAATTTCAACAGTTATAACTTCGATACCGTTTTTTTCAAGTAGTTCCTGGGTCCTAGGGTTACCTGCAGGCATAACTACTTTTCCCGGCTCAAGGGCAACAAAGTTGCAGCCAAAGGTTTCTCTTACTTCTGTAGTTGATGGTGCCTCCAGGATTTTATAGCCTTTTTTCATTAGCATATCGATAATGTCGTATGGAACCTGGGAAGCATGAATCAAGACGGTGTCATTACTTGCAGGGTTCATCAATCCGTCAATATGTATGTTGCTATATGGTTGCTGCATATGGAATACTTCAACACCCATACGCTTTAGTTCTGTCTCTACCTGTTCGTAACCGCTTTTATTACATCTGCTGCCTGTTGAAAGGACGCAGGTATGTCTGTCTACCCACATGGCGTTTGCTCCCTCAAAAAAGCCGTCGCCTGTAACTGTTTTTAAAATAGGAACTCCTATTTTGCTCAGAGCTTCGGCAATATATCTTTCTTCGCCTCTTCTTGCAGCCATTCCAGGGCGCGTAATGATTGCGCCTTCAGGAGTCATAAACATTAAATCTCTACAAAAAATTGCATTTGGTCTATCTTCTCGCTGGTTCTCTACATAGTATACTTTTGCACCAAAATCTGTATATATTTTAGCAATATCGTCGTGTTGTTTTCTCATTAATTCAACATCAACCGGCTCATCTGAGAAACGAACGGCTGAAGCATCAAAATCTTCGATTTCTTTACCGGGTCTTCTCATAAGAACGGCTTTTAGTGTATCAACTTCTGAACAAACGCCCCAATCTCCCCAGTACTCGGTAATATCGTTTTCGAATGTCGTCTCTTTCGGGAACCATCTTTCGCCGGGGATTGCATCAATATCAATTTTCTTGTTTGTCATAATTAAACCTCCAATATGAATTATTCTATAAATCTAATAGTGCAAAATATGTGCCAACAAATTACATCTTTCCGCAAAATGAAATTTTCATGTGAATTGCGACTGGTTTT
>JAWRJF010000013.1:0-28072 GCA_040307645.1 Anaerovoracaceae bacterium | reverse complement strand
GGGATAGATAAAAGTAATATTAGATATACAATACATTATGGAATACCTGGTTCCTTGGAATCTTTATATCAAGAGGCTGGAAGAGCTGGAAGAGATAAAAACATAGCTCTTTGTTATGTATTATATTCTAAAGAAAGTCTTAGTAAAGAAGAACTAGATGTATTATTTAATCCAAATACTAAAATTCATGAAATAAGTTATATTCAAAACAAATATCGTAGAAAAGGTAAAGATGTACTTAGAAACTTTTTCTTATGGCTATCTAATAATAAGGGAGTCGAGGAAGAAATTAAAGTAATGCAAGAAATTTATAAAAAATATGCTGAACCTAAGAAAGTTAAGTTCGTTAAATGCAAGGAAATGACCTATTCTTTTGGTGAAGTACAAAAGGCCATTTATAGAATGAGTTTGATTGGGATTGTTCAGGATTGGGTCATAGAAAGTTGGAACAAAGGTCATGAATTAATAAAAGTTATATTTAATGATTTTTCTCAAAGAAAAATGATCGAATCATTACAAAAGTATATTTTAAGATATGATAAAGAATTTGATTTAAATATTAAAAATAAAGATAATGAAAAATATAGTAAATATATAGATATTTATTATAATGAGTCTATTAATGATACAGATAAAATATTTTTTATATTACTAGAATGGACATATGAAAATATAGTATATAATAAAAGGCAATCCATAAAAACAATATTGGAATTATGTGAAAACTATACAGATAGTGAAAGCTTCAAACAACAAATAGAAAGGTATTTTAAATATACAGACAGGTCTTATATATTAGACAGCATTGCTCAAAACCCTAGAGATTATGAAAGTTGGTTTGATATATTCTATTATACAACGGATGATGCTAATGTTGAACATCCTCAAGTAAATTTAATAAAGATGAATCAAGTCGAAGATATAAAAGGAAGTGTTAGTCGACTGCTAGAAAGTTATAGATATAATACCGGATTGAATTTTATAAGTGGTATGGTCAGACTTATATTAAATGAGTATGAAAATAATGATGGTAGAATTAGGTTAGAATCTGCATTTCAGCAAATAGCAACCTATGATGCTGAAGCAAAGTCAAATATTTTAAATATGGTACTTAAGCTTAAATCTCTATTTACAGAAGAAAATATTAACGATCTAAGTAGATTACTATGTGAATATTATCCGGATGATATTGTTGAAATTTATGAAGAATTAAATGATTATTATAGCTTACAAACCTTGCTTGATAATTCATTGAATAAATTAAAAAGTATAGGAGGAAGAGTATCGTGATAGATGCTAAAAAACTTAATGATACAATAATTAGCTTAGAGGATGAAGTCGAGAATATAAAGAAAATATCTAGCATTGCTAAGGACTTGGAAAGGATAAGCAATAAAGCGGAATCAAACCAAAATCTATATGGAGAATTATTAGATAAATCCCGAGATACTAGAGATGGACAAATTAAAACAATTGCTAGGTATGAACAATTATTAAATGACCTTAAAAATACAATTGGGGAAGAGAATAAAAATTTCAATTTGAAAATTCAAGAAGTAAAAGAGGAAAATGATTCATTTAATAAAGCCCTAAATAAATCATATTGTGACATGGAAAATATTCTATTAACACAAATACAGGAAACTAGGAATGAAAGCAAAAGACTATACCTGGAGTTTGAAGATATTTTGGGCTCAAAACTAGACAGAACAAAGTCTGACATACAGGTTGAAATTAGGGAAGATATTAGTAAAATTAAGGATGATAACGAGGCTATAGTGACCTCAAAGATTAATGAGATAAAGAGCGAAGTAAAGATATACAATGAAGAGATTAATAGGAAGATTAATAGGAGCAATATATTGCTTATTGCTTTAATTGTATTGTCATCAATAAACATTGTAATTAGATTTATTTAAAGAAAAAGAAAAAATACTAATAAGTTTAGCTAGAAAATCCAAAGATATCCAGCATCTATTGATTCAATCTGGTTACTCCTATATATACACAACCTAATTGTGTACGGCATACAATGTTATTAGATAGTGCTAAGAGAACATATCCTGATGAAAGGAGGGATCTTATGTGCTGTCGTAGGTGTTGCTGTAGATGTTGTTGTTGCAGATGTTACAAATGTTGCAAATGTTGCAAATGTTGCAGATGTTACAGATGTTGTGGCTGGTTTTGGAGATAAGTTATTAAATTTTATTAAATAGAGAAATAGACCGTCACCCCAAAAGTGACGGTCTATCTAAATGTTGGTAATCTTTTTATGTATTTTTCAATATGTGAAACTTACGGGAAATATGATATACTTTAAACAGAAGTTAATCCTATGGCATTTGAAGGTATGCTTGGGATATTTTAATTTTTAGGGAGATTTGATATGGATGCAAGAAAATTATTAGACGCATTAGTTGTTGCAGAAAGGCTGAAAGATACAACAAGGCATTGCTTTACATCTAAAGGCAGACATGAGAGTGTTGCAGAACATAGTTGGATGATGACATTGATGGCTTACTTTATGAGGGACGAGTTCCCTGAAGCTGATATGGACAAGGTTATAAGAATGTGTATTATTCACGATTTGGGAGAATGTTTCACTGGAGATATTCCTACTTTTGAAAAGAATCAAAACCATGAGCAGACCGAAGAAAAATTACTGTATAGCTGGGTTTCTTCTCTGCCTGAAGAGTATGCAGTAGAAATGAGAGGCCTTTATGAAGAAATGGCAGAACGAAAAACAGTTGAAGCTAAAATCTATAAGTCTATTGATAGTATGGAAGCATTGATTCAGCATAACCTTTCTGATTTATCTACGTGGATCCCAAAAGAATTTGATCTTAATTTGACTTATGCAGATGACAAGGTTGAGTTTTCTGAGTATTTGAAAGCTTTAAGGCAAGCTGTCCGTGAAGATACAATTAAAAAGATTGAAGAAGAAAAATAAAATTATAAATAAATATTTTAATAAATATGTGAGTTTCTATGATATGTGAACTTTCCACGTATTTTTATTACGGGGAATTGGTATATTAGTTATATATTATGGGGGTGTGTGATGATAATTTTTGAAGAGATTAAAGAAGAAATAATGGCTGATTCAATGAATAATAGCTATACAAGGAAAGGAATTCCACCTTTATTTAAAGCATCAGTAGAAGCTCGTATTGTCATAGTTGGTCAAGCTCCAGGACGTAAAGCAGAAGAAACTCGCTTATTTTGGAATGATTTAAGTGGTGATCGCCTGCGAGATTGGATGGGGATATCTAGGGAAAAGTTTTATGAAACTGACCGAATTTCTCAATTACCTATGGATTTCTATTATCCGGGGAAGGCAAAAACTGGTGATTTGCCTCCACGAAAAGGTTTTGCAGAAAAATGGCATCCGCTATTACTAAAAGAAATGCCTAATATTGAAACCATAATTCTTATTGGTAATTATTCACAAAAATACTATTTAAATAAACGATGCGGGCAAAATTTAACTGAGACTGTGAGAAACTATAAGGAATATTTACCGGAGTATTTACCATTAGTTCACCCTTCACCCTTAAACCAAGGCTGGTTAAAACGAAACCTATGGTTCGAAAGTGATGTTTTGCCTATTTTGAGAGAAATAGTAAATAATACAACAGCATAAATAGAAAGAATTATTCACCGTGACAGATTAAGACATATTTCATATTATACTATATGTAATATGAAAGGATGGATTACACGATGAGAAATATCTATAATCACAGAAGGATGCCACTTGATACGACAGATTATGGTCCAGAGCCATTTGTATTCGACATCGATAATGCCACAGAACAAAATAATAATTATCGTAAAGCTTTATGGACCGGAGAGTATTTACAGCTGACCTTGATGAGCATTAAAGTTGGTGGAGATATAGGTTTAGAAATGCATCCAAAGGTTGATCAATTTATTCGAATTGAAGAGGGATGTGGACTTATTAAGATGGGTAGCAATAAAGATAAATTAAATTATCAGGGTAAAGTTAATGGCAATTATGCCATTCTTATCCCGGCCGGTACTTGGCACAATCTAATTAATATTGGCAATTGCCCCCTTAAGTTATACTCTATTTATGCGCCCCCGCAACATCCACATGGAGCTGTTCATGAAACTAAGGAAATTGCCGGAGGACATGAAATACATCATGACTAGTTCTACATTGTAAAAGTACTTATCTAAACATTATAGCTAGTAAGGTTTAGATATTGAAAGAGAAAAAAGATGTGAAATCAGTCGCAAATTCATGTTTTTAAATGTAAGACGGGCAGATTTTTGTATGTATATAGGGACTTTATAGTATTTTATGGTATAAAATGACAATAAATGAAGGCGGCATGGGAATTAAAGGGAGTTTTAATATAATTTTACTGTAAAATTATATTAAATAATGTAATATAATAACATATATGCCTTTAATGAACATAAAACTTACCCACAAAACCAAATTATCATCCGTTTTGCGACTGGTTTTTAGGGTTTATGGAAAATCAGTCGCAATTGATAGTCAAGTCCTGAATTGTGTGTAAATTCATCTCAGTTAAAATGCAAGTTGGTTTATGCACTTTTTAATCTTAATATTTTATTTTTTATGTCTGTTTGCTTATCAAAATACTCGGTCATACTAAATTGCCGTTGCTCCAAACTCCAATCTCTGTGTTTATCAATGATTACTGAACCTATTAAACGTATTGCAGAAGCTGCATTTGGAAATATTTGAATTACTTGTTCTCTCCTTCGTATTTCACGATTTAGACGTTCAATAATATTGCTTGTTCTTAGTGATTTTCGATATTTACTTGGTAACATCATAATTACCATTGAATCCTCAAAACCCTCGTCAAGAAGTTGTATGGCTTCACTTGCTACATCTGCATATTCTTTGCATATTTCAGCTCTCAACCTACGAGCTTCTTCGATGGTTGATGCGTTAAACATTGCGCTTAGTTCTTCTTTTAAACCTGCTTGATATTTCTTTGGTGTTTTATCCATAATATTTCTCATAAAATGGACTTGACATCTTTGCCAAGAGGCGTTAGGAAAGCATTCCTTTATTGACTTTACTAGACCCTTGTGATTATCAGATATTACTATATCAACAGCACTTAAGCCTCTTGCATTTAACCCTTCAAAAAATTCTGTCCATGTAGTTTCTTTTTCTGCTTCGCATATATCAAATCCGAGTATTTCTTTATGCCCAGAAGCGTTTATACCTATAGCAATTAAAAATGCCTTAGAAACGATCTTATGTTCCTCCCTAACCTTAATGTAAATTGCATCAGCAATGACAAATGGATATTTGCCAGACAGCAAACGATGTTTGAACTTTTTAACCTCTATATCTAAACCTTTACAAATTTCAGATACTGTTGATTTTGAGAAGGTTGAACCACATAATTCTTGTGTTACTTTTTCCACTTTTCTAGTTGATACACCTTGCACTACCATTTCCATCATAGTTGATATCAATGCTTGTTCATTCCTTTGGTAGTTGTCAAATAGCATGGTTTTAAATGGGACATCCCTATGTCTAGGGACTTCTAAATCAATTTTCCCGATTCGGGTCGTCAAAGATCTAGTTCTCGTTCCATTTCGATAATCCTTTCTAGTATCGCTTCTTTCATAGTTTTCAGCCCCAAGTTGAGTTGAAGATTCTACTTTAAGCACTTGATTTAGAATCGCTTCCATTAATTTCCCAAATGCTTCATCTTTGTTTTCTGTAAAAAGTCCTACCAAAAATTCGTAATCTAGTGTAAAATTTAATTGAGCCATAGTTCTTCATTCCTTTCAATTTGTGTTTTTGTTGTTATTAACATTTTAACTGAAAGCATGAGCTATGTGCTCATTTTTTTATTTTTGAATTTACACCATTATATAGACATTATCGCAATTGATTCTTTCTAGAGAGAAAGTGGGCAGATTTTCACTTCTCAGTTATAAGAAAACACTCTACAAAAAATTGAAACTGCCCGCAAAACCTAGCATATTTGACTGCTAGGTTTTTTTATGATACAATATTAGAGATAACCGTTGAAGTATGTAATAAAAGTAGTTTTTAGCACTGAGCATGGGCATGTTTGTAATGAATAGATTTGTGTTAGGTACTAGAAAATGATTATTTATATAGATTTCATACACCAATATTAAAAATTAATAAAGGGACGAAATTATTACAGAAAAAACGAAATTTAGAACTGGGGTCTGCACAGGCTCATATGGGAATGTGCTATACTACTGATGTGGTATAATGTGAGTCATATAATGGCGAAACTTGGACACTCTAACTCTATTTAATAATAGGGTTAGAGTGTTTTTTTATTATTTTAAAAGGGAAGAGGTGAAAATATGTCAAAGGTAATAGTAAAGAATCTATATAAGATTTATGGTCCTAAGCCCCAAAAGGCACTTGAAATGGTGAAAAAAGGTGCGAAGAAAGAAGGATTACTAAAAAAGACAGGCAATAGTATTGGAATAAATAATGCAAGCTTTGAGGTGTCCGAAGGTGAAATATTTGTGGTGATGGGATTATCCGGGAGTGGAAAATCAACCATGATCCGTTGTTTAAATCGATTAATAGAGCCGACTGACGGGGAGATTATAATTGACGGTGAAAATATATGTGAATGTGATAGCAAAAAACTGCTTGAAATTAGACGAAAAAAAATAACTATGGTTTTCCAACACTTTGCATTGTTTCCTCACCGTACGGTTGCAGAGAACGTAGCCTATGGTCTTGAGGTGCAAAAATCTAGTAAAGAATACAGAAAGAAAAAAGCATATGAATCATTAGATATGGTTGGGCTGAAAGGGTATGAAGAATCATATCCAAGCCAGTTAAGTGGTGGAATGCAGCAGAGAGTTGGACTTGCAAGAGCCCTTGCCACAGATGCCGATATTTTGTTGATGGACGAAGCTTTTAGTGCGCTAGATCCTTTAATTCGAACAGAGATGCAGGATGAACTGATGGCGATACAGGAAGATATGAAAAAAACAATTATCTTTATCACTCATGACTTAGATGAGGCATTGAAAATAGGTGACCGAATTGCAATCATGAAAGAGGGCGAAGTCGTTCAAATAGGTACTCCGGAAGAGATATTAGAGCATCCGGCTGATGACTATGTAAAAACATTTATTAAAGATGTAAATAGAACAAAAGTATTGACTGCATCAGCAGTAATGAAAAAGCCGGACGCAATTATTACGAAAAAAGATGGTATACATATGGCAGTGAGAAAAATGGAAGCATCGAAGATTTCCAGTATTTTCGTAGTAAATAAAGAAAAAGTTTTGCAGGGAATTATCACTATTGACTCGGCTATAGACGCCTTAAAAAAAGGAGAAACGGATATCAATAAGCTTTTAATCCAAGATGTGGAAAAGACTGATCCGGACACGCCTTTAGTTGATTTATTACCGGTAGCTGTACACGCAAAATATCCAATTGCAGTGGTAAATGAACAGCAACGATTGTTAGGCATTATCGTAAGAGTTACTGTACTTGCCGGTATAGCAGGAGAGGAGGTAGAAGATGTTTAGACTACCATTAGGAGATTATTTTGAAGTATTTATAAAGTGGCTGACGGATAATTGTGACTCATTTTTCGATGGAATGAAAGATGTGGTTTTATATATAGTGGACAAATTGGAGTATTCCTTGATGGCCATTCCATGGTGGCTGCTACTTATTATAGTAGCCCTTGCTGCGTGGAGAGTTTCAGGCAAAAAAGCAGCAATTTTAACGGCTATAGGTCTTGCTTTGATATATTCTATAGAATTATGGGATGAAATGTTGGAAACCTTGGCTTTAGTGTTTAGTTCAACACTTCTAGCTTTATTGCTTGGAATTCCACTGGGCATATGGATGGCGAAAAATGGAAAGACAGAGAAAATTGTTAAGCCGATTTTAGATTTTATGCAGACAATGCCTGCCTTTGTTTACTTAATCCCGTCTGTTTTCTTCTTTGGATTAGGAAAAATGCCAGGTGCTATAGCTACGCTTATCTTTGCTATGCCCCCTGTTGTGCGTTTAACAAATCTTGGAATCAGGCAGGTGCCTCAGGATGTTGTGGAAGCAGCAATTTCCTTTGGTTCTACACCAAGCCAAATGCTACGAAAAGTACAGATTCCACTTGCCATGCCAACCATATTGACAGGGATAAACCAGACTATCATGCTTTCTCTATCTATGGTTGTTATCTCCTCCATGATTGGTGCAAGTGGACTAGGGGAGATCGTTTTAAACGGCGTAACTCAGATGCAACCGGGAAAAGGTTTTGAAGGCGGTATCGCTGTAGTTATTCTTGCAATTATTTTGGATAGATTGACACAATCAATTGGTAAAAAAACCAATAAAAAAATAAAGAGTAATAAATAGTTAAAATTAACTAAGGAAAGGAGATTTGACTATGAAAAAGTTATTGACAAAAGGGTTTGTATTGTTCTTAACCATTGCTTTGCTTGGAGGTGTTCTGGCAGGGTGTGGCGGAAGTTCTAAAGACTCTGGAGCTTCTAAGCAAAATGAAAAAGGCACTGTTAATTTGGCTTATGTAAACTGGGCAGAAGGTGTAGCCATGACAAACCTTGCTAAGGTTGTTTTGGAGGAAAAAATGGGTTATGATGTGAAATTGACTATGGCCGATGCAGCGCCTGTTTTTACATCCCTTGCAAGTGGAGATCAAGACGTGTTTTTAGATGCTTGGCTTCCAATAACCCATGAGAGCTATATGGAAGAGTATGGCGATGATTTAGAAGATCTAGGCTATAATTTTGAAGGGGCAAAGATTGGATTAGTTGTCCCATCTTATATGAAGATTAATAGCATTGAAGATTTAAATGATAACGCAAAACAGCTTGATGGTCAGATAATTGGTATTGATTCAGGTGCAGGAATCATGAAAAAAACAGAGGAAGCAGTTGATATGTATAACCTGAATTTGGACTTAATTGCAGGAAGCGGTCCAGCCATGACTGCAGGCTTAAGTGCAGCTATTGAAGATAAAGAACTAATTGTTGTGACAGGGTGGACACCTCACTGGAAATTTGCAAGATGGGATTTAAAATTCCTGGAAGATCCAAAAGGCGTGTACGGCAAGGCAGAAAATATTCATACAATTGCCAGAAAAGGATTTAGTGAAGATATGCCGGAAGTGGCAGAGTTCTTAAAGAATTTCTACCTAGACAACCAACAATTAGGAGACTTGATGGGAGCTATTTCAGATAGCAAAGAGGACCCGGATGTAGTTGCAAAAGCTTGGATGGAAAAAAATGAAGACTTAATTCAGTCCTGGATACCAGAAAAATAGTGAAATAGTAGATAAAGTAAAACTGAAAACACTCTTAGGGAAACCTAAGGGTGTTTTTGCATTATAGGAGATGTTAGAGACTGTCAAAAAATGCATAAAAAACACGAAAAACTTATAAAAATTAAATATATTGAAAGTTCTTACAATTTTGAAAATTCATTGACTTAGATAACCCGAATTGCTACAATAAAAGGACAATACTACCTAATTATTAAAAGGAGGAAAGAATGAGTACTAAAACAACTCAAAATTACAGAGTGAAAGTACAAATTAGAATATTAGTCACAGTATTGATACTTTCGTTGGCTGTACCAATGACGGCATTTGCCGGTGTAGAGCCAGAACCAGTTAAAGCTTCTGAATACCAAGTCCAATGCCAAGTGTCTCTCGCAGAGGATAGAACTGCATTGTCGGTATCTATTCCTGTAGGAAAGGCTGATAGTGGAATAACTGAAGAAGATCTGAATAGTATCTCTTTGTCACTTATTAGAGATTCTAACAGACCTTATTTAGATTCTAAGTTGTTCCCTAACCAGAGTAACGGTGGAGAACTGGCCACTTGGAAAACCCAAGGCGGAACTCCAATGTTCACTGAAGTAGAAAAAACTTTGTCTGTAAAAGGGGATATTACTTATCTAAATGTAAAGTTTAACTCTAATTGTTATTTTTACAATTATTACGGACCAGACTACAGTGCGCCTCACTCTAGTGGCGGTGATTTTTTAGATGTATGCGGATATTTTGATTTTATCGCTACACTAAAAGGTGATAAGCTAGGAAAAGCTCAAGTAAAAGTTGTACCATATCATAGCTATCACACAATGTCTGAAATTTATGGCGCAATTGACCAAATTGCCGCAATTGATAGCGGATTATATGTAGAAAAAGCATCAATGGGAATGTCAACAGGTGGTCGTGAGATGCCTTATTTAGTTATTGCAGATAAAAAAGCGTCTGTTGATAAATGGCTTGAATACAAAGAACTAGTTGAAACTAATCCTGATAAAGCATTGCAGCAGATTGAAAATGGAGATTTTGACGATATAAGAGTCCCAATCTTATATTCAAATGTTCATGCTAATGAGATTGCAGCAGCAGATGGAATATTAGATTTTGCTAGGAAACTAGTTACAGAGGATAACTTGTCATATGAATACTTGACAGGATTTACTGATAAGGGGAAAGAACAGCTTGATAAAGAACATGGTCCTAAAGGAGAAAAGGGTAGCCTTGCCATCCCTGAATTAGTTAAAGATGATGCAACCTATATAGGTGCTTTAAGAGCAGGAAATAAGTCTTCTGCAAAAGTAAACCTTAATGAATACTATACGAAAGAAACTAGAGTCGCAAATGTAGATAAACTTCTTGAAAGTGTTTTCTTCATTATAGTTCCTGAAGAAAATGTTGATGGACGTACCTATAATACACGTACTGCACAGAATGGTTATGATTTGAATAGAGATAATTCTTATCAAACAACAGCTGAAACAAGCAATATGCAGCAGATGGTAGCGAAGTATAATCCGGTATCATTTGTAGAGTTTCATGGAAGAATAAGTGGATTTCAGGTTGAACCTTGTGACCCACCACATGGAGCAAACTTTGAATATGATTTACTTGCAAAGCACCTTATGAAAGGTGGCGAGGCTTTAGGTATTGCTGCCGTAGCTAATAACGAAAGGCATAACAGTTATATGACTCCGCAGAGAGACTATCTTGAATACACAGGAAATGGTCTTGAAACAGAATGGGCAGATCCATGGGACGATGTATCTACAAGTTATACACCACAGTTTACCATGCTACATGGGACAGTGGCTTACACTGTTGAATTACCTTCTTATAGTGATGATGCTGTAAAGCTGGTAAGCTATGGAATGTTAGGACAGTCTGAATATATTGCTAAAGAAAAAATGGGTTACCTAACATGCCAGGCAGAAATATTCAAGAGAGGCGTTAATAATGAAAACGCTAACGATAAAGTGAATCCTTGGTTCTGTAACCAGAAGGATGAAATAGGGGCAGAAGCAGAGATTTTCCGTCCAGAGTTTACTGGAGAGGGAGAGAATAACAATTTCTATCCTGAATGTTATATCATTCCTTTAGACAGAGAAAATCAGAAAAACCTTCAGGCTGCCTCTGACTTTATGGAAATGGTTACGAGAAATGGAGTAAAGGTTAATATTACAAAAACAAGTTTCACATATAATGGAGTTACATATCCTGCAGGGACAATGATAGTTTCTATGTATCAGGCAAAACGTTCGGTTGCAAATGAATTGCTCTATGATGGAACTTTCATCAATGATTGGACTGTTCTGTATTCAGAATGTGCAAATAACTTTGATGAGCTTAGGGGCTTCGAAATGGAAACAGTAACGAAACCTGCTGAGTATAATAAAATAATTGCAGCTTGTGGCAATGCTATGGGTTATAACGATGCTTTAAATTATCTAAAGTCATTTGGCACATCATTTGCTGGAATAAAAAATGTTGATGTAGTTATCAAAAACGTTTCTGAAGATTCAACTGCTGCAGTTAATGAACTTCTTAAGGCAGGAAAAACAGTTGCAATGGTAACAGAAGGTAAAGAAAAAGGTAATTTCATCTGCTCATACGATGATTTTACAACTGTTGCAAATAAATATGTCTTAACAGCTACAGGAATGTATGGAAAAGATAATAACATTAAGGCATATATTATTAAAAAAGCACCTAAAATATACATCACAGGAAAGCCAGGTACAAATAGTTCAGGCTTTGTGAATACTAGCATAGTGAGCAGTGCTAATTATAACTATGATAGGGTAGCAATGGAGTTAATGAACTTTAATACAACTGAAAGTGCTAGTGATGCAGACATAATTCTTGGAGCAAGTTCATTAAGCACTGAAATTGATCAAATAAAAGCAGGGACTCCTTATATTGGATATGGTTCTTCAGCTTTGTATTATGTCAATTATTTATTAGACGGTGTTGTTCGTTCGCGTTGTCCGGGTGCAATGGACTGTATGGGAAGTGTAACTTATCCAAATGAAACATTGGTAAACGCAACATATATTAATGAAAAAGATAATATCTTATATGGATATGGCGTAGCTTATTTTTCAAAGATACCTGAAGATGCAACTGTTTTGGTCCAAATGGACGGAACTAAGATGCCTACAGAAGGATTCATACCGACAATAAAGGAAAATCAGAAAACAAGTTTTGAGACATATCTAAATGGTTCGATTCAAGGATTTGAATATACGAAAGACAATCTTGACGTTGCTCTATTTGCTAATACTTTGACTCATAAAGGTCACCAGAGGGATGAGTACTCGTTCATTAGTAATTTCATATTCTCAAGGACTTTAGGAGAAACAGCTTACGAGGGAGCAGCAAGACCAAATTCACCTGTTACACCGGGTGCTACTCCACAGAAACCTGAGATTATCGTAAAGGATAATGTTGGCGGGAAATTAGAACTATCCGAAAATGGCACAGTTGCTACTATTAAGCCAGATACAGGATATGAAATAATTTCCGTTTTATTAAACGATAAAGATTTAGGAAAAGTAACTATTGTTAAAAATTTAAAGACTGGTGATAAACTTCAGGTCGTATTTGCGAAAGTTTCAACCCCTGATAATCCAAAGGATAAAAATGAAAAAATCAAGGCCGGTGTAAAGACGACGAAAATCAAACTTTCATCAACGGCAGGCAAGGGTTATATGAAGCTTAAATGGAGTAAAGCAAAAGGATATAAAGTTGATTATTATCAGGTTTACCGTTCAGTAAAGAAGGGTAGCGGTTATACCAACAAAGCTATCTACACTTCTAAATCAGGTATTCAGAAAACATATAAAAATACAAAATTATTAAAGAAGGGTACTAGATATTATTATAAAGTTAGAGGTGTAAGAGTTGTAGATGGACAAAAGATTTATACCAAGTGGTCAAACAAGACATATAGAATTGCTGTATAAGAGCCTTAAACGTTTTCATAAATAACTTATTGTAAAATATATATTATAGTATACGTTAATTTATTGAAGGGAGAATGTTTATGGGGAGTAATAGAAGTAAACAAATGATAAAATTCATACTGCCATCTATAGTCGGAATAATTTTGTTTATGATTCCGGTTAAATACGATGGGAGTTGGACAATATGTGTTAAAATATTAGCGGATATTATAGGTTCAGCAATAGGAGGTATACTTCCTACGTTATGTGTAGTTATTATAACTATTTCGGCAATTATGTCATTGCTTTCTTTAGCAAAACCGAAGTTCATTACAGAGCAGCCTCTTCTCAATGATACTTTTTCAACATCACCAATCTGGGTTGTTGTAAGAGTTGTTGGCGCAGTATTTTTGTGGCTTACTTATCTTGGCATTGGCGCAGGAGATGATGACACTGGGGTAGTACATATGATTACAGAAGGTGGAGCAGGAGGCTTCGTGTTAGGCGACTTACTGACTGTACTTGTAATCATATTCGCAATAGCAGGCTTGCTGTTGCCATTATTGCTGGATTTTGGACTCTTAGAGTATGTCGGAGCGTTATTAACAAAGGTTATGAGGCCTTTATTTAAGATTCCGGGGCGTGCAGCTGTAGACTGTATCACATCTTGGATAGGTGATGGTACGCTGGGTGTAATGCTTACATGTAACCAATACGAAGGTGGCTACTATTCCGCAAGAGAAGCCTCTGTTATTGCAACGACTTTTTCAGCCGTATCCATTACATTCAGTATTGTAGTGCTGGCGCAGGTAGATCTGATGGATTACTTCGGGCTATACTACATGATTATTTGTTTAGTTGGTGTAGTTTGCGCAATTATAAGCCCAAGAATACCACCGCTTTCTACGAAGAAAGATACATACTTGGTGGAAGGTAAAGCAATGCCGGAGACAATTCCTTCAGCGTATAAGTCATCACATGAATATGGACTTTCATTGGCTTTGGACAGAGTTTCATCACATAAAGGAATTGGAGAATTTTTAGAAAATGGATTGAAAAATGCTGTGGGAATGTGGTTTGGAGTACTTCCAACGGTTATGTGTATAGGAACATTGGCTCTGTTACTAGCAAATAATACCCCAATTTTTGAAATCTTAGGAAAACCCTTTATGCCATTATTGAATTTGTTGCAGGTTCCTGAAGCTGCAGAAGCATCAAAGACAATGATTGTAGGATTTACCGATATGTTTACACCGTCGATTATTGCTGCAGAGGGAATAAAGAGTGAAATGACGAGATTCATAGTTGCGGTAGTATCTGTAACACAACTGATTTACTTATCAGAAGTCGGCGGATTGATTTTAGGATCAAAGCTACCAGTTAAATTATGGGAGTTATTTGTAATATTCTTAGAGAGGACAATTATAAGTTTAGTTATAGTTTGTCCATTAGCACATTTAATTTTCTAAATATATTTGTACAATGATACCTATAATTTAAAGACTTTTATTTGAAAAAAAGAAACTTTTCTGGGCGAGATTTTATCGCCCAGTTTTTTTATGCCTTTTTCTTGACTTAACAGTGCATGGTGTATATGATGTGATGTAAATACATACACATTTGAGGTGACAGATAAGTATATATATAGAATTTGGGGAAGATTATGAAACTACAGATTACAACATTAATTGAAGATAACCAAGATGAAAAAAGACAATTAGTCAATGAGCATGGATTATCGCTATTTATAGAAGCATATGGGTATAATATATTATTTGATACTGGGCAGACTGGTGACTTTATAAAAAATGCGGAAAAATTAGGAAAAGACTTAGAGACTTTAGATTATATGATTATTAGCCATGGACATTATGACCATAGTGGAGGTTTTAAGAAATTGGTTAGTGGTTTAAACAAATATCCTAAACTAATTGTGGGAGAAGAATTCTTTTATCCTAAATATAAAAAGAATGATGAAAAAACATATAAGTATATCGGCAACTCCTTTGATGAAAAGTTTATTTTAGACCATAATATTCCTTTAAAAAAGGTAACAGAAGACATTTTATATATCAATGGTAGGATCATGGTTTTCCATCACTTTTTTAGGAACAATGATTTTGAAAAGAGAAATGAAAAATTTTATATTAAAAGAAATAACCTTACAATTCATGATGATTTTGATGACGAAATAGTTCTTGGTATTGTTACTGACAGGGGGCTTGTTGTAGTAACCGGATGTTCACATGTGGGGATAGTTAATATTTTAAGTACAATTACGGAGAAAACAGGTATGCCAATATATGCCGTAATTGGCGGAACCCATTTAGTTGATGCAGATGAGAGAAGAATAGAAAAGACCTTAGATGCATTTCGCGAGATGAATATAAAACTTATTGCAGTTTCTCATTGCACTGGAGAAGAAGGAATAAATAGAATTAGTGCGGAATTTAGTGATAAATTTATTTATAATATTACAGGTAATATAATTTAATGTTGTTAAAAATATCCACCTTGGCTATACATATAAGACTACCATTGCCAACCCCAATTATAGCAGTTATTGGAGTTGCTGCATTTATAATGGGGTTAATATCCATAATAAAGCATAGTGACAGAGCATTGCTTACCTTTCTATCTATCCCGGTAGGTTTGATTATTATTTTTTGGACCATCGCAGAGATAGCATTTCCACATTAAGCTTAATAAAGAGTACATTTATGACAATATTAGGATACTTTTGTCGATATATATTGAATTTTCTAATTACTACATATATAATGATGGTACATGAATAAAAATTCTTTTTAATAAGTATATATGTGCTCGTAGAGGCGACTAGGTATTGTAGGCATTTGTGAGGTGTGTATTATGGCAATTATAGATAATGTTTTTAGGAAGGACCTTAATAATAAGAATTTGCAGAAAAAAGAAATAGGGAAAAAACAGGCTATAGTGAGCGCAATAGTGTTTACTATAGTTGTTGTTTTAATAAGCGGATTATATTTGCGTTTTGAATGGAAAAAGTATGAGAAAATGGCCATAAGGGAGGCTGGTCAATTAGTTCAATCGCTAGAAACACTTTTGCACCCAGAACATGTAGCTAAATTATCTGGAAGTCTTAAAGACCTAGAAGATCCGGCATATATAAAAGAAAAGCATAATTTAAATGAGTTAGTTAAAAAAACCAAGCAGATAAGCTATGCTTATCTATTAAAGGAGCGGGAGGGAAAGATTATATTTCTAATTGGTTCTGAACCTGCTGACTCTGAAGATTACTCACCTCCTGGTGAAGTTTATGAAGAGGCCGACGATGCTGTCTGGGAACCTTTTAGAACTGGTAAGGCAGTAGTTACATCACCAAGGACAGACCGCTGGGGAACGTGGATTAATGCTCTGGTGCCAATTAAAGACAATACTAATGGCAAGGTTATTGCAGTCTTTGGAATCGATTATGCTGCAGACCAGTGGTATGCGGATTTATGGAGGCAGATGATTCCTGACTTTATGGTTATTTTTGTTGTACTTTTGTTATATTTCTCATCTCTTTGTATTTGGGTTCAGCATTTCAGGCTGAACAGATTGAATAATAGGCTGATTCTAGATGAAGCCCTTTATCGTAGTGTGTTCGAGCAGGCGCCTATTGGGATTGCTATTATGGAGGATAAGGCTCATACCCTTCGAAAGGAAGTTGGAAGTATGAGCATTAATCCAAGGTATGAAACGATCCTTGGAAGGAAAAAAGAGGAACTACAAGAGATGACGTGGGTTGAGATTACCCATGAAGAGGATTTATCCTTAGATTTAGAAAAATATGAGAGGTTTAAAAAAGGAGAAATCAGCGGATACACAATGGAAAAACGCTTCATAAAACCCGATGGATCCATTGTATGGACCAATATGAAAATTTCTCCGCTATTAGGCCTTGCCCCTGGAAATCCAATGCATATATGCTTGATTGAAGATATAACAGAGCGTAAAAAAACAGAAAGTGAATTAAAAGAGAGCCAGCGAAAAGCATCTGTGCTTTTATCCCATTTGCCGGGACTTGCTTACAGGTGTAAGTATGACGAATGTGGCACCATGTTAATTGTTTCAGAAGGATGTTACAACCTGACCGGATATTTACCGGAAAGCTTTATAAATAATAGAGATTTGCCATTTAATGATATTATAACACCTGAATATATAAAGGTGTTATGGAAGGAGTGGGAACGTACTATTCCTAAAGGACTTCCATATAAATGTGAGTATGAAATTATAACTGCGAAAGGTAAACGAAAATGGGTTTTAGAAATGGGACAAGGAATTCATAACGAACAAGGTGAAGTAGAAGCTTTAGAAGGAATAATTCTTGATATCTCGGAGAAAAAGGAATTTGAGAATAACCTTAGATACCTTAATGAACACGACAGGTTGACAGGATTATACAATCATGACTATTTAGAGATGATTCTTGAAAGAGATGGAGAAAAAGAGGACGTAATAAAAAGGGCTGTTATAAGTGTTAACCTAAATGCGGTTCAATTGTAACCGTAAAATATGGGTTCCACTATACTCAAAACCTTATAAAAGAAGCTGCAGAGGTCCTTAGTCAATATTGCAGTGATAACCGTATGCTGTTTAAAACCTATGAAAATGGATTTGTATTTTATTTGACCGATTATAAGGATAAAGATCAGCTTATTGAATTTAGTCAAGATATTGCTGAAACTTTGGAATTGTTATTTGTCACAGATAGAATCAGTGGAGGAATCGGTATTCTTGAAATAGATGACGATAATAAATTAGACACAGATTTACTCCTTCGAAAACTAATGATTGCATCGGAAAAATCTCTAGATATCTTTGGCAAGGATTTTAAAACTTGTTTTTATGACGAAAAGCTAGAAGCTATGGTAAATAGGGAAGTAGAAATAACAAGAGAGCTTTCAGCAATAGCTTCCGAGGAAAATTGTGATCAATTGTTTTTACAGTACCAGCCCATTTATGACTTGAGAACTGACACTGTTTGTGGATTTGAGGCTTTAGCTAGATTGAGAACAGATAAACTTGGACTGGTTTCACCGGTTGAATTTATCCCAATAGCCGAGAAAACTAAGCTTATTATACCTATTGGGGAAAAAGTTTTGGTAAACGCTTTTAGGTTTTTAAATCGATTGAAGGACAATGGATTTGAAACTATAAATATTTCAGTAAACGTTTCTGCCATTCAAATAATGAGACCGGAGTTTACAGATAATTTATTTGAGAAGATAGGTGAAATGGATGTAAATCCCCATAATATTGGTTTAGAGATTACTGAATCCATATTTACTTCTGATTATGAAGAGGTCAATAATATTATAAATAATCTTAAAAAAATTGGAATTCACGTTTCAATTGATGATTTTGGCACAGGATATTCTTCCCTTGCAAGAGAGAAGGAGTTGGAGGTTAACTGCCTTAAAATTGATAAATATTTTATTGATAAGCTGTTGGAAGTTGGACCGGATAAAGCCATTACCAACGATATTATTTCAATAGCCCATAAGCTAGGCCATTGTGTAATTGCTGAAGGAGTAGAGTATGGAGATCAGATGCAGTATTTGAGAGATAGTGGCTGCGATAAAATCCAAGGGTACTACATAAGCAAGCCTCTTGATGAAGATGCTGCTCTTGAACTTCTAAAAGACCAGACATCGATATATAATGGATAAGATAAATTATGGGGTTAATAAAAATGGGAGGATATCACTATGTTTGAAAGAAAAAGAACGAAAAAAACCTATATTCTTTGGTCAACGTTAATGGGGATGATTTCCTTCATATTAGGTGGTGTTGTTGCAAGCATTGTAATAGTTCGCTATGATAATTATATTTTGGCTACGGTGATTACAGGATTAGTAGGTGGAAGCCTGATGGGGATTTTCCTTTCAATGAAAAATAAGATTTACAATATGGCAATTGCAGGAGTCTTTGGAGTGCCACTAGGCTTGGTTGTAAGCTTTTTCCTAGTAGAAGGCTTCGGCGCATTATTCCCATGGATTGGAGCATATTTTGAAGGGATACTTGTCGCTGCGTTTAACTTTGGATATCCGATAAAATTTTGGCTAGAAAATCTGTTAAGTGTCTTTGGCAAAATAGATTTAAACTTTTTGGCCATTGTTATTTTTCAAGGGATTGGTTTAGGTCTTAGCATAGGCTTAAAAAAAGTGCTTAAAGGGTAAAAATTGTGGTATAATACGATATGTTTTAGATATTACACAATATGGAGTCTATGGTATATGAATAAACAATCAGATAAAAAAACACACTCAATATATATTCCTATAGTATATAAGTTTATTATTGCATTTATATTATCAGCCTTATGGGTGGCTTTTTCCGTGTACTTATCCTTGCCATGGCTGCAGGATCTGGCAAGATTAACAAACTGGTTCTTGGCCGTGTTTATTGTAACAGGCATAGCATATGCTCCGGGATGGATAAATGCATTTTTAATTGTAAGTATTCTTTTAGATAAGCAACCTCAATTTACAGAGAAAGACCCTGAAGATGAGGTGACTTTGCTAATTGCAGCTTATAATGAAGAAGCCGGCATATATAACACTTTGAAATATGTTGCTTCCCAAGACTATAAAGGAAAAATTAGAACTATTGTAATTAATAATAATTCCAATGACAAAACAAGGGATGAAGTTGAACGGGCAGCTAGAGAAATGGATCTAGAAATAGAGTGTCTTGATGAGCCTACTCCAGGAAAATTCAATGCATTAAACACAGGACTGACTAAAGTGGTCACTAAATATACGATTACTTTAGATGCAGACACACTCCTTCATAAATCGGCAATACGGTATTTAGTTTCAAGGATAAAGAGTAGTCCCGATGATGTTGAAGCAGTGGCTGGTGCTGTTTTAGTACGCAATTCTAGAGATAATCTTTTGGCTCGTATACAGGTTTGGGATTATTTTTTGAGCATTGCATCGATAAAAAGAATGCAGGGGTTATTTCAAGGGACGCTGGTAGCTCAAGGAGCTTTCAGTCTTTATAAAACAGAGGCTTTAAAGGAAGTTGGGGGTTGGTCTGATGCAATTGGGGAAGATATTGTATTGACTTGGGATTTGTTAGTTAAAGGCTACAGAGTATATTTTGAACCTCTGGCAGTAGCATTCACCGATGTTCCCACTAAGTTATCTCACTTCGCAAAACAAAGGTCCAGATGGGCAAGAGGAATGATTGAAGGTATTCGTAAAGTAAAGCCTTGGCAACAACCTTCAATATATATAAAGTTTTTGACGGGAATTAACTTAGTTATTCCATACATAGATTTTTCATATACGTTTTTCTGGATCCCAGGATTGATACTTGCATTTTTCGAAAAATTTTATATTGTAGGTCCTATGAGTTTTATCGTGCTTCCATTGACTATGATAACTTTCTTAATTTTGTTTTTCTACCAAAAAAAGCGAGTTTTCGATGTATTGGGGCTAAAGGTCAGAAAAAATGTGGTGGGATTTATTGTATTTCTGTTAACTTACCAGATATTAATGTCTCCTATTTCATTATATGGTTACTATCAGGAAATATTTAAGCGTAAGAGAGTTTGGAAATAAAAGCCTATAAAATAAAATAGTAGGATTCATTAACATATTCAGCGTTATATTTTTTGCAAAGCCTTTTTAGAAGGCTCTTTATCTTAACTGTGTCTTTCTGTGGAGAGTTTATAAGATTTATAAAACTCTCTTTTTCTTTTTTTGTAGCCATATCTTTTACATAGCCATACACGTGCTGAGCAGCATTTATAAAGCTTCCCTCATTGTCAGGGGAACTTAGGCACTGGTCTATATAGACGTAGACCTGAGACATTGGCACCTGCGAATTTACCAGGCTACTGCACTTTTTGTAAAAACTATAGTTTTTTTCCATTATAGAGTATTTATACTTGGCCCATTGGTCAGTTCTATTTGATACAGGCAAAGCATCATCTATGGCATAAATGCACTTTATGGCTGAAATTTCTTTATCTTTAACTTCCAACATAACGTCGGCATCAATATTTTTTATACTTTCTAAGTAATGCAAAAAATTAGCTGTAACCACAGATTTGGAATGAGCCCCTCCTTTTTTTACTAAATCCTGGTCAGAATAGTGAAGTTTTACTTTCCCATCAGCTTTTGTCCAGGTTTCCTGAACCTTAAGAAGTAGATGATCCCACTTTAGAGTGCAAGGGTTAAGCTTGTGATGTAAATTATCAAAGACAGCAGGAATTTTAAGATGACTGCAAATTTCTAGAACGTCAGTAACAGTATAGCATTTATCATCATTTTCCAAGACAAGCCTCTTTTTTAGAGAGGGGGATAGCTTTTTGAAATTCTCCATGAACCTTATCATTGCCGAGGCCTTATCTCCATATACGCCACCAACGTGAAGGACTATTTTGTTTGTATAGTCAACCCCTATGGTATCTAAAAATCTGCAGTGGTACTCTAAATCAGCAATGCTGTTTTCAGCTACCTCTTCTTTAGGTGAGTTAAGAACGGTGTATTGTCCGGGATGCATAGAAACTCTAATATCATTTTGCTTTATAAAGGCACCGATTTTCAAAAGCTCTTGTTCAAATATTTCCCACCACTTAAGCTTGTTAACCTGATGACTGGCAAAGGGTATTATATCGGAACTAATTCTAAACATATATATATGGTTTTTCACATTCCAGTTTAGTATGCTCATCAAATCCTCTAGGTTAGCTGCAGTGCACTCTGTAAAAACTTTTTCATTGAAGTTTTTTAATATAAAGGTTCTTGAGGTTCTATAGGGAAGGGAAGCGGGTGTGCAAGCATAACCTATCTTTGTTTTTTTAGTCATATAAAACCCTCCATTCTTTTTAGGTGTCAAATTATTATTAGATATAATTAACACATATATCTAATTTTGTCAAACTGGTGGAATCTATAAGAAAACTTCAATTTATGGGTAAAGGTTAGGAAATTTTCCAAGACAGTAGACAATTAACCATTGCTATTTCACTGAATATTATGTATTATTAACCTTACACATTAGTTGATTAGTATTAATTGGAAGGAGAAATTCTATGTACAGCTTTTATAATGAATTTATGGAGATAATACAGTCTGAAAATAGAGCCTCCTCGCTAAAGTTAGTCATGTCTAAATTAGAGAGGAAAGAAATTGACATAGTTTCTCTTTATACAGAAATATTAGGTCCTGCTTTAAATTCAATGGAGCAGGAAGAAAATGACGAAGCTTTTATATGGAGAGAACATGTTAGAAGTTCAATTATAAGAACTATTATCGAAAATTGCTATCCTTATGTTATTTTTGAAAGGGAAGAAAAATATAATAACATAAAGGTAGATAAAAAGGTTGCGGTAGTATGTCCTTCAGAGGAACTTCATGAAATCGGGGCAAGGATGATTGCAGACTTTTTTACACTTCTTGGATATGATTCAACCTTTGTAGGAAGCAACACGCCAAAGGAGGAGTTCCTCAGTGCGCTTAGGATTATAGACCTTGATTACATTGCAATTAGCGTGTCCGGGCCTTATAATCTCATAGCGGCAAGAAAGGCAATAAAGAAAATAAGGGAGGCAAACCCAAAGGTAAAAATCCTTGTAGGAGGCAGAGCATTTTATCACAGAGAAAATTCCTTTAAAGAAGTTGGAGCTGATATGTACATTGACTCCTTTGAGGATATTATGAGACTTTCAAAGGAGGAGGCACAATGAAACTGGCATTTAAAATTGCAGTGAGATTTTTGAAATCAAGTAAGGGACAAACTGCACTTATTGTTCTAGGAATAGCAGTGGGGGTTTCTGTTCAGATATTTATAGGATCACTTATTCAGGGACTTCAAGGTAGCCTTATAAATAAGACAATAGGAAATTCCCCTCAGATAACCATTTCTTCAGATACTGAGGAAGGAACCATTGGAAATTATAAGGATATAACCCAAAAAATATCCAGCAAGGATAGAGGAATAATAAATCTGTCTGTGACTGCAGACGGTCCAGCTCTGATAAAAGAAGAAAATAAAAACTTTTCAGTGTTAATAAGGGGAATGAACCTTAAGGATTCCGACAAAATTTATAATATAAAGGAAAGAATCTACGAAGGAAGGGAACCTGAGAGAGAAAAAGAAACTATTATTGGCAGAGAGCTACAGGAAGAACTAGGGATAGAACTAGGCGATAAAATAGAAATATTAGCAAACTCTGGACAGATTGAAAAATTAAAAGTCACAGGCTTTTATGATCTTAAGGTTGCGTCTCTTAATAAAACCTGGATGATAACAACTCTTGAGACAGCACAGAACATATTTTTAATTGATGATAAGGTTACTGCAATAGAGATGCAGGTCGAAGAAGTTTTTGATGCAGACCTTATTGCTGACGATTTGTCTAAAGTGGTTACTGAGGATTATAAAATAGAAAACTGGAAAGTCCAAAACGCAGAGCTTTTGAGTGGTCTTAATGGACAAAGTATTTCTAGCATTATGATACAAATATTTGTTTTAGTTGCAGTAGTCCTTGGGATAGCCAGCGTTCTAGCTATCACAGTAATTCAGAAATCAAGGCAGATTGGCATCCTTAAGGCAATGGGGATTAAAAATAGAAGTGCAAGTCTTATCTTCCTTTTTGAGGGGCTGTTACTTGGCATAATGGGTGCAATTTTAGGAGTTGCCCTAGGCCTTGGTCTTGGGTATATGTTTACAAAATTTGCACTAAACCCTGATGGTACTCCAGTGATCGAACTTTATATCGACTATGGATTCATTGGACTATCTGCGGTTATTGCACTTGTTTCAGCAACTTTAGCTGCACTTATTCCGGCAAGGCGTTCATCAAAACTAGATCCAATCGAGGTGATTAAAAATGGCTGATATAATGAATTTAAAAAATATAAATAAAGTGTATGGCAATACGGTTAAAACCCAGGTTCTATACGACGTTAACCTTTCTTTAGAAGAGGGGACTTTTAACTCTATAATTGGAGCTTCGGGAAGTGGGAAGAGTACACTTTTAAACATAATGGGGACTCTTGATAAACCTACAGATGGTCAGGTTTTTATAGATGGAAAAAGGACTGACACTATGGGTAAAAATGAACTGGCAGAGTTAAGAAATAAAACAATTGGATTTATTTTTCAGTTTCATTATTTGCTGCCTGAGTTTACAGCCCTTGAAAATGTATTGATGCCAAGCAAGATTTTGAATCCGAAAACCACTAATGAGGATATTGCAAGGGCTCATGAGCTTTTAGGCCTTGTGGGATTATCTAGTGTCAAGAATAATCTTGCGTCAAATATGTCTGGCGGACAGCAGCAGAGAACGGCAATCGCCAGAGCTTTAATGAATAATCCAAGGTTAATTCTTGCAGATGAGCCTACGGGAAACCTTGACTCCGATTCCACTGAAAACATATATAATCTTATGAGAGACATTAATAAAACATATAAAACCACCTTTGTGGTTATTACTCATGACAGAAGAATAGCGGAAAAGGCAGACAGGATTGTTGAGATTAAAGATGGAAGGATAAGTATGGATATATAGAGGGTAATATTCTTGTTATGGATGTCAATTATGCCTTCATCTTTCAGTTTCTTAAGTTCACGGAAAAGGGAGGGGCGCTGAACGCCAAAATAATCGGCTAACTGTTTTTTAGTCATAGGAAGTGTTACTTCCATTGAACTTTGTTTTGCCGAAAGAGTATAGAGGTATTCTAGTATATTTTCCCTTAAAGTTTTTTGGGTATACATAGCGATTTTTTTGTTCATACTTTGGGAATTTAAGGAAATTGATTTTACAAAATTTATTACAAACTGATAATCATGCAATAGTAACTCAACATCAGATTTTTTTATATATAGTAATTCACAGTTTTCGGTGCAATAAATATTCATTGGATAGTGGTTTTCCTTTCCAAAGATAAGGTTTGCACCGATTATACTATCCTTCTTAAACGTAAAAACAGTGTTTTCTGAGCCATTTTGGGATAGAGAATAGGCAATTAAGCTACCTGAGATAACTATAAGCATGCTACTGCATATATCTCCATGATTGTGAACCGTTTCACCTTTTACATGTTTTCTGCAAGTGAGGGAAACCTGGGAGAGTAGTGTTTTATCCACACCATGAAAAAAAGAAATGTTTGTCATTTTATTCACCACCTTAATTTTATATTATCAAAAAGAAACATATGTGTCTATATATTTATTACTTTCTTTTGTACCATAAGGATATCAAAGAAAAAGGAGTAAGTATATGGACATTTTTACTATTGCAGTCTGGTTGATAACCTTGGGTCTTGTAATATTCTCCCTGTTTAAAGACAAGGGGAAAACAAAAGAGGCCCTTAAAAAGGCTTTTTTTATGGGAAGAGGAATGGCGCTTTCTATATTCGCTGTTATCTTTGCTATTGGACTAATTCTTGCAGTTTTGCCACCTGACAGAATTGCAGAAGTTATCGGCAATCAAAATGTGTATGTAGCCACAGTCGTTGCTGCATCCTTCGGAACCGTTACACTGATTCCGGCTTTTATTGCTTTCCCTCTAATAGGAACACTGGTTGGTGCAGGGGTTGGTATTATGCCATCAGTGGCGTTTTTAACAACTTTAACCATGGTTGGTGTTGCAACCTTCCCTCTTGAAAAAAGGGAATTTGGTGTAAAATTTGCCTTGACGAGAAACATGTTAAGCTTTGTCTTTGCCATTATTATTGCAATAATAATGGAGGTGATTTTATGATGACCAAGGCTTTAAATGCCCTCAAGAATAATATGTTTTTTGCTATAATTGTTTTAGCTTACATTATATTACTTTTCGTAAGACCTGAAATAGGGGTTCAAGGAATTAAAAACAGTGGGTATTATATAAAAGAGATGCTGATGATCATGCCGGTTGTTTTTGTATTAACTGCACTGTTGGATACATGGGTACCAAAAGATACAATTACTAAATATCTGGGAAAAGAAGCAAAAATTAAAGGAAAAGTTTTATCGTTCCTTCTCGGCAGTGTTTCAGCTGGACCAATTTATGCAGCATTCCCGTTTTGCGTTATGCTTCACAAAAAAGGAGCCTCTGTTAACAATATTGTAATAATACTAAGTTCCTGGGCTGTTGTAAAAATCCCAATGTTATTAAATGAAACAATGTTTCTTGGCTTTAAATTTATGATAATCAGATGGATTCTTACAGTTTTATCCATAATAGTTTTTGCCTGGATTACTGGTAAAATTGTAAAAGATGGGGATATACCTGCAGAAAAATTTGAAATTAAAGATGGAATTAATATTAATAAAGAAATATGCATGGGGTGTACAATTTGCACGAGGACATATCCCGAGCTTTTTCAAATGGAAGGTAAAAAGGCTATAGTAAAAGATTACCAAGACGTTGACAAAAACCTTTTGCAAAAGGTTATAGACGATTGCCCGGTAAAAGCAATTAGCAGGGGGTTTTGAGATGGCAGGGTATAAAGTTATGGAAATTATAGGAATAGTTGAGGTATAATAGTAATGAAAAAATAAAACTAGGAAAATACGGAAGGTGATAATATGGACAGCTGTATAGAGAAAACACGTGAAATCAGATTTCTTGGACCTGAAGATGTAGAGGAATATTTGCCAATATATTTTAATTCTTATCCGGCATTTAAGAATATTGGCGATGAGGGCCATGAAATATATTTGAAAAAGACACTTGATACAATGGAAAAGTATGATGATGTCCATTTTGTTGGGTTATACGAAGATGATGTTTTGATTGCTACCATGAAAATAATCGATTTTTCAATGAATGTATTTGGTCAGATTAAACCGGCAGCAGGATTGATGGCATTAGGAGTAGATCCCCTTCATAAAAAAGCAGGAGCAGCACTTGAAATGGTTAAATATTTTGAAAGGTATGTAGAAGAAAACAAAATGCTTCTAGCTTTACTACTGCCTTTTAGAGCTGACTTCTATAGGAAGATGGGGTATGGCTTTGAAACCAGATTGCATCAATATCATTTGCCAATGGAAGGATTACCTATTTGCAAAGACGTGTCTAAGCTTAGATTTCTAGGCAAAGAGGATTTTGAAAAAGTTTTTGCTTGCTACAGTAGGACTGTTTTAAAGACTCATGGCATGATTGAGAAGCTGGGAGAAGAAAAACGAGATATAAAGCAGGATTCTGAAAGTAGACGAGTAGGGTATTTTCAGGAAGAGGAGCTTTTAGGATATGTTACATATAGATGCGTTTGCGATAGAGACGATAACTATACAATAAACCATCTTGACGTTTCAGAAATTATATATGAAAGCCCCCAGGTTCTGAAATCCCTTTTAGGTTATCTTAGACTTCAGCAAGACCAAGCCCAGACTGTTATTATTAGAACTGGTGAAGAGGACTTTTATCATATTCTAGATAATCCACAGGATGTTTCTAATAATTATATAGATTTTGGGTATTTGCAGACTAATACGGCTTCCATTGGGATAATGCATAAGATTATATCGCCTTCATTATTTATAAAGGAAACGGAACACCGACAGTTTCCACCTTTTGAGCTGACTCTTAAAATAGAGTACCAGGAGACCTTTGCAAAAGAGGAAAACTCTGTTTGCATAAGCTTTGTTAAAGATGAAAAAGGGCAATTCAGCCGATGGAAGGTGGTTGAAAATACAGAGTTAAATGATGTAGTAATGAAATGCAAAATGGGAGATATGGCATCAATCTTTATGGGAAGTTGCAGTGTTTCTGCTCTGGAAAGAATGGGAGCAGTGTGGATTAGTGACAAGTCATACATAAAA
>JAWRJF010000012.1:0-41167 GCA_040307645.1 Anaerovoracaceae bacterium | reverse complement strand
ACATAGACTATGTACAAGTAGCCACGGACGCGCCAATCACAAAATATAAACGAGGGCGCAACAAAAAATATAAAAAAGAACGATTTATCAGACCAGCAACAATTGAAGAGGAACAGCAGAGCCTAAATCTTTAGGCTTATTTGCGGTGCACGAAAGGAGAATAAATGAAAGACTACCAAAGAATAAAACAAACCAAGTACATACTACCAAGAGCCACTTACTTCCAGGCATTATGGACTATCAGAGATTACAACAGGCTCAAAGAAGAGTGTGAAGAAATACTACACGAGTCACCATCTCCTGCTGACGGACAACCCAAAGGAACTGGGATAGGAGATCCTGTAGCAGCAAAAGCTTTTCGCCGAGAAAAGGGGCTAGAGATTTTAAAAGCAATTGATAGAGCGAAAGGAATTATTCCGGAAGAATATATATCGGGGATTTGGAAAAACATCCAGTATGGAGAGGCTATGCCATTAGATGCAAGCAGGGCAACCTATGGACGATGGAAGAGCAGATTTGTGTTTGAAGTGGCGAAGAACTTATTTTTGATTTAAATAAGTTAAGACACCAGGGAAAATAAACTGTGTTATATTGTAAGTAGTGAAAAGACAAAAAAGAATAAATTGTGTTTTCTCCTTTTTAAAAAATACATACCGAAAGAGCATCATCACAAGCGATGGTGTTCTTTTGTTTTGCGGGATGGGAAAAAGACTATGGAAAAAATAAGAGTATTTATAAAAATCAAAGATGGGAAAATTGTATGCGTGTGCAAAACAAGCAACAAGGGCTGCGGCTGCTTTTGCCAGAAGGATGTAATGTACTATGATAAATTTCGCGGCATGGAAGAATGCTTTAAAAACAAGGGCGACAAGAACTACAGAGGTGCACGATGAACTACAAGGGCAAAAGGTGGAAGCTTCTAAGAGAGAGATGCCTTAAGCGATATGACTATAAGTGTCATGAGTGCTTGAGATATGGAAGGACATCAAGCGGAACTGTGGCGCATCATATTTACCCAGCGAGCCTTTATCCTGAGCTTGAGTATGATGTGAACAACCTAGTTGCCTTATGCGAAAAATGTCATGACAAGATGCATGACAGACACAACGACGAGCTGACCGAAGCAGGCAAAAAGCTGCAGGTTAGATTCCAACATAAAATTTTTTTGAAAAAGTAACCCGCCCCCTTAAAAATTTTAAAAAACACACCCCTGGAGGAACAAAGCCAAGGAGAATCTCCATCTCTGCGAGTGTTTTTGTAAAAGGGGGATCGCGCGCGCGATACATTATATGCAATTTTGAAAAAAGCCTGAAAAGGCTATTTTTTATGCCAAAAAATAAGCAAATTTTTATGAAAGGAGTGAGGATTATGGCAAAAACGGAAGAGGAAAAAGCTATTTCTAAGATAGAAAAAAAGACAATTCGTGATATGACTTCGGTTGGAACCTACCGAGCGGAATTTCTACCAACCATCAGAGCCTATGCTCAATTGAGGTGGCAATATGAGACACTAAACAGCCAATTCATTACTGAGGGAAAACCAGTGGTGGAAGAGTACACGAATAAAAATGGTTCAACGAATATGCGTAAGACTCCGGAATATTTGGTCATTGAGACAATGAGAAAAGACATTTTGAACTATGAAAATACCCTAGGCCTAACTCCAATCGGACTTAAAAAAATAAAACAGAAGGGCTCTATCACTCCGAAAAGCAATAATTTTATGGAGAGCCTAAAAGATTTAAATGACTTATAAAAACAAAATAATCGTCGATAAATATGTCGATAGTATTTTAACTGGCAGAAAAAAAGCTTGTAAAGATTTGATTCTAGCGTGCGAAAGATTTGTTAAAGATTTAGAAAATGACAATTTTTATTTTGACCCTAAAGATGCGGAGTTTGTAATTCAGATAATCGAAAAGCAGTTAAAGCATCGTCAAGGCGAAACACTAGATGGCACACCTCTCACCGGCACACCTTTTATTTTGGAGCCTTATCACAAATTTATTGTTTACAACTTGTTAGGTTTTTTCAATAAAGGCACTAAAATTCACAGATTTAGAGAAGCTTTTATTTTTATACCAAGAAAAAATATAAAAACTACTTTTGCGGGTGCCCTCGGATATGCTCTTGGACTTCTTTACAGGAAAAGTGGTTCTACTGGATATCTTAACGGAGCGGTTTTAAAACAAGCATTAGAATCCTTTAATTTTATTAATTACAACATTACAAAACTAGATCCTGAAGAGGAGATATTCCATGTGATTGATAACAATAATGAGCATTCTATATCTGCAAATTTCGGTGATGATGGATTCTTTAAAATTACAGCTCTTGCCTGTAATCCAGATGTGCAGGACTCTTTCAACTGCAACTGGGCAATATGTGACGAAATGCACGCATATAAGAAACCAAAGCAGTACACCTTGTTCAAAGATGCAATGAAAGCTTATTCAAACAAGCTTTTAATCGGGATTACGACGGCCGGTGACAACATGAATTCATTCTGTTATCGCAGACTATTGGCTATGAAAAAGATTTTAAATGGCGCAATTAAAGACGAGAGCACATTCGTATTTATTTGTGAAGCCGACGCTGACGAAAACGGAAACATAGATTATACGAATCCGGAAGTTCACGAAAAAGCTAATCCCGCATACGGAGTTTCAATTAGGCCGGAAGAAATACTAAACGACAGTATCCAGGCTCAAAACGACCCACAGCTTAGAAAAGAATTTTTTGCGAAATCATTGAATGTATATACCACGGCAATGAAAGCGTACTTCGACATCATGGAATTTAGACGGTCTGACCAAAAATATAATTGGACAATTAGCGAGCTTGCCAAAATGCCGATTAAGTGGTATGGCGGCTCTGACCTGTCGAAGCTTCATGACTTAACCGCAGCTGTGCTAGTGGGCTTATACGAAGATGTGCTAATAATCATACCGCACTGTTGGTTCCCAATTACTATGGCAGCAAAAAAAGCTGAAGAGGACAACATCCCTCTGTTTGGTTGGGAAGACGACGGTTGGCTGACAATGAGTAACAATCCTACTGTAAATCACGCTGAGATAGTCAACTGGTATGCGAATATGAGGAAAAAGAGTTTCAAAATTAAACAAGTGGGCCATGACAGAAAGTTCTGCAGAGAATATTTCATTCTCATGAAAGAAAAAGGATTCAAGATTATAGATCAACCTCAATACTTCTACAAAAAGTCTGAAGGATTTAGATACATAGAGGACAAAGCGAAAAATGGAAAACTATACTTCCTGCACGCAGATCCATTCGATTACTGCACTCAAAATGTCAGAGCTATAGAAAAAACTGACGATATGGTGCAATACGAAAAAGTTGAACCGACTAATCGAATTGATGTATTTGATGCATCAGTTTTTGGAGTTGTGAGGATGCTTGAAGACATGGAAAGCAAAGGGAAATTAGATAAATGGTTTTAGAAAGGAGAAATAATGAATGAACCTATTTGGTAAAAAAAAGCAAACAAGAGCTGATCCAGTAGGAGTGATGATAGTCGGAGAAGGTGGTGGAGACATTATCCCTGGATATACCCCATTATCTCAAAATCAAGAAGTTAGGCGCTGCATATTTCGAATTGCGGATTTAGTGTCCAACATGACAATTATGCTTATGGAAAATGGGGAAAATGGCGACATAAGGGTTAAAGATAACCTTGCTAAAATGCTAGATGTTTATCCTTGTAAAAGTATGAATCGCAAGAACTACATTATAAAAATCGTAACTGACATGATGGTGTACGGGAATTGCGTTGTAGTACCCATCTTTGAAAAAGGAGGAATCGTAGACCACAAAATTTTAAAAGCAAACAGTTTGAGATTTCCTAAAGATGGACTAGGCTATTTGATCAATTATCAAGGGGTAACCTATTACTCAGACGAGGTCGAACACTTTGTGTTCAATCCTGATGATGATAATCCTTACAGAGGGCGAGGTATTGCGCCGATGATAAAAGATACCGCCTCTAACATCATACAAGCAAACGCGACTAAAAAAAGCTTCCTAAAGTCTAAATGGAAGCCGCCAATGATAATCTCTATCAACACCGATGCGGAAGAAATCATGGATAAAGAAAAAAGAAAAAAGATTCTAGATTCTTACACAGAAACAACCGAACAAGGCGAGCCCTGGTTGATTCCTGCAGGGGAGATAAATGTCAGTACAGTAAAGCCATTAACACTTAATGACTTATCTATAAAAGATGGCTTAGAACTAGATTTAAAAGCCCTTGCTGGAGCAATAGGCGTGCCTACATTCATGCTAGGCGTTGGCGCATTTAACAAGGAAGAATACAACAATTTCATTGCAACGACAATTATGTCGATTGCAACCATAATCCAACAAGAAATTACTAGGAAGGAAATTTGCAAAGACAACCAATATGTCAAGTTCAATCCCAAAAGTTTGATGCAATATAGCTTGACTGAACAGATTGGCTTTGTAAAAGAGATGGTCGGCGGTGGCATGCTATGCCGTAATGAAGGCAGAAGTGAATTTGATTATTCACCAGTAAATGACGAGGAGATGAACAAGTATTTCGTATTAGAAAACTACATTCCGGTTGAAAAACTCGGAGATCAGAAAAAACTGAAAGGAGGTAATGAAGAGTGACAAAAGAATTGAGACGCGCTTTCTTCAAAAACAATTTGTCGGTTAGAAGTGAAGAAAATGGCGAGAAATACATCGAAGGCCATTTTGTTGTTTTCAACACAGAAACGGAATTATGGCCTGGATGTTTTGAAAAAATCGCTCCTGAAGCCTTAGACAACTCGCTTATAAACAACGACATCAGATGTCTGTTTAATCACAATCACGATTTTGTTTTGGGAAGAAAATCGTGCAAAACATTAGAGCTTAAAAAAGATGAAAAAGGCCTTTGGGCAAGAGCACTTATAAACCAAGAGGACAGTTCAGCTATGAATGTCTACGCAAAAGTTCAGCGTGGCGACATAACGGGCTGTTCTTTTGGTTTTTACCCAATTGATGAAGACTATGAACAAAAAGACGGAAAAACAGTTTGGACAGTGAAAGAAGCTGATGTTGTAGAAATTTCAGTTTGCACCTTCCCTGCGTATGAGCAGACAGAAATTGCAGCTAGAAAAAAACAACAAGAGGCAAACGTTGAAAGAGAAATCAAAGTTAAAAAAGAAAATTTAAGAAAAAAATTGGAGGGAATCACATGCTTAGACAACTAAAACTAAGAACAAAATTGAAAGAATTGAACCAAAGAAAGAAAGAGCTCGCAGAAAAAAGAGACAAGTTTTCTACTAGAAAAAAAGAATTAGAAGTAGCACTTGAAGAGGCTAAAACTGAAGAGGACATCAAGTTAGTTACAAAAGAAGTTGAAGATCTTGAAAAAGAATTAGCAGATGAAGATCTTGAAAAAGAATTAACAGAAATTGATGAAGAGGTTTCAGGAATCGAAGAAGAAATTGCAGAAATTGACGAAAAGAGTAATCGCGAAAAGAAACAACCGCAAAAAAAAGAAAGAGGAGTAGTAAAAGATATGGAAAAAAGAACAAGATTTTTTGGCATGACAGTCGAAGAAAGAGACGCATTTTTCGATAGTGAAGAGATTAAAGGCTTTATTACAAGAGCAAAAGACATCGCTATAAGCAAAAGAAGTGTTTCGGGCGAAGAGTTAGGCATCCCTGAGGTTGTCATTGACTTATTGAGAGACAACATGAATAAATACTCAAAGCTTATCACAAAAATTAAGCTAAAGCCAATCAAGGGCAAAGCTAGAGCTAATGTGATGGGAACAGTACCAGAAGCAGTCTGGGTAGAAGCTACAGGTTATCTAAATGAAATCGATTTCTCAATAGGACAGGTAGAATTAGATGGCTTCAAGATTGGCGGATTTATTCCAATCTCCAATTCAACACTAGAAGACAGCTCAGATATTGAACTAGGAACAGAAATCATTGAAATGCTTGGTCAGTCAATTGGTCTTGGAATTGACAAAGCAATTTTATATGGAGATGGTCGCAAAAAACCACTAGGAATTGCAAAAAGATTAGGTCAAACTTCAAAACCTAGCGAACTTGACGACAAAATCGAATGGAAAGATTTACACGCTTCAAATGTTAAAAAATTAAGCTTATTAAGCACAAGCGGAGCAGATTTCTTTGGTCCTGTTGTAAAAGCTTTAGGCATAGCTGATCCTACATACGCAGCACCTGGAGACACTCCGTTCTGGTGCGTAAATCATGCAACTTGCATTGAAATAAAAACAAAAGCACTAGCATTTAACTCAGCAGCAGCCTTAGTATCAGGCATGGCAAATGAAATGCCTGTAATTGGCGGAGAAATGATTGAATTACCATTCGTACCTGACAATGAAATTGTTGGCGGATACGGAAGTCTTTATGTTCTTGCAGAAAGAGCAGGCGCGACATTTAACAGATATGACCAAGTAAGAGCATTACAAGATCAGACTGTATTTATCGGAACAGCAAGATACGACGGCAAGCCTGTAATTGCAGAAGGATTTGTTAGTTTGAATTTCGGAAATTCAGCAGTAACTACAACAGCTGAATTTGAAATCGACTATGCAAATGAAGAAATTGGAGACTTAATCCTAGCGGCAGCAGCAGGTAAGTCAGGTCACACTGCGGTTACTGTAACTGGAAAAGAAGAATCCGGTACAACTCTTAAATATAAAGTAGCGGCGCAAGAAATCTCAGTTATGAACGGAGATAAGCCAAGAGGATTTACAGATTGGGACGGCAAGACTGAAATTGCAGCAGTAGCAGGTAATGTCATTACCGTAATTGAATTAGACGCAAACAAACGCGCAATTAAGGTTGGCAGCTGTGAGGCGGTCTTAGGAGCATAATTTATATAGCAGGGAGATTCTCCCTGCTTTTCTTGTGATTTGGAGAGAAAAAATGGATGAAATAATAGCAATTCTAAAATTGAATTTAGGAATTTCTCACGACCAAAAAGACAAAGCTTTGCTTGAAGAAATAAAAGCAGCAAAATCCGAGCTAGAATCAAAGTCAATAAAAATTGATTACGATTCTCCGGAAGATAGAATGCTTCTTGTTGATTTTTCGCTTTGGCGATACAAAAACAAAAACGAAGACATTGCACTTCCAAAATCAATTTCTTATCGCATAAAAAATCGAATTGCAAAAAGAAGGGCTGAAAATGTTTGATCAAATAGTAAAACTTATAAAATTGGAATTTACCGAAGATTCAATTGGCAATCAAACTGCCAAGGAAACAGAAAGAACTGTATTCGCAAAAATTGAGTCAGTAGGCCAAAACGAGTTCTACAAAGGAGCTTCTGCAGGACTTAAGCCTGAGATTAAAATTGTCCTTGCTGATTATTTAGACTATGAAGGCGAACAACGTATAAAAACTGAAGGTGAAGAGGTATTCAGCGTAGTAAGGACTTATAGAAAAGGTAGTGAGCTAGAAATAGTCTGCGAAAGGAAGATTGGCAATGAGTAGTATAAGTATTGAAAATTTAGCGGAGGAAATCGCAAAGGCTGCTAAAGACTACAGCGACGATGTTAAAAAAGCCATCGAAGAAGAAATTGACAGCACTGCCGACAAAATCCTTGAAGAGGTTGTGATTCTTGCTAAAACGCCAAGACAGAACTATAAAAAAGGTTTTGCAAAACGAAAAATTAAAAAACTTGGCAAAGTGGAAGCTACAATTTACAACAAGGATTATCCGCACTTAGTCCATCTTTTAGAAAAAGGGCACATCGTTAAAAATCAATACGGAACCTATGACAAGAGAACTAAAAAAAATGAACATATGGCACCAGCGTTCGAGAAGTACAAGGAGCCTTTTGAAAACAAAATAGAAGAAATTATAAAGAATGGAGGCTAAACATGGAAGAACTATATAAGATTTTAAAAACAACAGGATTACCTGTGGCGTATTCGCATTTTACACGCAAAGCTGAGCCTCCCTTTGTAGTTTATTTTGTAGACGGAGAAGATGGGATTTTTGCAGACAATAAGATTTACGCAAAATTAATTGACTATGAAATTGAGCTATACACAAAAAACAAAGATTTAGAAAGTGAGAAAAAAATCGAAGAGGTTTTAGAAAAAAATCAAATAAATTATATAAAAGAAACAACTTGGATAAACGATGAAAAGTTATACCAAGTTGTTTTTTACATTCAAAAAATGGAGGTTGAAAATGAATAATAAAGTTTTATTTGGGCTTAGTAATGTGCACATCGCATTTTTAGACCCTTTAACAGGTGAGTATAAGACTCCCCAAAACATCCCTGGAGCAGTAAAACTTGCTTTAAATGCCGAAGGAGAGGACAGCGTTTTTTATGCTGACAATATAGCGTATTTCAAAATGACATCGAACAATGGATATTCCGGAGACCTCGAAATCGCGTTAGTCCCTGACGAAATTTTAATGGAAATGCTAGGCTGGGAAAAAGATAGCAACGGCATGGTTGTTGAAGTTGCTGACGGACAGCAAAAGGAATTTGCACTTCTTTTTGAAGTTGAAGGAAACAAAAAAAATAAGAGATATATTTACTATAACTGTAAAGCTTCAAGACCAAACGAGGAACACAACACGAAGAACGACAAGCCGGATCCTGACAAACAAAGCCTTTCGATAGTCGCTATGCCGACAATTATAAATGGCAAAAAAATAGTAAAAGGTACGCTGGAACTTTCGGAATCTAACAAGTCTGTATATGACGGATTCTTTAAAACAGTGCTTGAGCCTAAAGCAGAGGAGTAAAAAAATGAGAGAGATAGTTATTAATGAGAAAAAACAAAGAGTAGTGGCTAGTCCACTAACTCTTTTTATTTACAAAAAAGAGTTTAAAAAAGACATCATGGGAGATCTGTTATCTTTTCAAAATTTAGAATCGAATGCGGAGAACTATGACGGCATGATTGTCCTTCAAGTTTTGTGGGCAATATTGAAAACCGCTGAACCATTTTCTGTCCCTTGTTTTGAAAAATGGGTATCTGAATTAGAACATTTCTTTTTCGACGATACGGAACTAATAGGAGAAATTTTAGGCGAAGCCTTTGAAGGCTTTTTTCGTGGAGCCGTCTAAATTAAAAGATGTTGGCGAGACGGCGCCTACTGACAAAATGGAAATTGGAATCTTAGCATCAGCTAAAAGAATGGGATTAACTTTCGAAGAACTTAATCTTTTTTCGTTAAACGATTATTTAGATTTCGTTGACAAGTTTACGGACACAGAAAACGAAGAGAGTTCCGTAAGAATTGCAAATCAACGAGACATAGACACAATGTTAGGTTAGGAGGTGGTTATATGGCAAAAACAATTAAAGGACTGCAAATCAAGATAGGTGCGGACACAATTGCTTTGGATAAGGCGCTAGAAGACATAAATAAAAAGAGCAGAGAACTAGGTTCCGAGCTACGAAAAGTTGAAAGAGGCCTTAAGTTTAACCCGGACAATACGGTACTCCTAACTCAAAAACAGAAGCTATTGACCGACCAGGTTGCAGAAACAAAGGGAAAGTTAGATAAATTAAAAGAAGCTGAAGCAGATGTTCAAAAACAATTTGAAAAAGGCGACATAGGGGAGGCACAGTATAGAGCATTTCAACGCGAAATCGTTGAAACTGAATCAAAATTAAAGAACTTCGAAAAACAACTTCGAGAAGTTGCGAGCTTTAAACTTGACAACTTAGCAAAGCAATTTAAAGAAGTTGGCGCTAAAATGAGCGGATTTGGTAAGAGCCTTTCAACAAAAGTGACAGCACCAATTGTTGGCGTAGGTGCAGCGAGCTTTGTAATGGCGGCGGACTTAGAAGATGCCTTTGGCGCAACCGATCAGATTTTCAAAAATGCATCAGAAGATGTGAAAAAATGGGCGGATGGGCTTGAAGGTTATTATGGAATTGCTGAAAACAAAGCCCTAGAATACGCGAACACTATGGGAGCGATGCTTCAAAACATTGGCGGACTGAGTGAACAAGAAGCAGCAAAGCAGTCGCAAACATTAGTAGAACTAGCAGGAGATTTAACCGCGATGTTTGGTGGTACAACGGAAAGTGCTATACAAGCACTAACCGGAGCCTTGAAAGGTAATACCTCCATGCTTGACAACTACGGAATGGGTGTCAACGCTGCTACGATAAAAACAAAAGCTTTGGAAATGGGCCTTTATAGCGGAAAAGGTGAAATGGATCTTGCTACAAAGCAAGCCGCTACATTAGCGTTAATTATGGAACAAACGGCAGATGCCCAAGGCCAAGCTAAAAGAGAAGCGGATGGTGCTAGTGGTAGCATGAGGACACTAACAACTGAGTTTAAAAACATAGGTGGAGAACTGGGCGAAGTCTTACTCCCAATAATCACACCTTTCATTCAAAAGCTAAGAGATGTAATTCAAAAGTTCAAAGAACTTTCGCCAGAGCAAAAAGAAATCATCGTAAAAATAGGATTAATGGTAGCGGCCATTGGTCCTTTTTTGGTCGTATTGGGAACAATTGTTGAAAAAACTGGAAGTGTAATTAAAGCTGGATCCAAGCTTGTTAAGAATTGGGACAAAATCAAAAACTTTGCTAAAGTTTTGACTTCTGGGCTCGGAAAAACTATTGGCTTCGTGTTCAGCCCAGCTGGCATGATTATGGTTGGAATCGCAGCAGCGATTGCAATCGGAGTATTGCTTTATAAAAATTGGGACAAAATTAAGGAAAAAGCTGCAAAGCTTAAAGAAGCGATTGCGGAAAAATTTAAAAAAATAAAAGAGGCCATCACTCGTCCTATAAATACGGCGAAAACAAAAGTAAAAGAAGCGATAGATAAAATCAAAGGCTTTTTCAAGTTCAAATGGAGCTTGCCAAAATTAAAGTTGCCCCATATAAATATCACGGGCAAATTTAGCTTGGTACCGCCAAAGGTACCGAAGTTCAGTATCAATTGGCATGCCGAAGGTGGTATCTTCAAATCACCTACAATCCTTCCTACACTTTCAGGGTTACACGGCTTCGCAGAGCCAAGGACTGGTGGCGAAGCTATCATGCCACTTAACAAGTTACCAGCTATAATGGCCAAGGCTCTTGAAAAAGTTGGGGGTGCATCCAGCACTATTGTAGTTAAAGAGATGGTGGTTCGCGAAGAAGCTGACATAGAAAAAGTAGCAAGGAAATTAGATACCTTAAGATATCGAAAATTGAGAGGAGGTAGAGCATGATATTTAACAACATAGATTTTTCAAACTTTGTTAAAATTGAGCAAATCAGAAGACCTTTCCTACCTCCTGTAATAACTCAAAGCTTAGAGATTCCAAATTTTAATGGTGCGAAATTCCTTTCAAACAGATTTGACGCAAAGACAATTGAAGTTGATATACGAATCATCGAAGACTCAGGCAAGGATGTAATTAAAAAAGTAAGAGAGCTCGCTCAAATGCTTTATACCGCAGAGCCGAAAAAACTAGAACTTGATGATTCCGGGATATATGACCTAGCAATATTGGATGGTGCTACCGATTTTGAAAAATTGCTATACACAGGATCGGCGACATTGTCATTTTTGTGCTTAGACCCTATCTCATATAAAAAAGGGCCGGTGATTAAATTTAAGGGTATATTAGAGCATAAAGTGGAAGGGACATACAAGACACTTCCACGCTTTGATTTTAAATTTACAAGTGAAGTAGAAGAAGTTCGGATAGGGCACTTAGACAAAGGAGAATCTATTGCAATAAAACATTCGTTCAAGCCAGGAGATAAACTTGAAGTTGATTTTTCTCGAAAATGGAAGACCAAAAAAAATGATGAAAACATTGACTACTCGATTCAAATCGAGAGTGACTTTTTCTATTTAGATCCTGGAGTTAACAACTTAGGCGTTTATCCTGAAATGGAAGTGAAAATGACTTATGAGGAGAGGTGGCTATGATAAAAATCTTTAATAGAGAAGAACAATATCTATATGAAGTAGAACCAATCGACTCTACTCATAAAGAAGTTTTAAACGGTGAAGAAACACTGGAGCTAGAGCTCGATTCAAATTGCGAAATCGAAAAATATTATCGCATAGTTTTCAAGGACAAGAAAGAATGGAAAGAATTCATCGTTCAGGAAATTGGTGAGGATACCGGAGAAAAGACTAGAAGCGTATTTTGCGAAGCTTCTTTTTACGAAACCTTTGGTGATTTTATTGAAGAAGTAAAAATATACAACGACACAGCAGACATAGCTTTAAAAAGAGCTTTAGAAAACACTAGGTGGGAAGTTGGAACTATTGGAGCACTAGGCTTTAACTCGATACAGTTCTACAGAATTTCTGTTAAGGAAGCAATCCATAAGATAGTGGATGTCTATAAGGGCGAATTGAAAACTAGGATAGAAATCAGCAACAATAAAATTTCTCATAGATTCATAGACATTCTATCTAGACGAGGAACATTTAAAGGAGAGAGATTCGTTACAGGAGAAAACTTAGCGAGTGTTAAAAGAACTGTTCATGCAGAGCCTGTAGTTACAGCTCTCTATGGCTACGGAAAAGGTGAAGAGGTTGGCGAGGGATATGGAAGAAGGATTGATTTTTCTGAAATAAATAATGGAAAACCTTATGTGGAAGATTTAACCGCTCTAGCCGTTTGGGGAATCCCAGACGGCCAGGGCGGGAAAAAACACATTTTTGGCAAAGTTGAGTTTGAAGAAATTGAGAGTAAAAATGACCTTCTAAAAGCTACTAGAGAAAAGCTAGAAGAATTATCAAAACCTAGAATCACTTATGAAAGTGAAGTTCTGCTTGCAGAAGCTGAACTGGGAGACACTGTTTGCATTATAGACAAAACCTTTACTCCTGAAATAAGACTAATGGCAAGAGTCTATGAACTCTCAAAAAGTCTAAATACCCCTGGACTAACGAATTGCGTATTGGACAACTACATAAACACCGTAGTAGATTCAATAAATGCTCAAGAAAAAGTCTTAAATACTTTCAAAGAAAAAGCAACTATATGGGACGGCGCGGAGGAAAGAGTATACACTACATTAACGGACAAATTATCAAAAGCAACAGAATCAATAATGGGCATGATGGGAGACTCTTATGTAGTTTACGACGGCAAGCAGATTTTGGTTGTGGATAGCCTGCCAAAAGAACATGCAAAAAATGTAATCAGGATCAACGCAGGTGGGATTGGCTTCTCGCGCACTGGCATAGATGGTCCATTCAACTCAGCATGGACAATTGATGGAATTTTAAACATGCAAGCAATAAACGTTTTAGGCTTAGAAGTTGGCAAAAATGTCACAATGGGACCTGATGCAAAAATAACTTGGAGTCAATTACCGCCAGGAGTTGCATCGGTTGGTGAAAATGAAATATCACCACAAAGAGTTACAGAGATTACCCAGCAAGCAATTGCGACAGAAACACTTAAACTGGGTGGAAAGATTTACAGAGTAATCGGTGATGACTGGATCTCTCAAGAACATTTACTGCTTGGAGTAAACGACTTCAACAATTTGCAAGTTGGATCACCTAGTGATGCGGCAGCATATGAAAATACAAATATATATGCAAAAGGGGCAATCTTTCTATGCCCTGGTGGAGGTACCGTTTCCGACACCAAGCGAAGGACAAAGATAGATTCTTCGGGAGACATACATGTCAGCGGAACAGTTTATTCTTACGAAAGAGCGCTCGCGCTTGAAAACCACTCCCACTCCGAATACATCGGATTTGGAGATAACGCCTATCTTTCCAAAGTTTTTCTTAGCAATGCCGATACCGCAACATCAGGGGGAGCTAATGCGAGAATTGCTACTGGTGCGCCTCACCAAATCTTATATGCAGCAGGTTCGAGCCGAAAATGGAAACATGATATTAAGCTTGTTGAAAATGAAGAACTCAATCCGGAAAAACTCTATGAGCTTCCAGTAGTGCAGTTTAAGTATAATGACGACTTAATAAACCCTAGCGACCCAAGATTTGGAATTGACTGTATCGGATTCATCGCAGAAGATGTTGCAAAGATATATCCCATGGCTGCCGAATTGGAAACAGGAACACCCACTAACTGGGACGCGAGATATTTAATTCCCGGAATGCTTAAACTGATTCAAGACCAGAAGAAAGAGATTGACGAGATAAAACTAAAACTTGAAGAGGTTATAAAACCTACATAAAAAAGAAAGGAGTGAATAAATGCTAGTATATACAAGCCCGGCGAAAAGTTACGGCGAAATGAAAGCAAACGAATTGCATCAATGGGACCAAGGACAAAAGCTAGTAGTGGAAGGCATAGATTTGGTAGAAGCGCCTTTGGTGCATTTTGCAAGAAAAATTGATAAGACTGCCTATGTAGTGCAAGCCACACTTGAAGAGAAGAAAATCATAGCAAACATACCGAATGAACTTTTAACTACGGCAATTGCAATTCGTGCATACATAAATCAAGAAGACACCACGATCCTCGAAGTGCAGCTTCCTGTCAAAGCTAAAGCAAAACCGAAAGATTATGTAGAGGATGCAACCCAAACAACGGTTTGGGGCCAAATTACAGAAGCAAAACAGTCTGCAATTGATGCATCGCAACTTGCCGAAAAATATAAAAAGGAATCGTCTGAAATCCAGGAAAATATTTTAAATACCAAAAATGCCATTGAAACAATAGAAGAAAATATAAAGACTCTCGCCACAACAACGAGCGAAGACTCTCAAAAGGCTTCTACATCTGCAAAAGAGGCAGGCGAGCATGAAACTAAAGCTATTGAAGCGGCACAACAAGTCACAGATAGCGCAGCACAAATCGAGCTTAATAAAGCCGAAATTGGAAATATCAAAGTTACCATAGAAAACACAGGACTAGTGGTAGTCGATGGTAAGCTATGCATAAATTATAAGGAGGTACAAGTATGAGCTTAATTACAGAACCATTATTTCTCGACAAAACAGGACGGCAGATAGCAGACGAATTACACAAGAACAATACGCTGCTCGAGTTACTAGCTGGGGATAAAATTTCTGCCTTGCCTACTGATATAAAAGCAGTGCAAAGACTTGTAAAAAGTGGAGTGGCGCAAGAGGTCTTACATATAGGCGACCAATTGATGATTCCATGGTCAGACAAATCCATAAATAAAGAGTACACAATGCCTATGGACATTGTGAGTTTTGAAGAGGTTACACTAAAAGATGGCACAACAACACCAGGCATGGTCCTACAGTCACACTATGCTACACCTTATGGCATACCTTTTGATGAGGATGAGGCGCTGTACTATGCAGAGGCAGAATTACCAGCAGGCACGTACAATTTTACACTTGATACCAGTTGGGGCAAAGCGCAGCCTGGCACTTACCAGTTTACACTAGCACAGCCAGTGCCAAAAGAAGGACAAATAAGCGGACTTAGATTATTCCCGGATACTGAAATTGCAAAATGGACAGTATCAACTTATAAAAACGGAGCAACAGCAGAAGCAATAGAAACAGTGCCAGTGACAGCTGGGACAGAAGGCGCTACCTTAGGTGTGCTTAAAAAAGAAGGAACAGAACAACTTAACAGTTCGCATAAAGTCGCATATGGCTATAACAGATGGTCGCAAAGTGCTATAAGACAATGGCTTAATAGCAGTGAACAAAACTGGTGGAAATCGCAGAACAAATTTGACAGAATACCAGCAACAAATGCTGACAAGCCCGGTTTTATGAGTGGCTTCTCAGCAGAGTTTTTATCATGTATACAACCCGTCAAGATAACCACGGCACTAAATACAGTTATTGATGATGGCAGCTTAGAAGCAACTTATGATAAGTTTTTCTTGCCGTCGCTAGAACAAATGTATATAAAACCGCAAACATCAGGCGAAGGAAGCTACTGGGATTACTGGAAGCATGCATCAGAACGGACTACGCCTATGGAATGGCGTCCGGCCATATACCAGAGTCTCATTACGTATGCACTAGAAAATCCTACGTCAGCGCAGAATGTTAGTTTACGTTCGGCCTACCGCAGCAACGGCTATAATGCGTGGAGCGTCAATTCTTCTGGCTACGCCTACAACGGCAGCAGCTATCATGCGTTGCGCTGCGCCCCCGCTTGTGTAATCTGTTAATCTAATAATCCACGGGACCCACGGATCCCGTGGTATTTTATAAAAGGAGGTAAATATGGCAAAACCGGAAAAAAAGTCAAAGTTAGAAGTTATTGTAAAAGCGATGCAACTTGCAAGTCATACCTTAAAAATAACAAAAAATGATAAGATATTTTTGAAAGAATATCAAAGTTCACTTACAGATGACATCATCAGGACCGCTAAAGACATTTACATTGACGCGTGGACTGCAAACAATATAGTGGTGGGTAAAAATATTGACAACTGGAAAGAAAGAAAAAAACTGCAGGAGCGCGCTGCGAGGAACTGCAACAATCTCCTTGCACTTATACAATTATCGCAAACAGTTTTTCACTTAAAACTCAAAAAAATAAAGTATTGGAGCGAGCTTACGATAGAAGTGAGAACATTACTAAAGTATTGGAAAGAAAGTGATATAAGGCGTTACGAAAAATAATGTCCTTATTGGCTGTAAGCTGCATCGTGCGCAGAATGTTAGGATACGTTCGGCCAACCGCAACAACGGCTATAATGCGTGGAACGTCAATTCTTCTGGCTACGCCAACAACAACAACAGCTATAATGCGTTGCGCTGCGCCCCGATTGTGAGCACAAAAGGAGCTGCAAGCTACTCTGCAAGAGTGGTGCTCCGAAGCTTAGTCACAAGGAGCTGAGAGCCATGCCACAGGCAGAACAACTATAATGATGCAGACGGCCACAGGCTGGTTTTGCTAGAAACGTTATGGAAAAAATAACAGAATTTGAATCACTGTATGAGTCAATGCTTAAATGCAAAAATGGAAAGTTGCATAAAAATCAAGCAGCCCATTTTTACCTTAACGGAATAGAAGAGTGCCTTAAGCTAGAAAAAGAGCTTAAAAACAAATCATATGAGCCGAGGCGAGTAAATCGTTTTATGATTTACTATCCCAAAAAAAGACAAATAGCCAGCATAGCATTTAGAGACCGAGTATACCAAAGGAGTCTCAATGATAATGCATTGTATCCTCGGATGACAAAGAGCTTTATCAGTGGCAATTGTGCTTGCCAAAAAAGAAAGGGGACCGATTACGCTAGAGATAAACTTGTGGAATATCTCAAGAAATATTACAGGCACCATGGCAATATTTGCTATGTAGGGCAGTTTGACATAAAAAGCTACTACAAGGAAATGCAGCATAGTGTCGTCAAAGAAAAATTTAAAAGTAAACTCGAGCCAGACATCTACAATGCTGTAGAAAAAATCTTGGAAGAGCAGTATGAAGGAGACAAAGGATATGATGCTGGGAGCCAGATGGTACAAATTGCAGGTATATCCGTCCTGGACAATCTAGACCATTTCATAAAGGAAAGGCTTAAAATAAAATACTATGTCAGATATATGGATGATTTTGTGCTCATCCACCACGACAAGGCTTACTTAGAATACTGCAAAAGCGAGATCCAAAAACAACTAGAAGATATAGGGTTTCAATTCAATCCTAAAAAAACAAAGGTATTCCGCTTAAAAAAGTTACTTTTCTTAGGCTTCAATTTTAAACTCACTAGCTCAGGCAAAGTAATAATGAGCGTAGATCGTGACAATGTAAAGCACGAAAAGAAAAAGCTTAGAAGACTTGTCAAAAAAGTTAAAAACGGAGAATTGGAAAGAAAAAAAGTTGAGGACAGTTTTAAAAGTTGGAAAGCTCATGCCGGTAAAGGTAACTCATATAAGCTGATATGCTACATGGATAAATTTTACAAAGAACTATGGAGAGAATGATGGGAATGAAAAAAATAAAAGAAAGAATTAAAAAAGCAAGAGAATGGGAGGACATGATAGTAAAGTTTGACAAACAACTGGAAGATATAGGGTTTCAATTCAATCCTAAAACGACAAAGATACTTCGCTTGAAAAACTTGCTCTTCTTAAGCTCCGATTCTAAACCCACTAGCCGCGAAAAGAAAAAGTTTCGGAATTTTAGAAAAAAAGTTAAAAACGGAAAATTGGAAAGAAAGAAATTTAAGGAACTTTATGGAGGTTGGGTAGCTCATACCAACAAAGGCAACTCGTACAAACTCATACGTTATATGGATAAATTTTACAAAGAACTATGGAGGGAATAATGGAAATAAAAAAAAGAAAAGAGAGCATTAAAAAAACAAGAGAATGGGAGAACATGAGAGCAAAGCTTGCAAAGCAAGACGCCATAATAGATTACATTGCAATGATGTCGGACGTTGAGCTACCGAACGAAAGCGAGGACAAAAATGAACAGTTATGAAAAAATAAAGAGATATTACGAGCTAGGGTTTTGGAATGAAGAGATGGTCAGAAACGCAGTGACTAAAGGGAAAATAACGGAAAAAGAATACAAAGAAATTATAGGAGAATAGGGAGCTGAAAGGCTCTTTTTTATTTGAAAGAAAGGAAAGTAAAAAAATGAAAGAAACAATTTGTGCAGCAGCAGGAATAGTTGGAAGTGTGTTCGCAACACTATTTGGTGGTTGGTCCATCGGACTGACAACACTTATTATTTGTATGGCAGTTGATTACGCCACAGGCTTAATTGTAGCTGGGGTGTTCAAGAGATCTAACAAGACTGCTAATGGTGCGCTAGAAAGCCGAGCAGGATTTAAGGGTTTATGCAGAAAAGGTTTGGTTTTATGTATAGTATTGTTGGCCTACAGACTGGACCTACAGATGGGCACTACATATATACAAGATGCAGTAATTATTGGATTTTTAGTTAATGAAATTTTAAGCATCGCAGAAAATTCAGCGCTTATGGGTGTACCAATGCCGAAGATGATGCTGAATGCAATTGAGGTGCTTAGAAAAGAGGCGAAATAATGGCTGGCTTAAAAGTTAATGTGAATGTTGAAGGTCTTGAAATGTTTCAAGACCTTCTTTCGGAATTAAAAACTTTGGCAAAAAAGTACCCTGAAGTTAGAGAATCCCTTGAAAGAATTTTAAAAAAACAGGAGGACAGGAAAAATGCTAAAAACAACTAAAATGCTTACCAAGTTTAATCATGATAAAGGCAGAAGAAGAAAAATTGATTATATCGTAGTCCATTGGGTTGGAGCAGAATCCAGCGCCCTTGCCAACGGAATGTATTTCCAGGGAGGCGACCGTGGCGCATCAGCCCATTATTTTGTCGACGATACCCATATCGTAAAATCGGTAAGGGAAAAAGATGTTGCATGGGCAGTCGGATCTGTAGGGTACTTAGATCAAGGCAGTCCTTATGCTGATTTTGGACACAAATACTTCTCGCGATGTAATAACAAAAATTCGGTTAGCATCGAAATGTGTTGCAAAAAGAAAAATGGAAAACTCATCATTACAGATGAGACAATAAAAAATACAGCTGATTTGGTACAAGCACTGCAAAAAAGACTAAATATACCAGACAGTCGCGTCATTAGACATTTTGACGTAAACGGAAAACTGTGCCCTTTACCTTATATTGAGCCTAAAAAATGGGGAGAGTTGCATGGCAAATTGACTGGTACCAATTTTAAAGTTAAGGCAAAAGGCAATTTGGTTGTGCGCAAAACACAAAGCTTAACATCTAAAAAAACTAGAAATTTAATCAAAGGACACACATATACAATAGTTGAGGTAAAAGGCAGACGTGGCAAATTAAAAAATGGCGATGGCTGGATCACTATAACAGACAAATTTGCCGAGAAGTTGTAAAAAAGGTTTTTGGTGCCGGAAAACAGGTTTATATTGTTTGCGGCTACCGATAATAATATATATAATGTAATAAACCTCCAACAAAGCGAATTGAGTGTTGTAGGTATAACTATACCCCGCCTATCTAGGCGGGGCATTTTTTATTCTTTTCAATTCTTCTATAACTAGTCGCTCTGTCCAACCAGGGCAAGACCGTGCACCACTTTCCCAATTTTCGATAGTTCGCTTTGGAATGCCCATTAGTTCTGACATTTCTTTTTGAGTTAGTCCGGCTTTAGTTCTAGCTTGTTTTATCGTCATATTTTACTCCTTATTTGCTTAGTAAGTCTTTGAAATAACATATGTTATCATTTTTATCCATATATCTACCATCAAACATTGCTTCGGTTTCAACTCCCGAAAAAACGATTTGCATTGGATTTAATCCAGCAGCTTTTCGTCCTTCGGTGAAGTCCATGTGCTGTTCGGTTGTGCCAAAATTATCATTAGTGACTGCAATATCTCCTCTAGCATCATTAAAGTTAATTATTACTGCTTTTACTAAATTGTTCAGCGATTTGTTGTCGACGTTTTTACCTGATACTATTTTCATTCCTTGAGTTGCTACATCCTTCATTTTCCTATCTCCTTTTAATCCTTTTAGTATTAACCTAGACGTCCGAAGGCGTTTCGTATTAATTTGCAAATACTCATCAGTAGGTCTTTACCAGCATGGGTTTTCTTTTGATAATTCCCATTCTTCGTTAAATTTTTCTGCGTGCCTTTTTTCATAAGCTGTAAAAAATTCTTGCTCTGTGTCATAACCTTCGTTGTGTAATTCTTCCCTGATGTCCTCATCCATCAAATCTATTACTGCTGTAAAATCTAACTCATAACCGTTCATGTTTTTTACTAATATCTCTCTCATTTTCTTTCTCCTTTTTATTTACTCTCTATCTTTAACTTGTCTTTAGTATACCACTCAATGAGTGGTATGTCAACAACTATTTTAAAAATAATTTAATTTATAAAAATCATGAAAATCTTCCGACTGAAGAAGAATTAGTATAAGTTCTTCCCCACAAAATTGGTAGCGGTGTGTCGCCTCCATGAAACAGAGTACATATGTACTCTGTTTTTTTATTATGTGTTATAAACAAAGAGGTACAAGAATAAAAATTATAAATCTTACAACTTTATTACGAAATCTTAATTTCGGTTAATAATCATGGACGGATAAAACTATAACATGATATGATAAAATAAATACAAAATAGGAGGGTGTAATGCTTAGATTAGAAAAAGTATCAAAGTTCTATACCGGCAATGGTCTTGTCTCTACAGGATTTTCTAAAGTCGATTTAGAGTTGAATATAGGTGAATTTGTTGCAATTACAGGAGAAAGTGGTAGTGGTAAATCCACGCTTTTAAATGTAATTTCTGGATTGGATTCCTATGAGGAAGGTGAAATGTTTATAATGGGACAGCCTACGAGTGGTTTTTCCCAAGAAGATCTTGAAGAATATAGAAAAAAATATATTGGAAATATATTTCAGACTTTTAATTTGATAAATAGCTATACAGTTTATCAAAACGTAGAATTAGTACTTCTTATGAGCGGATATGAAAAGAAAGAAGTGGCAGATAAAGTAACTGAAATTATTGAAAAAGTGGGCCTTTTAAAATATATAAATACAAAAGCATCTAAGCTTTCAGGGGGTCAGAAGCAGAGGGTAGCCATTGCAAGAGCACTAGCTAAAGAAACGCCTATAATTGTAGCAGATGAACCTACTGGAAATCTTGACAGCAAATCGGCGGAAGGAATAATTGAGTTACTTCATCAACTTTCTGGCGAAAAACTAATAGTGATTGTTACTCATAATTATGAACAAGTGGAACCTTATGTAACCAGGAAAATAACCATGCACGATGGACAGGTGGTTGAAGATAAGAAATATAATACTGGACAAAGGAAGGCTGAAAGAGAGGCAGAAGCAAAACCAGCAAAGGCGGAACCTCTTTTAAAGAAGAATATAGCTAGATTGGGGATAAGAAATACATTTAATATACCGGCAAAATTTGTACTGCTTTTGGTAGTGTTTATGTTTATGTGTTCTTCTGTTATTGCACAGTATTCCACTTTCCTTAACCAATCAGATTTAATGGATGGTCAGGGCTATAACCAGTTCTTCATGGATACAGGAAAAGATCGAATAATTGTAACTCGGAAGGATAAAGGTGAGTTTACAGATAAAGATTATGAAAAAATAAAGAGTATCCCTAATGTAAATAAAGTAGTTGAAAATGATTTAATGTTAGATACAATAGCTAATGTTGCAAACGATGCCCAAGACTATTATTACACTTTAAAAATAAAAGAGATAGATGGGGATAATAGAACTTTAGAGAAAGGCAGAATGCCTCAAAACTCTAATGAAGCGGTAATTATATACCCAAATACCAACGGCTATTTAAGTGATACAATTGATTTATCATATGGAAAAAAGACTTTTATTATGGATAATAATAGAGGCACGAAGCTTTTAAAAGAAAAAGTAAAAATAGTAGGCTACGGATACACTTCAAAACAAGAGACAGAGAGCCTTGAAGGAGAAAATACTTATTCAGAAGGGTACCTTTTGTTTAGTGGTAAGGCTGTAGACGAAATAAGGCTTGCAGCTCTTGAAAAATACTGTACACAGGAAATTTTGTTTGCAAATAAAATAATAGATGCAAACACTGGAGAAGGCCTTTATCCTTTGATTCCAAACAAAAAAGTTGCAGAGGGCAAAGCTTTTATTCCTGAAGAAATAGCTTACAGCTCAGGGGACAACTATGTGGCTGGAAAATCTTTGGAAATAACAAATAAAAGTCTTTATTTTAAAGATAAACTTAAGCTGACTGTGGCCAATGTATATACAAAAGACAATTTTGAGTACTACTTAGGGCTTAAAAAGTTTGATGAGAACAATGGAGCTATTTTTGTGAATCCTATTGACTATAATAAAATTTTTGATAAAGGAAACTTCCAATCAAGTGTTATAGTAAAAGATACAAAAATTGCAGAAGAAACAGCTACTTCAATTGAAAAAGCTGGATTCAGTACTTTCTATGTAAAAAATGGTGTAATAAGTTATAGTGAGGGTTTTGATACAATATTTAATACATTTAGAGTATTTATGCTTGTAGCTATTTTAGTTGTACTGTTTTTTATTTCATATTTCATAGTGAAGCTTATTTTGAAATCTCGAAATGTATATTATTCTACAATTAGGATGCTTGGAGCAACTAAAGAAAACTGCAAAGCCCTCTTAAGTGTAGAGCTTTTTGCGGTAGTTAATATTGCTTTCTTTGTATGCATGTTATTTATAGGTCTTGTGGCAAGTGGAACTATAAATGTAAATGCTTATATAATGCATATAATATCTTTCTTAAAAGTAACTGATTATGTAATTTTGTATATTATTTTATGTGTAATGTCATTGCTAATTTCACATAGATATTCTAAGCAGTTGTTTAAGAAAACCGCGATGAAAGCTTATACAGAGGAGGTGTAAACTATGATTAGATTAAACAGAGTAAATAAATATTTTAATAAGAAGAAAAGTAATGAAATACATGTCATAGACAATACATCTCTTGAGCTTGGGAACAAGGGGTTGGTTACTTTTTTAGGCAACTCAGGATGTGGTAAGACAACTCTTCTTAATGCGATAGGTGGACTTGATAATGTTGACAGTGGAGATATATTTATAGATGATGAAAAGATTACTACAAGGTCAACTTCAAAACGTGATGAAATAAGAAATATTAATATAGGATATATTTTTCAGAATTATAATCTTATAGAAGATGCAACTGTTTTTGAGAATGTAGCCATTGTTCTTAAAATGATGGGTATTAAAGATGGAAGTGAGATAAATGAAAGGGTATCCTACATTCTTGAAAGGGTAGGGATATATAAATATAGAAACAGACCTGCAAAGATGCTTTCTGGAGGAGAGAGACAGAGGGTAGGCATTGCAAGAGCTATTGTAAAAAATCCGAAAATTATAATTGCAGATGAGCCGACAGGAAATCTTGATAGTAAAAATACTATTGAAATTATGAATATAATAAAAGCAATTTCTAAAGAAAAACTAGTTATTCTTGTTACTCATGAAAAGGAAATTGCAGAGTTTTATGCTTCAAGGATAATAGAAATTGTTGATGGAAAAATAACATCTGATAGAGAAAACGTTCATAATAATGATTTGGATTATAGGCTTGATACAAAAATTTATCTGAAAGATATGGCAGTTCAGAAGGAAGTATCTAGCGATAACCTTAAAATAAATTTTTATGGTGATGAAGGTACTGACGACTTGCAGATAAAAATTGTAGTAAAGAATAATAATATATATGTAAGAACAAACAAAAATCTAGCTGAAGGTGCTTCAGGGATTGACCTTGTAGACGACCATTATAAGAAAATTTCAAAGGACATATATGAAGACTATCAGTTTGACTATGACAAATTAATTGATAAAAACTTCAAACCAAAATACACATCAATATTCAATCCACTTAGTCTACTTGGAAATGGGTTTAGAAAAGTCTTTTCATATTCTACAATAAAGAAGATTTTATTGGTTGGATTTATGTTGGCATCTGTTTTTATAATTTACAGTATTAGTAATATTGCAGGAATAACTAATATAACTGATGATAAATTTATAAATGTAAACCATAATTATTTGACGGTTACTACAGGTGATTTGAATTTGAAAACCTATAATAAATATGCAAAGATGGAAGGTATTGATTACGTTTTGCCAGGAGATTCTATTATAAAGATGATTCTGCCAATAGGAGATTATTATCAGTCATATAATAGGGTAATGATGTTGTCAGGATCAATGGCAAGTACTGATTTATTAGAAAAGAATGATATTATAGAAGGTAGTATTCCACAGAAGAAAAAAGAGATTGCTTTAGATAAGTTATCCATTAAAAAGCTGCTTGAAAATAATGTCACTCAGCAAATTGGTTTAAAAGACTATGCTGACTTTGTAGGCAGGAAAGTAATTGTTCCAAGGCTTGGGGAATATACTATAACGGGCATAACGGACAAAAATAGTCCTTCTATTTATGTTGATAGATCACAGTTTATAAATATTTTGGCAAACCAGGATATTTCCGAAGAAGTCCAGTATGGTACCGAAATTAATCAGATCATAGGACAAAGTGGCTCAATTGCAGACTACAATATTGCTAAACGAGAAATTCATATAGAAAAGGGAAGAAAACCAGAAAATGATTATGAAGCATTAATAAACATAAATCATCAATATGAAGTTTCATTAAACGAAACTATAGATACAAAAGTTAACGGAAAGAAGTTGACAGTAGTAGGATTTTATTCTAATAAGCGAGATGATAATACTATTTATGTTAATGAAGATACGGTAAAATATAGGGTTATAGCCGGAAGTAAAAATTTAGTTTTATCTCCTTTGGAAAAAGACAGCACCCTTGAAAAATTATCAGCTACAAACGTTAAGGTTACAGATAATTATGCTAAAGACAGAGAAAACTATATTGATGGATTAAAGAAAAAAATAATAGCGACTATTGTAGTTGCTGGTATTATCCTGCTTATTTCATTAATTGAAATATATTTGATGCTCAGATCATCATTCTTATCAAGGGTAAAAGAAGTAGGCGTGCTAAGATCTATAGGGCTTAAGAAAAAGGATATATATAAGATGTTCCTCGGAGAGATAATAGCAATTACAACATTGACGGCAGTGCCAGCAATGAGCATTATGGCATATATACTAAATGGTATATCACATCTGCCATTTATTGGAGAAAATTACCTAATGAATCCATTGGTGTTCTTAGGAAGTTTACTACTGGTATTTGTCTTTAATGTTATCACAGGCCTTCTTCCTGTATTTAATACACTTAGAAAGACTCCTGCAGAAATCCTTGCTAGAAACGACGTAAATTAATAAATTAACAAAAAAATAATTAAAGACCGAATTTCAAAGAGACATAACTCTTTGGGGTTCGGTCTTTTTTATTAGATATTTAACAAGGATAGTTTTTGGATGACATTTTATGCGTTTTATTAAAAGATTTTGTATTAAAGGAGGTATTCCTTGTATGGTATTTAAAACCTTTATTTGACTTTAGAAAATACTGGTAGTCATCATTTATTGAATCCCATGTTGCATCAAGGTTATAGTAATGTGAACCGATTTTTACAATGTTCCATGCATGAAGTTGGCCCTTGCTTTTTCCTGTAATAATACGTACAGGTATTTTTGCCTCTTTGCACATTGCATATATTAGTGATGCATATCCTTGGCAAACAGCGGATTTGTTGTTTAAAGCACCATAGGCAGTATATTTTACTGGATAATTTGAACCATTTGTGTGGTCGTATTTAACATTTTTACATACATAATTATATATTGCACTTATTTTTTCAAAGTCACTTTTATTATTTAGTTTAAGGGAAGTTATTACTTCTTTTAATTTTTTTTCAAAATCCTTCTCCTGCTGTAGAGATGTTTTATATGAAGGTTGGAAAGTAAAATGATATTTATACTTGCCTAAGTGGCATTTTATTGTGTAGCTTAGTTGATAACCATTAAAAATACTATATCTTATATAATCACCGCGATTAGAAAAATCTGTTGCTTTTTCATAAAAAAGTGATTTATCAAAGACCTTTTTTATATTTAGTTGATCGTTACTTGATAAAAGATAAAAATCAATAGGGTCGCTTCTATGTAATATTTCTGATTTAAAATATTGTTTAGCATCCTGAGTTTTCTTAAAAATATGGTTATATTCTAAGCCAAAGGATGGGGCAATACTTATGGCAAACAGCATAGAAGTGGTAAGAAATATAGCAATTAGTTTTTTCATAGTATCTCTCCAATTTTTTTCTTAATTATATAATAAATATAACAAATAAACAACAAGTGTGATAAAATTATAATTATTATAGGGTAAAATGTTATTTTTGAAAAATTATTGGAGAAGATATGATTAGAGAAGTAGAAGCTTTAGAAGTATTATTAGACAATATGGGTAGAGGCCTTGTTTATGTTGATAAAGATAAGAGGATAAGGCTTTGTAACCAAAAAGCAAAAGAGATTACAGGCATTATCTTTGATAGGGTTAGCACCCACGAAGCGGGTGTAATAAACGAGGGAGATATAGTTATAATTGCTGATAATAAGCTCGGTGAAGATGATGGAAATCTCTCTAAGAATGAGTTATCTCTTTTAAATATTAATGACAACGACATTAAAGAAAATGATATGTTGATTGCAATTGGTGTATATAAGAACAAGAAGATCGAACCGGTATATAAATACCTTAGAGAACATCAACTTCGAGTTCCTTTGAGTATTGATACTGTTTACCTAGGATTTCATTTAATTGCATCTATTGATGTGCAGAAAAAAGAAATTACCATAAAAGTAAATGGCAAGAGTTTTTCCATGAAGTATTTTTCATCTGTTGGGCACATGGTAGTTATTGATGGCACTACGGGAAGAATTAAGTTTTTCCAGGCAAAAGGCTACAGCGTCAGAAAGGAAGATACAGGGGCATTACTTAGAGGCAACTCATTTATGGGCAAAAGCCGAGGTGATAGTAAAGATGAAATGGCAGTAGTTGGAGAAAAATTCCTGGATCTTTTCGATGAATCAGAGCTTTCGAAAAAACTTTTTCATATAATAGATGTAAAAGCTGAATCAATAGAAAATGCACTATATGAGATTAATAAAAGGCCTTTTATATGTTCTATTTTACCGCAACAAGATAAAGCGGATTCTGATAAGATTAGCGGTGCCTATATTTTGATACAAGATGCAGCAGATTTAGAAGGACTATTAGATGATAGAAATCAGATAATAAAGCAAATTGAACAGAAACATAAGGAAGACAGGCTTAATGATCTTTATTTTCCTGAAGGTGCTTTTAAATGTTTTGTTGGCAGAAGTCCTAAGGCAAATGAAGTGAAGTATATGGCGTTTAAGGCTTCAAAAAACAAGTTCAATGTTATAATAACAGGAGAAAGTGGCACTGGTAAATCTAAGTTGGCAAGGGAAATCCATGCAATGCAAAATCCAGAAGCACCATTTGTAGAAGTTAATTGTAATGCAATTACCCACAGCCTTTTTGAAAGTGAATTATTCGGATATGTAGGAGGAGCTTTTACAGGAGCAATGACATCAGGGAAAGCAGGGTATTTTGAAGCGGCTAATGGGGGAACAATTTTTCTTGATGAAATAGGTGAAATACCACTAGAAATTCAGGTTAAGCTTCTTCATGTATTACAAAACAAGACTATTTACAGAGTTGGGTCTTCTAAGCCCATAAAAGTCGATGTAAGAGTTATAGCTGCCACCAATAAAAATCTTGAAGAGGAAGTAGAAAGAGGACAGTTTAGACAGGATTTATATTATCGAATAAATGTTTTCCCTATAGAAATTCCTCCACTAAGAGAGAGAAAAGAGGATTTATATCTACTTATAAATCAGCTTCTTGCTAATGCTTGCAACAGATATGATGTTGAATTAAAACAGTTTTCTGGAGAGGCGTTACAAAAAATGTTATCCTATGACTGGCCGGGAAATGTAAGAGAACTTGAAAATATTATCGAAAGAGCAATTACTCTTTGTGAATCAAAGCTTATATATCCTGAGCACTTAAGCATAGGCGGTCATGGCAAAGCCCGTACGCTTAAGGAACTTATTGCGTTAGAAGAAGGGCGTATTATCGCTGCAGCTATGGCTAAACATGGTGGAAATAAAAGAAAAGTTATGGAAGAGTTGGATATTTCCAGGACTGTATTATATGATAAATTAAAAAAATATGGTTTATAATAGTTCCGTTTTTTAGGACTTAATATTTAAGTTATATAAAAAAATGGCATAATTTCAAGGATTATAGTTTTTTGCGTTGGCATGAAACTTGCTTAATATATTGGTAATAGCTAGTATAACTTTTATTATAAACGAAAGGAAGGCAAGCAGCCTAGGTGTAGTAATATGAAAATAATTGATATGCATTGTGATACACTAATTGAGTGTTGGCGCGATAAAGATAGGAGTCTTTTTGATGGAGGAGGTCACCTAAATCTAAAATTAATGAAAGAAAATCAAGGAATGGCTCAATTCTTTGCAATATATCTTTCTAGGCGTGAAATGGAGTTTATGGATTCCTATGATTTATTTAATAAAATATATGAGAATTACATAACTGAAATGGAAAATAATAAAGATATTATCCTACCAGCTTTTAGTGCTGCAGATATTATTGCTAATAGTGAAAGTGGAAAACTTTCATCTTTTCTTACAATAGAAGATGGTGTTTTCCTCGATGGGAAATTAGAGCGACTTGAAGAAGTATATAAAAAAGGTGTAAGACTTGTAACGCTTTTGTGGAATTTTGAGAATTCAGTGGGCTTCCCTTGTAGAGATAACTATGATGAGCATATGAAGGGATTAAAACCTTTTGGTTTAGAAGTTGTTGAAGAAAGCAACAGACTTGGGATGCTTGTAGATGTATCTCACATGTCTGAAGGGGGATTTTATGATGTAGCAAAGCATAGCAAAAAACCTTTTGTTGCGTCTCATTCCTGTGCCAAAACCTTATGCAATCACAGGAGAAATCTTACAGATGACCAAATTAAGACACTAGGAAACTGTGGGGGAGTTGTAGGCGTAAATTTTGAATGTTCTTTTTTGAAAGAAGGATCCCAGAGAGCTACAATTCAACAGATTATTGATCATATGAGATATATAGTTAACAAGGGCGGAATCGATATTCTTGGATTTGGTTCTGATTTTGATGGGATTGATGATGGTGGAGAAATGGAAGGATATGGAGGGTATCCATGTCTGCTTGCACAGATGGAAAAGTATTTTACTGATGATGAAATTGATAAAATATGTAATGGTAACGTTCTAAGAGTTTTGAGAGATGTTATAGGTAAATAAAAAATGGGGGGCACTACCGTTTAGTCGGTGTGTCCCTCAGATATCATACCTTCTTTAATTTTTTTATATTGCTTCGGTGTCAAATAAACTGGATAATAAATCTCTTCACTGTTGTTATCAAGGATAAACACTATTCTTGCACCATACATGCTGTCGATGTCTTCGTTAATTATCTCACCGTTACCATTTCTTAGTTCAATAGATTTTAGTTGACTTATGTCAAACTTAGGTTGTTTGCCTTTAGAAGGATCTAGATCAGGCATTGTAACTATGTTGTCATTGATATCGATACCTGCAGTCAAAATTGAAATTAACATCATTATGCTAATAATGAACAGTGCAATAAAAACAATTGATGGTAGAATCCACAACATAGAACTGCCAGTGAAAACTTTAACTATAGAGAAGGAACCGGCTACTATTATGATTAAGGTGAAGATAGAAGTTAATATAACACCTTTTTTATTTATTACTGGAAAATGTTTATTCATTTATGTACTCCTTTGTTTTAATTCTTAATGAAAAATATAAAAAGTGAAAGGAAATAAAAATATGTTAGAAACGCTTATGTCTAGTAACATTGTTAAATTTCTGGGACTAGTTGTAATTGCATTGTCTTTTGGTTACATAATAAAAAATCCTAATAAAAAACTTATAGATATTATCCGTCCTAAGGCTCTAAGGGGGCAACAGCCGCCTATAGAGACTGAAGAATCAGGTGAACCTGAAGTGCCTAAAGATAAATTTTAACTGGCCTATGTGTTAATCTGGATACTATTTCGTTTTTGTTTGTATTAGAAAGGGAGGCGGCTTCGGCTATACTCATTGTATTATTAGAGCCGTCACCGTAGATAATTGCAAGATCCCCTTCCTGTGGGTTCTTTATTTCTGTAACATCAGCCATGCATTGATCCATGCAGATTACTCCAAGAATAGGGCATTTAACCCCTTTAATTGTTACATAACCTTTGTCTCGCATATTCCTTGGATACCCGTCGGCATACCCGAAGGGAAGTGTGGCGATAATTGAATCTCTTTTAGCTTTCCACAGATAGTCATATCCGACACCTTCACCTGTTTTTATGTAGTGTATCTGAGAAATTCTAGTTTCAAAGGTGATAACTTGTTTAACGTCTAAAAACCCTTTATGAAACCCCTTCAATCCGAATACTAGTGCACCGGGGCGTATCATATTCATTCTATACTGTGGGTAGTCAACACACGCAATACTATCAGCTAAGTGCTTATATTTAAAGGATACACCTTTTTCCCCCAGCTCTTTTATTATTTTGCAAAACAAATCAAATTGTTGCTTATTTTCGTTGTCATTGACAAGGGCTAAATGAGTGAAAATTCCTTCCACTTCTATATTTGATAATTGGCAGATTTCATATAATTCCTGTATATTATCTATACCTAAGCGATGAAAACCGGTATCAATTTTAAGGTGCACCTTTGCTTTTTTTCCAGCTTCTTTTGATAATTCATCAAGTATTTTTCCCTGCTTTAATGAAAAAATAGTTTGAGTGATATTATTTGATACTATATTGTTCAGCATACGATCGGGGGTATGACCTAGAATAAATAGAGGGTAATCGGGGAAATGTTCCCTTAATTCAAGAGCCTCAACTAAAGTTGCAACTGCTAAATATGTAGCATTATGGTCTATAAGTGTTTTTGCAATTCCTACAGCACCGTGACCATATCCATTAGCCTTAATTACAGGCATTATAGCTACATCAGGGCCTACCATACTGGATATTTGATCCATATTATAGGCAAGGGCTTTTAAGTCAATTTTTAAAACGGTATCTCTTAAATCCAATGTTAAACCTCCAATTTTAAAAGTTTTAATACTGCTTCAACCTCTACAAGAATCCCAGCTTTCATTGAATTTTCGTCAGGAAGAAATTTAGAGCTATGGAGGGATTGAAAATCTTTTACCCCAGGGGTATTTGTGCCAAGGTTGAAGTAGGATGCCTTAGCAGAATTGGCAAAATATGCAAAATCGTCTGCTCCTAGGCTAGGTTCTTTCATATATGAAATCTTATCTTCACCGAGGCAGGCCTTTGCAGCATTTTCAACAATACTAGTAACTGATTGATCATTTATTAAAGAAGGATAGCTATCATTAAAGATTATTTCCGCAGTGGCACCGTGTGCTGCTGCTGTAGATTCTACAATTTGTTTTAACTGTTTTTTAATTTTTTCGCGGGTTTCGTTACTAAGTGCACGTATTATCCCAATGAGGGTTGCAGAGCCTGCAATGATGTTACCCTTTGTTCCACTGTTAAATTGTCCGATAGTGACTATAACCGGTGTGGTTGCAGAGTTTAGACGGCTTGAAATAGTTTGTATACTTATTACTATATTTGATGCAGCAATAATAGCGTCTACACCTTTCTCAGGGTGAGCGCCATGGCATGAAACACCTTTAATATTAATAGTAAATTCTGTAGAAGCTGCGTTCATTATCCCGTGACAGACCTGTATCTGACCGGATGGAAGAGAAGGGTCAACATGAAGGCCGATTACTGTATCGGTTCTTGGATTAAGAAGGCATCCTGCTTCAATCATAGGTTTAGCTCCACCTGTAGTTTCTTCGGATGGCTCGAATATTAGTTTTACTGTACCTTCAAGATCTTTTTCTAGATTTTTTAATATTATACCAGTGCCTATAAGTATTGCTGTGTGAAGGTCGTGGCCGCAAGCATGCATAATTCCGTTTTTCTTTGAAGCGTATTCTATAATATTCTCTTCGTGTATTGGCAAGGCATCGATATCTGCACGAATGCCAACGCAAGGTTTGGTGCCGGTTCCTATAGTTGCAATAATTCCATTACCTGCAATACCGGTTTCATGAGAAATATTGTATTTATTTAGAATGTTACTTATTAGTGCTGCAGTTTCAACCTCATTTCCTGAAAGCTCTGGGTTTGAGTGTATTTGTCGACGTATAGTGACAACCTCTTCAAATACATTATCTATTAAATGACTGATATCTTTTTTCATTCTAATCCCTTTCTTTTTAAGTAACTATGGGTACAAAAATTATAATTGCATATCTGAATATTTTACGGGAGTAGTTGTTCTATCATAAAAATGCCACCACTCTGCCTCGTAAGATGTAAAACCTGAACTCTCCATGATTTCTTTAAGAAATTCAGCGTTTTCCCTTGCGGCTCCTACAGTGTTTTTACAATCAAGACGGGCTTTTTCAGTAAAATCATCAAAATCAGAAGGCATTATTAAATCTATGCCGTTATTGTCGGTTAAAGTAACGTCTACACATTGTCCATTCATATGAGAATTTTTAAATTCTTTTATAGTGTTCATATCAGGAGGATATGCAACGAAGTCATTGTCTTGAACTAAGTCCCAAAATTTTTTCTGTGCACTAATAGGTCTATATGCATCCCAAATTTTCATTTTATAGTCTTTTTTCTTGGCTTTATTCTTTGCTTCTATAAGTAGCAAGGCTGTATTTTTATCTATAAAGCATTGATTAGAAGAATATATTTGTTGCCCTGTAAAATTGTTTTTTGAAGCATATTTTAAATCAATAATAAATTCTGAATCCATATCTAATAGTCGTACCAGATTTCCAGCTTGTTTCATTTCGATAGATACCTCTTCTTTCTTAAAGTTAATTAGTTATGAAAATTTTGAAATAAGACAATTACAGTATAAAGGGGTGTTGCACAATTGATAAAAACTCCTACGGTGAGAAACCCATATATGACAGATACTATTTTCCACTTATTACCGTAACCGGGTAGTATTTTAAAGTTTTTTTCAACACAGATGCTGCTTTGGTTTTTTAGTTGTTGATACAGCATATCAACTTGTACAGCATCAATAATTCCATCACGGAAGAAAGGCACGAAAAATAAAGGTTTCTCGTCTCTTTTACACTGATAGTCAGGGTAGAATTTGATTCCCATTTTATCAAGACTAACAAAACCCACTTTTTTTAGATCAAGGGTTTTACTTTTCCTGAGAATCTTGTTGTAGTATATTATTTTTTCACTATTAAATTGTGAATAGAAAAATTTATGACCCCAAAATAGCAAGGTGATAATGGCAAATATTAAGAAATAAAAAAACATAGTTAAAGGAATGTTCAAGTTTTCGTAATAGCCTTCTATTTTGTATATGATAATCTCACATATTATCAAAAATCTAAGAAAAAAATAAATAAAACAAGTTATAAAAAGTAGTTGTTTAGATAAGCTTGTATAATGATAATTGACTCTTTGCATATAAAATCTCCTTTTTAGGTATGGTTAAATATAACGAAAATTATAACATTCAGATTATATTAAAGCAAGAAATATGCCATAGCATTTAGTACAAAATGGACGTCCGATTGAAATGTAATGGACAAAAGTCCTGAAAACAGGATTTATTGTTCGGAAAAATGGACTCGTAAAGACGGGTAAAATATAGAATTGTTTGAATATAAAGACTTATGTATAGATATAGGGTTGGCATGAAAATTGCTTTATAATATTGTGTATTATGAAAATATGCCGTAGGAGGGAGGCAAGGAACTGGCTGTCATATATACTAATATTTTAACTACTATATTTTACATTGAATACGCAATTATATATTAATTTAAGGAGGAACATTAATTATGATGAATTATATTTGGGTGGCCTTTGTAGTCATCGCCGTAATTGCAGGCGCAGTTACAGGTAATATGGAAGCTGTTCAAAACAACTTATTTGACTTTGCAGGGACCGCTGTAGAGATTTGTTTAGGTTTAATTGGCATCATGGCATTTTTCTGTGGTTTAATGAAGCTAATGGAAGAAGCCGGTCTATGTGAAAAGTTAGGAAGAGCAATTGCTCCTGTAATGAAGCTACTTTTCCCTGAAGTGCCTGCAGACCACCCTGCAAACTCAGCTATGGCTTTATACTTTGCGGCAAATATTTTAGGAATAGGTAATGCTGCAACTCCTTTTGGACTAAAAGCTATGCAGGAATTACAGACTTTAAACAAGACAAAAAATATTGCAACAGATGCGCAATGTATGTTACTTGCAATGGCAACTACATCAATTACTCTTATCCCTGTAACCGCTATAGGTCTTCGTGCAGCAGTGCAGACTGCTGGGGCAGCAGAAATAGTTGGGCCAGTAATATTAGCTACAATTATTTCTACAGTTACAGGCGTAGTATTCACCATTGTACTTGGTAAAGTAAAACGATGGAACTACAATGCGATTATTGAAAAGGAAAAAGCAGCCGGAATATTACAGATAAATGAAGATTATGTCGGTGATGATCCTATTCAGCTATAAGAGATTGATTATTAAGGAGGAAATAAAATGACAGCAGTATTAGAAACAATATCATTATGGGCAATTCCAGTAGTTGTGGCTGCAATTCCACTATACGCTATTTTTAAAAAGGTTCCAGTTTATTCTGTATTTACCGAGGGTGCAAAAGAAGGTTTTAACACAGCGGTAATGATTATCCCTTATCTTGTAACAATGCTTTGTGCAATAGGTATGTTTCGTGCATCAGGGGCTATGGATTGGCTGGTAGGAATCTTAGATCCGGTTACTAGCTTAATTGGTCTTCCTGGAGAAGTTCTGCCTATGGGTATTATGAGATCTTTCTCAGGTGGTGGTGCAGAAGGTATGATGGCAGATTTATTAGCTACATATGGTACTCAGTCACAGATAGGTAGAATCGCATCAGTTGCACTTGGATCAACAGAAACTACTTTCTATGTTGTAGCAGTATACTTTGGTTCAGTTGGTATTACAAACACAAGGCAGTCAATTCTTGCAGGACTTCTTGGTGACTTAGCATCATTGATTGCAGCAACAATTATTGTAAATATTATGTGGTTCTAATAGATAGGAGCTATAATGAGATATCCAAAAAAGCTAGAAAAGGGAGATACAGTTGGAATTATCTGCCCTAGTTCACCAATACAAGTAAAAAGAATTAATCAATGTAAAAATATAATTGAAAATTTAGGCTATAAAGTAAAAATGGCAGACAATCTTGCAAAAAACTATGCTGGATATATGGCGGGTTCAGGCAAGGAAAGAGGTAAATGGATAAACACTATGTTTTCTGACGATGAAGTAAATGCTATTATATGCGTCAGAGGCGGAGATGGTGGTAGTCGCATAATGGAATATTTAGATTTAGATATGATAAGAAAAAATCCTAAAATATTCGTAGGTTATAGCGATGTTACAAGTTTACATCTAGCCTTGAATCAAAGCTGTGATCTTGTCACGTTTCACGGGCCTATGGTTTCGTCTAACATTGTCGATGATTTTGATATAGAAACATCTAAAGCATTTTTTGATGCAATAAATGGGGACAATGAGTATACATATATAAGTCCACAGGGTTTTGAAGTTGGTGTATTAAAGAATGGAAAAGCGGAAGGACAGTTAATCGGTGGAAACCTGGCAGTTCTAACTGCAGCCATTGGAACACCATATGAACCCGATACAAGAAATAAAATTTTGTTTATTGAAGAAGTTGGGGAAACAATGAGCCGTGTAGACAGGATGATTTACCAGCTAAGGAATGCTGGTAAGCTTCAGAATGCAAATGGTATTATCCTAGGACAGTTTACTAGATGCAATAACGAAGAAATGCCTGATTACAATGAACTATCCATAATGAGGGATGCATTAGAAGGGCTTGATATACCAGTTATGTATAATGTTCAATCAGGCCATGGTAACCCGATGATTACTCTACCTTTGGGTGCTGATTGCTATATGGATACAGAAAATAAAGCAATTAAATTCAAAGTGGAAAGATAAAATATTGGAATTCTAATTTATATTAGTGGCAGCTTTTTAATGGGCTGTCACTAATATCCTTGAAAGCAAAAAACGGGGAGAAGATTCGTTTATATAAAATTAATATGAGTTAGAATGAGAAGGAGATAATCTGTAATGATTAAAGAAGTCAAAGATAATACCCTGTATTTTGACGGTTGTGATACAGTGGCACTAGCAGAAAAATATAAAACCCCCTTATATGTGTTTTCTGAAAACGATATTATGACACGTTTTGCAGAATTAAGAGAGTGTTTTCTGAAAAAATACCCTAAAAATAGGGTTGCTTATGCAGCAAAGGCTTTTTTTCCAGTTGCAATGGCTAAGTTAGTTGATAAAGAAGGCATGTGTGTGGATGTGGTTTCTGGTGGTGAATTATATACTGCAATTAAAGCAGGATTTCCACCTGAAAAAATTGAATTTAATGGAAATAATAAACAACGTGATGAAATTGAGATGGCTGTTGATTATGGTATTGGAAGAATAATTATCGATGGATTGCAGGAACTGGATTTAATCGAAGAGATATGTAAAGAAAAAGGGAAGAAGGTTAATGTACTTTATAGAATAACACCAGGTGTGAAAAGTGATTCCCATGATTATATCGTAACTGGAAAAAAGGATTCTAAATTTGGAATTCCTTTAGATGAAGAAGTAATTATGCCTGCAACGAAAGCTGCAATTGATTCGGAATATGTAGATTTTTATGGCTTTCATTTTCACGTTGGTTCACAGTTGTTTGATAATGGATCTCATCTTGAAGCACTAGAGATAACACTAAATCTAATAAAAAAAGTAAAAGATCAGTATGGATATGAAGTTAAAGAGTTAAATGTTGGTGGTGGTTTTGGGGTCACATATGTAAATGAAGAGAGAAAACCATATAATTACTTTTTAGAACCAATTATGGAGAGGATAATCCAGTTTTTCCAAGAAGAGGAGATGAAACAACCTTCAGTGGTAATTGAGCCAGGTAGAAGTATTGTTGCAGAGGCGGGAATCTCACTTTATAAAATTGGTAGTATAAAGGATATAAAAGATGTAAGAAAATATGTTTCTGTTGATGGAGGAATGACTGATAATATTAGGCCGGCATTGTACCAAGCAAAATATGATGGTATAATTGCAAATAAGGCTAATGAACAAAAGACAGAAATAGTAACTGTCTGTGGTAAATGCTGTGAATCAGGAGACATACTTATTAAAGATTTAGAAATAGCTAAACCTTCTATTAATGATACTTTTGCAATTTTTTCAACTGGCGCATATGGGTATACAATGGCTAGCAACTATAATAAAAATCCGATACCGGCAGTGGTATTTGTAAAAGATGGAAAAGATAAGTTAGTGGTAAAGCGTCAGACTTATGATGATATGATTAAGAATGAATTTTTATAAATTATTACCATGACTATTTATAAAACACAACTTTCAATTTAAAGTGAGAGTTGTGTTTTTAACAATAAGGAGACAAAAAATGGATTTGATTGAAAGGGCAAAATTATTAAAAGGAACAATAGGTTTCTATTATAAAGATATAAACTCAGGGGAAATTATAGCCTATAATGAGAAAAAAGAATTTATCCCTGCAAGTATAATAAAATTACCGGTTTTCATGGCAATCTGTAAAATGGCAAGCCAGGGGCGAGCAGACCTAAAAGAAAAAATAAAAATAACGTATGATCTTAGGGTGCCTAGCTGTGGCGCCTTTAACGCATTTACAGATGAGCCTGTAGTTGACATAAAAACTCTATGTAATCTCATGATAGTAATCAGTGATAATACTGCAGCAAATGTACTAATTCACCATTTTGGAATTGAAAATTTAAATCGTGAATTTAAGAAAATGGGTCTTACAAACACTCGCATAGAAAGACTTTTTTATGATGATGAAATGCAGGAAAAGGGCTATAATAACAAAGCTGTCCCTGAAGAGATTGGAATGCTCTTAGAGAGCATATACAGAAAAGAGTTTGTTAATAAAGAGGTATCGGATTATATTTTATCTGTTTTACTTAACCAGCAGCACAGAGATTTAATTCCTACATACATCGAAGATTTTTGCCAAGTTGGAAATAAAACTGGTGAGGCTAGAGGTATATCTGGAGATGTAGCTTTGATTTTAGGAGAACATCCTTTTATACTTGTAATTATCGCTAATGAAGCTTTTGTCCCAGAGGTCAATGATTTTATTAGAATATCAGGTAAAGACTTATTTGAAAAAAATAGAAGGTTGTGATAGGGATGATGAATTATCAAAGAGATGAAAATAAACTTTGTAATATTCCTTTAGACTATATTGAAAATAGATTACCTCTTTGTCCAATATGCAAAAAAACACCTAACTGGCATATAGCAGAAAATTCAAAGCTACTTCATACCTTTTATCTATTTAGATGCGAAAGCTGTAACTCTGTTTTGTCAGTAGATAAAAGTGATGTTAATGGAATGGCAAAACTTAAATCTACATCTTTTGGATTTATTAAGCACCTTAACAAAAAAGATTTAAATGTTGAATATGTAACTGTAGAAAAGGTTGGAGACTTTCAAAGTAAAAAATATATTGAAGGGAAGGAATTTCATATGGAAGAATTACAAAAGGAGATTGAATCTTGAGAGATTTTATTAACCATTATGCTTTTGCTTTCGTAACTTTTCAAATATCTATCTTTGGTATATAATAAAGAGTATCCATACGAAGGAGGATTAAAAATGAAAAAGACTAAAATAGTTTGCACTTTAGGGCCGGCCTCTAGTGAACAGTTTGTCATTGAAAACATGTTAAAAAGTGGAATGAATGTAGCAAGATTGAATTTTTCTCATGGTACTCATGAAGGACATAAAAAGACAATAGATAATTTTAGGAAAGTTAGGGACGGGTTAGGTGTGCCTGCAGCGGTTCTCCTCGATACTAAAGGACCGGAGATTAGAACGAGAAATTTTGCCGAAGGGCAGGTTTATGTTGTAGAAGGGCAAACCTTTACTTTTACTACTACAGATGTTCTTGGAGATGATAAAAGAGTATCTATAACATATAAAAACTTGCCGGGAGAACTAAAACAGGGAGATAAAGTTCTGGTAGATGACGGTAAGATTTTGATGGAAGTTGTTAATCTGACTGAAAACGATATCCAATGCAAAGTCATTACAGGAGGCAAGATAAGTAACCATAAGGGAATTAATGTTCCGGATGTGAAATTAAAAATGGAGTACATTAGTGAACAAGATAAAAAAGATATTATCTTTGGCATTGAAAACGATGTAGATTATATTGCGGCTTCTTTTGTTCGAAGAGGAGAAGATGTGGAGCATCTTAGGAATCTTTTAGATGCAAACGGTGGTGAAAGTATAAAAATTATTTCTAAAATTGAAAATATGGAAGGCATCGAAAACTTTGAAGAAATATTACAACATTCTGATGGCATAATGGTTGCCCGTGGTGATATGGGAGTGGAAGTTGCCTATGAAAAGTTACCTGGGTTACAAAAGCGTTTTATAAAAAGATGCCAACAGTCAGGTAAAATAGCAATTACAGCTACTCAGATGTTAGAGTCAATGATTAACAGCCCAACCCCAACAAGAGCAGAAATCACCGATGTAGCCAATGCTGTTTACGATGGTACAATGGCGGTAATGCTTTCTGGTGAGACGGCAATGGGGAAATATCCTGTTGAAGCTGTAAAAGCAATGGCAAGAATAGCTATTCAAGCTGAAGAGGATGATCCTAAACTGAGAAGCAGAGAAGAAATATGGCATGAAATGGATGCAGAAGATACTACAAATGCTGTAGGGCATGCTGCTTGCACTTTGGCCAAAGATATAAAGGCAGGGGCATTAATGGCAATTACCAAAACGGGATATACAGCTATTAGGATGTCTAAATTTAGACCAAATATAAACATTATTGGGGCGACACCTTATGATAAAACATATCACCAGTTATCTTTAATTTGGGGTGTTACTCCTATAATCGCAAAATATAAAAAAGACTTAGAACATTTATTTAATCATTGTATTAAAATTGCAGAAAATGAAGGCTTATTAAAGAAGGATGATAAAGTAGTAATGAGTGCAGGGCTACCCCTAGACGTTGTGGGAAATACCAATATTATTAGAGTGGAAACTGTTTAATAAGATAGCGGCATAGGGATACCCTTGACAAAATTCATAAATAAATATATACTGATGTGGAAACTGAATATTCACATTAATGTTCTGATGCATATTTCAGCTAAGAGGGAAGCGAGTGTAAATCTTGCGCGGTTCCGTCACTGTATTTGGGGAATTAATACTTAAGGTAATATACCATCCACTGGAAAACCGGGAAGGAAAGTATTGATATTGATCCATAAGCCAGGAGACCTGCATTTAATGTCTTCTGGTGGCGAGAAACACATACAGAACAAGAATTAAGCATATACGGGCTATGATATTTTTCGGCTCTGTGTCAAATGTTGGGGTGACACACAATTTAATAAAAAAATTGACTTTCTGGACGCATTTTTATGCGTCCAGTTTTGCTATTTGATCTCAGTCAAATAAGTGATGTTAAATTTTATGGTTTATGATATTTTAAGCA
>JAWRJF010000011.1:0-6583 GCA_040307645.1 Anaerovoracaceae bacterium | reverse complement strand
CATTTCATTATGTTCCTCTCCACAGTTCAGAAGCAGGATTAAAATATGGACGTTTTCATGGTAAGGATGATTATACAACAAGAGAAAGTGAACGGTTAGTAAGGCTGCCGATGTATTTTGGATTAGAAACCGAGAAAATTAAATACATTATTGATAAGATTGATAATTTTTATCAAATTAATTCCATATAAACTTAGCGCGCTCGGATAATTTTTCTATATCGTGATGTGATTTTAAAAAGAAAACCTAATTTAGATATTTTTTCAAGTCACCTATAATCACTTTAGAAATTATCAATAAAACTATAAATTAATAGCTAAAATTAAAGGAGAATAATAATGAAAGGCATTATATTAGCAGGAGGCAATGGTTCAAGACTTTATCCAATTACAAAGGGAATTAGCAAACAATTATTGCCTATATACGATAAACCAATGATTTATTATCCATTAAGCGTTTTAATGCTCTCAAAAATTAGGCAAGTGCTTATTATTTCAAATCCAGAGTACATAGAATTTTATAAAAACTTATTAGGAGATGGATCTGAAATTGGAATGCAATTTGAATATAAAATTCAAGAGAATCCAAGGGGATTAGCTGATGCATTTATTGTTGGAGAAGAATTTATTAGTGACGATAGTGTATGTTTAATTCTTGGAGATAATGTATTTTATGGACAAGGTTTTAGTACTAAATTGTTAGAGGCAGCATCAATAGAAAAAGGAGCTGTAATATTCGGATATTATGTTAATGATCCCAAAGAGTTTGGCGTAGTAGAGTTTGATAAAGATTACAATGTGATTTCTTTAGAAGAAAAACCAAAAAAGCCTAAATCTCAATATGCTATTCCAGGTCTTTATTTTTATGATAGCACAGTAATAAAAAGAGCTAAGAAGCTTAAACCGTCTGCACGAGGAGAACTTGAAATTACAGATCTAAATAGGGATTATTTATTTGAAGGTAAACTAAATGTGGAGTTATTAGGGCGAGGGTTTGCTTGGTTAGACACCGGAACATATGATGGATTGGCAGATGCTTCTGATTTTGTAAAAACCATCCAAAAAAGAACAGGTTTGTATGTAGCTTGTATAGAAGAAATAGCTTTTAAAAATGGCTGGATTTCTAAAGAAGAATTAAAAAAAATAGGATTACAATATCAAAAAACAGAATACGGGAAATATATTCTTTCATTAATTAGTGATTGAAGAAGGGAGAAACAATTTGGACAAGATTTTAGTAACTGGTGGAGCAGGATTTATTGGAAGTAATTTTATTAAGCACATATTACAAGAACATCCAGATAGCTACATAGTTAATTTAGATTTGCTAACATATGCTGGTAATCTAGAAAATTTAAAAGGCATAGAGAATCATGAAAATTATACTTTCATTAAAGGAGATGTAAGAGACAGAGAATTAGTTGATAATATTTTTGATGAATTCAGTATAAATAAAGTTGTTCATTTTGCTGCAGAATCTCATGTAGATAGAAGTATTGAAGATCCTCAAATATTCTTAAGCACTAATATTTTGGGGGCACAAGTACTGCTGGATGCAGCAATAAAACATTGGAAAATTAGACCAGATAATAAATATTGCGATGAATACATTGATAATGTGAAATACTTGCAAGTTTCCACTGATGAAGTATATGGTGCTTTGGGTAAGGAAGGTAAGTTTAGGGAAGATTTACCTTTATTGCCAAATAGTCCTTATTCAGCATCCAAAGCAAGTGCCGACCTAATAGTAAGAGCATACCATAAAACATATGGTTTACCAATTAATATAACAAGATGCAGCAATAATTACGGACCATATCAATTTCCTGAAAAATTGATACCTCTGATGATAATAAATTGTCTAAACGATAAAGAATTGCCAGTTTATGGCGATGGAATGCAAATAAGAGATTGGTTGCATGTGAAAGATCACTGCAGCGCAATAGAAACAGTGTTATATAGAGGAAGAATTGGAGAAATATATAATGTTGGCGGAAACAATGAGAAAGCAAATATTGAGATAGTGAAATTGATCATTAGTACATTAGGAAAATCAAACAATCTCATAAAATATGTTAAAGATAGACCGGGACATGATAGAAGATATGCAATCGATAATACAAAAATAACAACTGAACTTGGTTGGAAACCTGCTTATACTTTTGAACAAGGGATGAAAGAAACTATTGAATGGTATTTAAATAATACTGAATGGATTGAGAATATATTATCTCATGATTACATGAACTATTATGAAAAAATGTACACAGGGGTTTAAATTATTGGTGATGCATTGACATATTTGTTTCTCAACCCATTAATTATCAAAGACTGTAGAGCCTCATATATGTATAAAGGTGATCAGGGTGGGTAGACGGTAAGGTGGTTAGAGAGCTATAAAGTGGGCGATGGAAGTGCTGATCCATATGAGAGTTGATGTGATAAACTTCATTTATAATAAAGAGTATTTAATAAAAACGGGAATTTTAAGGATCTCAGGAGTTGCCCGTTTTATTTTTAGCTAAAAATGTCAGAATATTGTATTAACAGGTGAAGTGTGTAAAGTAAACGAAGGAGGTTAGTCCAATGATTCCAATGCACAAAGTATTTATCAGTTATCATCACAAAAATGATCAATATTATAAGAATGCGTTATCCAGTATGGCACAGATGTATAATATTTTTGAAGATGCTTCTGTAAATACTGGTGAGATAAGTGATGAGTTAACAGATCATCAAATTAGGACAATAATCAGAGATGATTATTTGAGAGACAGCTCAGTTACTATTGTACTTGTTGGAACTGAAACTAAATATCGAAAGCATGTTGATTGGGAAATATATTCTAGCATGTACAATGGTGCAAAAAACAAGAAATCAGGAATTCTGGTTGTTAATCTACCATCTATTATAGGAAGTCAAATTTCAATATGTGATGAAGATAAGTTTATCTTGGGTCCAGAAATAAGGTGGTCACCAATTAACTCTTATGATAGATATGAATACCTTCCAGGTAGAATTGTTGATAATTTAAAAAGTACAGATGTAAAAATATCAGTAGTTGATTATTCAAGGATCATTAATAATCCAGAAGGTTTTAAACAGCTGATTGATATTGCATACAATAACAGATATACAAATGACTATGATTTGAGTGCACCAATGAGAAGGAGAAATTCGTGATGCCATGGTATGAATTTATCGAATGGTTTCAACATACCTTTGACGGATTCCTGAATTCCAAATTATGCATGCCTTTATTGGGCTTTATGATTATAGTAGGTTTTTGGGGAATATACCGCAATAGGAAACGAACTAAATTTATCGGAATAACTGATATCAATGCATTTAGTGTTACTATTAAAGTCAACATGAAAAATATTGACATTGCCTACATGATGTTTGTGCAGTTAAAGACGAGAAAAATTGGAGTAAAGTTTGATGAAGAATATGATGTGATTTCTGAAGTATATGATTCATGGTATTCGGTTTTTCAGGCTATAAGGGAATTATTAATGAGTGTCAGACCCACACCTAATAATAAGGAGCTAATAGATTTAGGGAATAAAGTTTTGAATGTTGGAATGCGTCCCCACTTGACAAAGTGGCAAGCAAAGTTTAGGAAGTGGTATGCTCTTGAATTGGAGAAAGAGGAAAACGATATGTTAACACCTCAAGAATTACAAAAGAAATATCCTGAATATGATCTACTTGTGGCCGATTTGAAGAATAGTCAGAATCAAATTCTTGATTTGATTGATAAACTAGAAGTGATTTTTACATAGGCATCCTAAAGCCACCATTAAAAACTATGATAAATATAGTAGGGGCAGGTGAAGAGACGGAAAATTTAACAGGAAAAAAGATGAGTTGCATGGGCAAGAAAAACAGGCAATAGTTTTATATTCTAACTTTAAAGAACTTGGAATCTTAAAGTACGAAGTGGAACTTAAACTTAAGGATTCATTAATTCAACGATCTAGTCATATGAAAACTGTATTTGCATTTATGTCTGATTCAGTTTTCATGTTAGTTGAAATTATATTTAATCATCGAGGAAGTCTATCGCAAATTTTCTTTTTCCTGTTAATATCATCAATTATATTGTTTCTTTTAATAAGTTTGGTGACAGGACGTAAATTTGTGACTTCCCGGATATAGGAGAAATTGAGAAGCATGTTGAGGACAACTGGAAAAGTGTAGTTAATAAATCACAACAACTTAAAAAATATGTTAAATTATTTGGAATAGTTCAAAAAAGTAAAGCAAAAGGGAATGATAGCAGAGTATTGCTTATTAGAATATCAATGTGGAGTTTTATGGCTTCTCTTGTATTGGTGATATTCTTGTTTATAGTAGCAATATGCAAAGTAATATAGAAAAAGATGTAATCCGACTTTGTAAACTAAATATGAAAAATATCATAAAGTTTTATGAAATTGTGTTGCACTAGATTTAATTTCACATTGATGATGATACTTGATGAATATTCTGAAAAAAATTTGGGCTAAATTAAAACAAAATTAAGCCTTGAGAAGATATTATTTCTTCTCCTTATACAGACTTAATAGGCATTTTGTAAGCACTATAACAATCACTAACAATAGAATTTACAGTATCTAAATTTTTAACAGAATTAAAGAGAGTGAAAGCATGCTCAGAATCTCTATAAGGTGATAAATAAAAGCCTAAGTCAAAGCGGTTTCAGAATCAATAACAAACCAAATGTAATATTTTTTACCTGCGATCTTAACCACTGTTTCATCAGCATGTCTTTCATCGGAATTGAAATTCATCATTGGCATAAGCTCTAAAGCAAGGTTATTAAACAAAGGTGCAAACTTTTTACACCAATTGCTTATAGTAGTATGAGAAACTTTAATATTATTAACAACCCTAAGGATCAAGGCAATATTTCTAAAAGAATTCTTTCCAAGATAAAACATAGAAAGAGTGGTATTGATAACATGCAAAGGATAACGCATGCGTTAAAAGTCAGTTTTCCAATAAGTTTAGACATAGAAGCAGGTAGGATGGAATTTGGTTTAGCTACGAACAATGAATGATTATTGTTGCACTTTGGACATTTTATTGATACAATTTTTTGCATGAGGACTTCATCCTTTCTGGGAGGTATTTGTTTGTTGCAAAAACATTGTACCATAGAGAGTTTGGAGTCCTCAATTTTCATTTAAGTTTACAGAATGAAAATATAAATTGGTAGTTGAGAAAAGGAAATGGTATAGAATGGATAAAGAAAAAAATGAAAAAAGTATATTAATTGGATATTACTCAAAAGTTTTTAAAAAAGCTAATATAACATTTGTAATTAGTTGTTTTGGAGTTGTTATTGGTATTGCAATAATATTTAAATCTGTTATTTTTGAAGATCTTAATTGGCATAGTTTATCATCAAGTGTTATTATTGAAGCAGTGTCATCATTGCTTTTTGTATTAGAAGATAGGATGAGAAAGAATGCACATGAAACAATGAGGCTTATTAGATTAGATAATAATAATTTGTATTGTGAAAGAATATTAGAAAAAATTCAAGATAAAGACACAAAAGATAAGATTATTTGTGAAATCATTGAGGTAGTGATTGGAAAGACTAAGTAACTAATTATAAATTATATTAAATTATCACCTATTGTAGGCTTAAAGAAACTCATTAGTAGAATCAGGGAAAAGTACACGTGCATGTCAAATGAATATTAACTTATTAAAATATTGGAATTCCAATGGGCACAGTTGTTAAAAAAAGAAATAGTCAAAGAAAATTAAAAGTTCGGTGCATGTCACTTGAGTTAATGAGTTATTTGTAATCTAAGATATTCAACTAGAATAGGCCTTTGAAGAATAGAAAAATCGTGAAAAATAGGAAAATCCGTGCTAAGCACCAAAAACTTATTAGATATGAGATTTAAATGGGCATTTCCTGCTATATTTTTGGGTAACTTGTTTGCTGACATTTTGATAATGGGATTGAACAATGGAGCGTTTAAGGTTATTGGTGGGTAAAGACAGATGATGAAACTAAGAAAGATACTTACTTGGGTGTTAGTAATTTTATGGATGACGCTGATATTTTATCTGTCCCATAAGCCAGCAACAGAATCTAATGAGTTAAGTAAAGGGATTACTGAAATAATAGTTGAAACCGTTGAGAAAGTAGATCCCGGTGTAGATATCGAGGTAGGGAGAGTCAATCATATTATAAGGGAGAATGCACATTTCTTCTCCTAATTAGTTCTAGCTATTTTGGTAGTAAATGGTATAAGAAGTAGTCGTGTAAGTAGATATAAAGTATTTATCCTAGCATTACTGATTTGTTTGTTTTATGCTATAAGCGATGAAATCCTTCAGATATATGTTCCAGGTAGAAGTGGGCAAATAAGGACGGAAGATGGCACAAAAAGAGATGATTCACAGCGATTATTAGCTTGCATCTAGCATGCAGAAACAAAAGATAAACACTGTATTTGATTTAAAGAGGCATGCAACAGAGAGAAAAAAAGACAGGGTATATGACACTATAGTATCGGCGCATGACACTTTATGTAAATGTCAAGATAAGAATGTAC
>JAWRJF010000010.1:0-20385 GCA_040307645.1 Anaerovoracaceae bacterium | reverse complement strand
TGGAAAGATCTCTATACTAAACGGTGCCAGCCAGTTTTCTAATACAATGTCGGCACTTCTTTCGGCAGGTATGACTGTACACCAATCCCTTGAAATTACTTCAAAAGTACTTTCTAATTATATTCTTAGTCTTGAAACTGCTAAGATGACAGACGGGATTGAAGAAGGAAAAACTTTAGGCGACTGCATTAAAAAAAGCAAATATTATCCTAAGACTCTGAAGGAAATGTGTGCCCTTGGAGAAGAGACCGGTTCCTTAGAGGATACCTTAGATACAGTGGGAGCATTTTTTGATAATGAGACAGATAATGTAACTTCCAAGGCCATAGGAAGGCTTGAACCAACTATATTAATATTAATGGCTTTATTTGCAGGCTTTATAGTTATTGCAGTATATCTGCCTATGTTTACAATATACAATTCAATTTAATAAAGATTTAAAGACACACCAACCCATTGTCTTTAATATACAAATGAGTTAATTAAAGGAGGAAAAATAAATATGGTAAAAATTAATGAAATCATGAAAACAAAAATCAACAAAAAAGGGTTTACACTAGCTGAGTTACTAGTAGTAGTAGCAATCCTAGCAATACTAGTAGCAGTATCAATTCCTATTTTCACAGGGAAATTAACTGAGGCAAAAGAAGCAACTGATGCTGCAAACCTAAGAGCGGCAAGAGCTGTAGCAATTACCACTGTACTTGAAGGAAATGCTATTACCAAAGATCAACAATACGACATTAAAACTGGTAAGTTCGTAGCGTCAGGAACAATAAAAGAGGGATATAATAAGAGTACTAATCCAAATGGGGTAACCGCTGCTGCAGGAAAAGCTGTTATTGTAGTAGGAGACGTTAAACCTTTAAGTGATAATGGAGATGCATCAGTTGATGTTAAATGGGCAGCAATTTAATAATATTAATTAGAAGGACAATTGTAAATTAAATAAGTAAGATAATTTAAGAAAAAAGCTAATTTTTAAAATATTAAAGGAGGAAAGATAAATATGGTAAAATTCAATGAAATCATGAAAACAAAGATTAACAAAAAAGGGTTTACACTAGCTGAGCTACTAGTAGTAGTAGCAATCCTAGCAATCCTAGTAGCAGTATCAATTCCTATCTTCACAGGAAAATTAACTAAGGCTAGAGAAGCAACTGATGCTGCAAACCTAAGAGCTGCAAGAGCTGTAGCAGTTACTGAAGTACTTCAAAATGATAAGGCTGTAGGTACTTACTATTACGATGCTGATAAAGGAGTTCTAAAAACCGATAAAACAGGAATTAAGGCATATAGTAAGAAAGATGATGGCAAAATAGTAAAGGTTGTAATTGAAAAAGGTGCAGGTGAAGTTGATCCAACTGTTGAGGTAGATTGGGATGCGGCATCAAAGTAACAAAATACTCATATAACTAACCTAATACATATGAGGAGCCAGGGGGTTGTGGCTCCTCTATATGAATTCTTCAATTTGGATTTTTCCTACTTGTCTAAAACTTAGGCCAATAGGAAAGCTTCAAATTAGATATTTAGCTTTGTAAATAAAAAACGACATGACTTTAGGAACTGAAACCCTAATAATAGAGAAAGGGACGATAGATAGTGTTACATATAGACTTTTATATTACCATTTATATACTAACTGTGGCAGGAATTTTAGGGGCAGTGTTTGGCAGCTTTATAAATTGTATGTCATGGAGAATAGCTAATAAAGAAAGTGTTTTAAAAGGAAGAAGCCATTGTACTAGCTGCAATCATACGTTGGGATTGCTAGATTTAATTCCTGTGTTCAGTTATATACTTCTAAAAGGCAAGTGCAGATATTGTAAGAGAAAGATTTCCCCAAGATATATGTTAGTCGAATTAATAATGGCACTAACCTTTATATTGGTTGTTTTAAAATACGATGTAACATTAGAAACCGTTAAATACTTAGTTTTTATATGCATTTTAATGGGACTTTCTCTTGTGGATTTTGAAATATATGAGATTCCCGATAGATTTATTGCATTTGGAATTATTTGGTGGATAGTGATGCTACCATTTTCGCCTGGGGATATTTGGGGTAATATTAAACTGGGGGCCATAGCAGCTTTTGCTTTTGGTGGTGGGATGCTACTATTATCAATTATATTTGACAAAGTTACAGGAAAAGAAAGCCTAGGTGGAGGAGATATAAAGCTTTTCTTCCTTGTAGGGCTTTTTCTCGGCCCATGGGTAAGCCTTCTAAATTTGATAATAGCATGTTTTTTAGGACTTGTTTTGGCGGCCGTTTTGAAAAGTGAAAGAATACCATTTGGACCTTCAATTAGCGGGGCAACATTTATTAGTCTTATTTGGGGACAAAATATTGTAAACTGGTATTTAGGTTTATTTTAATGAAAGAGGAATAGAATATGGCAAAGAAAATAATGGGAGTGGAAATAGGTAATTATAGAATTAAGTTGGCAGTTTGCGTCGGCAATGTAGTAGAGCAAGTGGTAGTTACCGATATTCCCGAAAATATGGTTAGAGACGGAGTCATAATTTCATGGGAGGCTATGGCCGGTTTTATCAAGGAAACGGTAAAAGAAAATAATATAAAATGTAAATATGCAGCCTTAGTATTACCGGATACACTTGCATATATAAGACACGTTTCTATGCCTGCCATGACAGTTGAGCAGCTTAAGGTAAATCTTCCTTACGAATTTCATGATTATATAACTGAGGAAAGAGATAAGTATATTTATGATTATGCTTTGGTTGATATGACCTATGATGACAATGATAACCCTAAGGAAATGGACTTAATGGCTGTGGCAGCGAAAAAAGAAACAGTTGAAAAGTATAATACACTTTTTAAACATGCAGGTCTAAAGCTTGTAAAGATTGCACCTACAATTGCTTCTCTCGAAAACATAATTAACAGATACGATAATAATAGTTTTGCAAAGGATTATGACTATGCCATTTTTGACATTGGACATACTTCTATGAGACTTCATTTTTTTACTGGTGGCAGGTTTGAGATTACCCGTAATATGGAACCGGGGTGTCAAGCTTTGACTAATATTATCAGTGATTTATACGGCGTGGATCCACATATTGCAGAAATTTATAAACAGAAAAATAAAGATAACATATGGAATAGCGAAGAATTTAAAAATATATATAACAGGATTTCAGTAGAGTTGATGAGAGTAGTAAACTTCTACATTTTTAACCATCCTGATAGTAAAATTGATACAATATACTACTGTGGCGGAGGTGCGAAAATAACACCGCTACTTGAGGAAATACAGAAAGAAGTAGATTATAAGCTTGTTTCTATTAAAGAATTACTGGATGTACATATTGAAAAAGAAGATGATTTATTAGTAGCTCCATTGGCTATAGGTATTACTTGGTAAAGGAGGAGAAAGATGAAAAGAATAAAAAAAATAAAATACCCTGATAAAACCTCAATTAACCTCCTTATGCCAGATGAAGGTTATAAAAACTCGAAAGTACAGATAGCTATTTTCATAGTATTTATGATATTTTTTGTAGCTTTTACGAAATTTGCAGTCATAGACAGAGTAAAAGTAGCATATGACGCACGTAATTTATACGAACAAACCCAACAACAGATAGATAATCTTACTGAAGCTAACCGCGAGTATGAATCAGTTAGAGAACAATATAGTCACTATGGTAATGGATACCTAAATGAAGAGGAAAAGGCTGAAATTGACAGGCTTGATGTAATGGCTATGGTTGAAGGCGCTGTAATGTCAAAGGCAGATATAGACAGCCTTGATATATCTGAAAATGTAGCTACATTAATTATTGGAAATACAAGACTTAATGTAGTATCAGAAATTGTTGAAAACCTTGAACGTGATAGCAGAGTCTCCTATGTTACTGTTTCTACAGCTGGAACTAAAAACAGCGAAAGAAAAAGCCAAATGGTCACTGCCACTGTAGTAGTAAATTTGGTATCTACAAGTGGAGGTGAAGAACAATGATGAATCGTAAATTTACTAATAGAGAAATAGTTCTTATTCTTATTCTTTGTATACTGCTTTTAGGTGTTCTTTATTACGAAATAGTTGTTAAAGAGACAGATAAGATGATAGAACAGTACAACACTGAAGAACTTGAGAGCCAGCTACTAATAGAACAAACAAAGGCTCTATCTATGATGAAGATGAAAAATGAAATTGCATCACCTAATCTAAAAGCAACAGGTATAGTGCCGAGCTATAATAATATAAAAAATGAAATTAAAGTATTAAATGATATTTTCGTAAAAGCTAATTCTTATAATTTAGATTTTCAGCAGGCAATAAAAAGTGATAATGTAGTAAGAAGAGATATCAACATAACTTTTAGTGCAGGAAACTATACAGATGTTAAGTCTATCTTAAAAGATATCCACAATTGTAAATATAGATGCCTTATTAGAAGTATTAACGTTGTGGCTGCATCACCTGAAAGTAGTGGAATAAAAGGTGGTGGAGATGTAAATGCTGTTCTTACTGTAACTTTTTATGAAACCTTATATAACGCAAATACAACTGCGGGATTGGAAGAAATTGATGAACAAGCTAATCAGTAAAAAAGGATTTACTCTAGCTGAAGTTTTGATTACAGTAGGTATTCTGGCTATATTAATTTCTATTAGTATAGTAGGGATTCTTCATTATTCAAGTGTCCTAAAGCTGACTGAAATGGACGCAACTGCAAGGGAAATTTTTGTGGCTGCACAAAATCATCTTACATCTGCAGAAGCATCTGGTGAGCTAAAAGCTTTTGAAAAAGAGGCAGAACAATCAGCTTTTGGAGAGCGTTTAACTACAAAGCCTTCAGATTTTCCTGAGAGTGAAACTTTAAAATGGCCTACGGACGGACAAAACAAAACTCATGGTTACTATTACATAACATTGGAACCAGAAAATAGTGGTAATTTAGATAATAGCATATTAAAACATATGCTTCCTTTTGGTGCAATAGATGAAGCTGTAAGAAAAGACGGCTATTACATAATAGAATACGACATTAAAACGGCTTCAGTATATAGTGTATTTTTTACTGATGGCAGAAGTCTTTCATATAAAGATGTAGAAGCTTTGGATGTTGCCGGTGGAAGAGGAGATTCTGATGAATCTAGGAGCGTAAGACGAAATTATAAAAAAGATGGCAGTAGATTAATTGTAGGCTATTTTGGTGGAGCAATGGCTCAGGGCTTAATTAATCAAAATTTAAAAAAACCTGAAATAAAAATAATAAATGAAGATAAACTAATTGTTGAGGTTATAGATCTTAATAATAATATCGATAGTAATATTAAATTTATCATAACAGGCGATGAAAGTAAAAAGGTCAAAGAGTTTGATTTGACTGATGATATTATTAATGATAATAAAATTTGGATGAAAAAGCAAACTGTTATCAAGGATAACAAACAGGTTAACAAGTATACCTTGTGCTTAGATGATATAACTACAAAAGGGGGGCATTTTACAGATCTTTTCCCTGAATTTATTCCTGGTGAAGATATATCTATAGCTGCAGAATGTTCAAGTACAGAAGTTTTGTCTAAAACTGTTAAGGTTCAGGAAACTACAAATAGTTTATTTGAAGCTGTAAGAGTTTATGAAAATAATGATAAAATCCACGTTGCAAATATTGGATTTGCAAGGCATCTGCAAAATCTAAACCCAGAAGTTTCAAATCTTCCGACATCACTTGGCCCATTAAGCAGAGATGTAAGTGTAAAAAGAGTTGTGGCTAGAGGTGTGTTGACAAATGATATTGACTGGAAAAATTTTGTAAAATACAACTGGAATGATAAAACTGAATCCCAAAGGATAATTTATGGTTACAATTTCGGGGATACAGCTAAACAGCTTGCAACAGGCAGCTTTTATAGCATATATAATGCTACAATAACTAACCTTAACGGCAGTAGAAAAACCTTAAGTAATTTTATTATAAACAATGGGAACAATGATAACTGTGGTTTATTTGGAAGAATCGGAGCCAGTGAAAAGGAACAGAATATAGAAATTAGTGACTTATTATTATATAATTTCTCAGTAAAATCTTCTGGGAATGCAGGAGGTCTTATTGGGTTAATTTCAGATGGCTCAAATGCAAAAATTTTATCGTGTGGTATTTATACCAGTAAAGAACAATATAATAACTGTGAAATAATATCTACTGATAAAGGTACTGCAGGAGGTTTAGTTGGTTATAGTAGGGGAAGGCTAATAATAGATAAAAGCTTTGCTTCTGTTTCTGTTAGGGGTGGAAATCATACTGGAGGGATGATTGGTGTAATTTATGAAGGCAACATTGATAACAGCTATGTAGGAGGTTACACTGAAGAAGGAAAATATCCTGAAGACTATAATATAGATGGTAATTACGCTGCAGGAGGATTTATTGGAACAATTTACGGATATTATAATTATGTTACAATTAATAATTGTTATTCTACGGCATCAGTTAAAGGTTATGTAACTGGTGGATTTATAGGTAATGATTCATATGGATCTTCCTATAAGGATTGTTATGCAGCAAATAAGGTTAATTCTGATGGGATATCAACATATACAGGAGGATTTTTAGGATACAACTATTATGGCTACTCAAGTTTTACTCGTTGCTATTATGTCCAAGATTTCAATGATGGTATATATGCGGCGGGCACAGGGCCGACAGGTATACTAGGTAGAAATTTTGATGATTTAAGAGTTTCATATATTGAGGCAAATGAAACTCATAGCTACGGACAAGATACAAAATATCCTCTTAGAACAGTTAATATTACAGGAAAGCAGAGCACAAGCTATTTAATTACAGGTGTTCATTATGGGGATTGGGCCGAACCTAAGGTTGATAATATAGAAGGAACCGGAGTTTTTGCATATAGAGAAAAAATTGGTGGAAGATCATACTGGTATGTAGTGAGCATTGGAGTTGATAAAAACATCGTAGTTACAAGTGTTTATGATGAACTGTCTACTTCTAAAGGAAACTATGTTGGAGATTATTCATATGGATTTTTAACTCCAGTAGGGGCAAACTTACAGAAGTATTTCTCTGGAGGAGGGCCTAACATCAGTAATACAGAACATAGTGTCACAATTGGGAAAAGTAAGTATGATTTTCATATTTTGAGTAAAAATATCCCTCAAGATAATAATGGAATATCTACAATTTATAATTGGAAGGTTAATGGAAAAGGAAAATATAAAATTAACTTGTATTATAACCCGGATTTTGCAGCTGCAATAGCATTATCAGAGACAGAGGCATATAGCTTAGGTAAATCTAATAACCCATACCAGGTACGAAGTGAAGAGCAGCTTTTAAATGTAGGTAAATATACTGGGACAGAGAGTTCTGGTAATTATTACTATAATAATAGCCATTTTAGGCAAACCTTAGATATTAAGTTTACGGACAACACAATGAGCGAGCTTAATAGATATCACCCGTTATTTATGTATCGTAGTTTTTCTGGTAATTACTCAGCTAAGGCAGATTCTACTAAATCATTTAAAAACTATGAAATTTTAAATTTCAATCCAAATGTCAATGGTTTCCAAAATGCAGGATTATTTGGAACTCTAGATTCTAAGGGTAAAATAGAATACCTTCAGCTTTCAGGTACAATGACTTGGATATATTCAGCAAATACATCTGAAGGATGGAGAACAGACATGTGGAATGTAGGTACTATTGTAGGAAGCTCTAAAGGTACAATTGAAAACTGTACATCCAACATGAAAGTTGATGCACAGCTAAAATCAGGACTGGTTAATGTTTCAACAGTTAATATTGGAGGCTTGGTTGGTGAGGCCAAAACAGGAAGCAAACTGATAAAAAACAGATATATCAATGACAATGGTATATCCTGTATAAGGATTGATGGTATGAGCTTTTATAACTCTAATGTTAATATGGGAGGATTAGTTGGTCGCGCAGAGGATAGCACAATTAGAGAGTCTTTTAGTAGGAGTAGAATAAATGAGCGCGTAAATTCCTACAGTGTAAATGTGGGTGGTTTCATCGGATCTATTAATAGAACTAATATAGAAAATTGTTATTCGGCAACATATCTTGATAATCAATATGCTGCAGTAGGAGTCTTTATCTGTTTAAGCGAAGATAGGGATTATGGACAATCAGCAAGTAGAATAGATACTTGTCATGCAATAGAAGTTAACAATAATTACGGAATAACAGGGTCTAGATATATATTTATTAATAATATCGGAACAACGAAAATCAGCAGATGTGCAACATATTTAAAATTTGATTTTTATCAAATACCTGGTGTTACTGAAATTTGGATTCCTAGTGCGTACAGCAATATTAGGACGTTTACTAGGTTAGGTTGGGACACTGATGTCTGGGAAGTTGTGAATGGAACATATCCTACTTTAAAGAACAATACAGAATCTTAATTCCTTATAATGGCTAGCATATTTAATCTATTAGGTGCAATAATATCATTAGAAAAATGAAAGGAGTGTAATATGAAGAAGACTAGAGTTTTTCTAATGACTTTATTAATTGTTGTTATGATGGCTTTTGTCGGATGTAGTAATGATGATGGCAATAACGATGCCGTTCCACCTAACAAAGACAATACCCAGACGGAGCTTAATGACGATAACTATGATGATAATCAATATAACAATGATGACGGGAGCCCTGACAATCTAGTAGATGACATTAAAGATAGTGCCGAAGACATTAAAGATGATGTAACCGACAAAAATAATGTGACCGACAAAGATAATGCAACAAGATAATAAAATCATTTAAGAGTGGCTAGATGCCACTCTTTTAATTTTAGAAATACGAAATGTTTTTAAAACAGTGGAATTAGTTGTCTAATTGGGGTACAATAATAGTATGGAAAAGATAAATAAAGAAAAAAACGAAAAAAACGAAAAAATAATAGGACCTTTGAGAAAGAATAAAGCAGGTTTTGGCTTTGTCATATGCGAAGAAGGTGGGGATGTTTTCATTGGCAAGAATAATATGGGCGGAGCTATGAATGGAGACATTGTTGAAGTAGACTTATTACCAGAATACCTATGGACAAAATCAAGAGAAGGTATTATTGATAAAGTAGTTGAGAGGCAGTACAAGGAAGTTGTAGGGACCTTTGAAAAAAGTAAAAAATACGGCTTTGTTGTACCTGATGATCCAAAAAATACAGATGATGTTTTTATAAGAAAAGGTGATTTTAAGGGAGCAGAATCAGGAGATAAGGTTGTAGCGCTTCTAATAAAATATCCTGACAATAATGCTTCGGCAGAGGGTAAGATAACTGAGATAATCTCTAAAAAAGGAGAGGTTGGTGGAGAAATAAAAGCTCTTATCAGAAGTCATGGATTGTTCGAGACATTTCCTAGCCGAGTAAATGCAGAGGCAAAGGCTAAAGCTAAAGAACTTATTACAGAAGAAGAAATAAGAAGAAGAAGGGATCTTAGAGAAAAGAAAATTATTACAATAGATGGTGCTAGTGCAAAGGACTTAGATGATGGAGTGTCAGTTGATATTTTACCTAATGGGAATTACCTTTTAGGCGTCCATATTGCAGATGTAAGCCATTATGTAGAGGCCGACGGGTATTTAGACAAAGAGGCATTAAAACGCGGTAACAGCGTATATTTAATTACCAGAGTAGTGCCAATGTTGCCTAAGGTTATATCTAATGGAATTTGCAGTTTAAATCCTAACGTTGATAGGTTGACTTTAACTTGTGAAATGGAAATTGATAAAGACGGAAATGTAATAAATCATGATATTTTTGAGAGTGTTATTAATTCTAAGGAGAGAATGGTTTATGATGACGTATCCGATATTTTAGAGAATGATTCAGAAGAATTAATAAAGAAATATTCAGATATTTATGATCAACTAAAAGCCATGGGAGTTTTAGCTGAAATATTAAGGAAAAAGCGAAAGCAAAAGGGAAGTCTAGACTTTGACTTTGATGAAGCCGAAATTTTTTTAGATGAAGATGAGGTTCCTTTTGAAATAGGAATTGCCGAAAGAAGGACTGCTAACAGACTCATTGAAGAGTTTATGTTAATTGCAAACAAAACAGTTGCTGAGCATTTCTTCTGGATGGAATATCCTTTTGTATATAGAGTACACGAAAAACCTGACGTTGAAAAAATGGTTCAACTTAAAGCATTTTTGTCCGGATTTGGAATAAGTCTAGCAGGAAATCCTGATAACATACACCCGAATAACCTAAATGATATTTTGCTTAATGTTGAAGGAAAACCATTTGAAAATATTGTAAATACCGTAATACTACGATCTATGAAAAAAGCTTTTTACAGCACAGAGTGTGATGGTCACTTTGGTCTTGCTTTTAAATATTATTGCCACTTTACTTCACCGATAAGAAGATATCCAGACCTTATGATTCATAGAATTATAAAGGCAAGTATTAATGGAAAAGCTGATGAAAAATTATTAAAGAAATTTAAAAAGGATGCAGCAAATGCTTCCGAAATCTCGTCACTAACTGAACGTAAAGCTCAGGAAATGGAACGGGAAGTAGAGAAGATGAAGAAAGCTGAATATATGAAAGAGAGAGTTGGAGAAATTTATTCAGGTGTAATAAGTGGAGTAACTAATTTTGGTATTTATGTAGAGCTTCCTAATACTGTGGAAGGAATGGTAAAACTAGAAAGCATTACTGATGATTTTTATGATTATGAAGAAGGAAAATATAGGATAGTAGGCAGAAATAAAAAGAAAATTTATTCTTTAGGAGATCAGGTAAAAATCATTGTTAGAGGGGCTAGTCCTGAAAATAGGCAAATTGATTTCGCCCTATACTATGATTAACTATTAAGTGAAGCCTTTTAATCTTAGGAGATGAAAGCTATGAAAAAAAAGGTAAATATTTTAATTGCTATTATAATTTTGCTTGCAGTGCTGGCCTATGTAAAATGGCCGGTATCTGCAGGAAATTTTATTGGTGATGAAGCTTATGATACAGTTATTTTATATGTTTCTGAAACTATGAATGATGAAGAAAAACCAACCAATAATTCACAATACACATTGAAAAATCATGAAAATGAATTTTTGTCGGATTCTTGTAATGTAGTAAATTCAAGGGATTACCCAAGACTATATAACGATGTGATTAAGATTATGAATACGGGAAAATATACAAGGGATCTTTTAGATAACTTTGTACCGGAAGATAACCTTACTGGTTTTATTGATATTGATATGGTAGTTATTTTCCAAAAAGACGGTATAACCAAAGAGTTTACTTTCTATGACAATAAAAATGTTAAAATAAAAGATAGCTTAGAAAGATATTATCGTGTTGATGACGATATTTATTCTAAGCTATTGGAATACTATAAAAATATAAACAAAAATACAGCTAGTTAGGGGTTAAATCATAGCACCGAAAATATCTCCAATCTCTGAAAGATAAATTTTTTTCTTTGCCAGGTCGGTTAGAGATAGAATCCCAACTAGTTTTTTGTTTTCTAAAACCGGCAGCCTTCTTACCTTGTGTTCTGAAAACACAAGAGCGGCGTCGTGTATATTCATCTCAGGCGTAATAGTGTAGATATGTTCACTCATTACATCCTTTGCGGTAAGCCCTTCCAGATTTGTCGTTCCAAGCACAAAGGCTCTCATAATAATATCCCTATCAGTAATTACCCCAAGTAAAACTCCGGTGTTATCACATACGGGTACTAGTCCAATATTTTCACTTTTCATTTGTTTTGCTACCTGCATAATTGTTGCGTCAGGTTTAACAAAACATATATTAGTAGTCATAAGGTCTTTTACAATCATATTTTTTTCCTTTTAAAAGATTTTATAATTCTTAGTCTTTACATTTTCCTAAAAAATAAACGATAATTAACTTCGAGCTCTATCCGGATTCCAGTAGGAACGAGAGAACATAATAATAACAGGATATATTTCCAGTCTGCCAGCAATCATTAATAGTGCTGAATACAGTCGTCCAAACTCTGAAAAAACACTAAAATTACCATTCATTCCTATTTTGCCAAATCCACTTCCTGTATTTGAAAAAGCTGACAATGAAGCAGATAAAGTGGTTTCCATATCTAAATTCTCAATAGAAAGAACAAGACTAGAAAAAATGTATACAGCAAAATACATTAGAATAAACACAGTTATAGAAGATGCATTTGTGGTGGAAACAGGTCTATTAGAAATCATAATAGGCTTTATTGATTGAGGGTGTATTCGTTTATAGAGACCTCTCAAAACCAGTTTAAAACCTACAACTACTCTTATTACTTTTAAGGAACCACTAGTTGAGGCGGAGCATCCGCCGATAAATATCAGCATTAGAAGTATTACTTTACACGCTGTTGGCCAACTAGTGTAATCTGTTACTGCATAACCGGAAGTTGAGCCAAAAGATACTGTATGAAAAACAGAATCAGATAAAGCACTAAAGAAACTTCCGTAAGTTCCACTGACAGTGAGAATAACAGCTATAAAAATAGTTGAGCATGCCAGAAGACCTAAAAAGGCTCTTAACTCTGCATTACGAAAAACATCTCGCACTTTCCCGTGTAGCAACATAAAAAACAGCACAAAATTTAGTGAAGCCAATATGGAAAATATAGTAATAACCGTTTTGACATAAGGTGTCATATATGAGGTAATCCCTCCTGTGTTACTACAAATCCCACCGGTGCTTATTGTGGATAAAGTATTAATAAGTGCATCATAGTGGGGCATATCAGTTAGAGATAGCATTATAAATTCCAACATTGTAAAAATAAGATATATTAAATAAAAATATTTTGCAGTGTCAGAAATTCTTGTGGCAACTTTCTCAACTACAGGACCATTAATCTCTGCTTCTGCAATTTTTTGACCACTTATTCCTAAAACTGGGAAAACAGAAACAGTTAAAAACAGAATTCCCATACCTCCAAGCCAATGGCACAAGGATTTCCATATTACCAAAGATTTTGGCATTTTATCAATATCGATTACATAGCAACTTGTAGTTGTCCAACCAGCAGCTGATTCAAAAAAGCTGTCAATAAAGGTGTAACCACAATTTGCCAGATAAAAGGGCAAAGCTCCGATTATTGACACAATAAGCCAGGAAACAATGGCAATAAAAAATCCATCTCTAGATTTTAGTTTTAAAGTATAATATTTCATCTGTGTAAAAACTGTTAGTCCAATACATATGCATATTATAGATATGATAAAAAAAGAAGAAGTAACATCTTTTTCACCAAATACTATAGAATATATCATAGGGAAAAGCATAAATAAACCTTCTACCAGGACTATAACAGAAATCATTTTTAAAATAATAGGATGATTAAATTTCATATATTTCACCGCCTATGCTCTATTTGAATTCCAGTAGTGTCTTGAAAATAGCATGAAAAGTGTAAACAATTCAAGTCTTCCCGCTATCATTAGCAGAGACAATACAAGCTTTGACAAATCACTAAAAATGCTGAAGTTCATGGCAGGACCTACTAAATTAAATCCCGGACCGATGTTACCAACGCATGCCATTACTCCAGTAAAAGTTGAAATCAGATCATAACCATCAAAAGATACAATAAAACCGCCAATTAGAATAACTAAAATATATAAAAATATAAAATTCGCAATATTTGATACAGTATCGGATGAAAGAACTTTGCCATTAAGATTAACAGTTACTACTCTATTAGGGTGTATTTTAAGTGAAACACCTCTTCGTACAAGCTTTAATGCTACTAATATTCTTATGATTTTTACACCACCACCTGTTGAAGCAGAGCAGGCTCCAGTCAGCATTAATAAAAAGATCATCATTTTACTGAAGGTTGGCCATAAATCATAATTTGCTGTAGCATATCCTGTAGTGGTAATAATCGATGAAACTTGGAAAGCAGAAGAACGAATACTTTCTGAGACTGTATCGTAAACTCCGCTTAAGTAAATATTTAAAGCTATAAGTGCTGTAGTTCCAAAAATAATTCCTAAATAAAGACGTAACTCAGGGTCTTGTAACATTTTTCTTGGACCGTTTTTTGCAAATACAAAATACAGGTTAAAATTAATACCACAAAGAGCCATAAAGATGGTGATTACCCACTGAAGATAAGGGCTTTCAAAATGAGCAATACTATTGCCATAATTGGAAAAACCTCCTGTGCCAACGGTTCCGAAGGTTTGAACTAAAGAATCGTATAGACTCATACCACCTAAACATAATAAAAATGTTTCAACTACTGTGAAACCGAGATAGATTAAATATAGATTTCTTGCAGTATCAGAAAACCTAGGTGTTAATTTGTCTAGGGTTGGACCGGGGGTTTCTGCACTAGCAATAATCTGTCCACCGATTCCAAGTGCAGGCATAAGGGCCATTAGGAATACCAGAATCCCCATACCTCCTAGCCAATGGGTGAAGGAACGCCAAAATGCCATAGATTTTGGAAGAGCTTCAACATCAGTTAATATAGATGAACCTGTGGTGGAAAAACCAGAGCAGGTTTCAAAAAATGCATCAATTGGGCTTGGGATTGCACCTGATATTACAAAAGGAGCAGAACCAATTATTGAAGCAATTAACCAGCATAAAGACACAATAAGAAACCCATCTCTTACTTTTGGTTTTATAAGAGAAGGGTGAAATTTTTTTATTAGATATAATCCAATTATTATGCAAGGAATAATGGTAAGGGCGAAGCCTTTTATACTTGAAGTTTCCTTATAAATAAATGCGACCAATAAGGAAGGAATAAAAGCAAAGCCCATTATTATAAATAATATTCCTAAAATACGAATAATTCCTTTTAAATTAACAGACATTTTTTACTCCTACTTTAATAAAGATAATCTATTATATTTTAATAATTTTTCAACATCGTCGATTTCTGATAACAGACTGAGAATAATAACCCTGTCATTTGGAAGAATTCGGGTAGTGCCGTTTGGTATAATTACGTTAGGGCCTCGATGTATAGCTGCAATCAGTACTCCTTCTGGCAAATCAAGCTCTGTTAAAGGAATGTTTATCAGTTTCATTTGGGGAGTTGCAATAATTTCCATAATCTCTGCCTGACCTTGTATTAAAACAGAGGAAATAACCCTTTTTGAACCTTGAATATATCTTAAAATATTGCTGGCAGTTATGTCAAGAGGGTTTAAAACCATATCTATTCCCATTTTTTCAATTAGACCGGTATAGCTTTCATGACTCACCTTAGATATAACGTCAGCGATTCCATGTTGCTTAGCTGTAAGAGCGAGTAAAAGGTTTTCTTCATCATAACCTGTAGCTGTAACAAAAGCGTCCATCTCATTTAGATTTTCCTCTTCAAGCATGGCAATATCTGTTCCGTCGCCATGAAGGATCATAACATTTTCTAAATGTGTTGATAGGTAATGGCATCTCTCTTTATTTTTTTCTACTAATTTTACGGCTGCACCAAATTCGGAAAGCTTTCTAGCTAAATAGTACCCGGTTTTTCCGCCACCGATAATCATCACCTTCTGTAAATTAGTATATTTTCCTTTTTCATAAACTTTTTTGTTTAATTGGAAAATAGGTTCTTTTTCGCCAATGACATATAATCCATCACCGTTTTCTATGGTTGTATCACCATGTGGGATTATTACCTTACCATTTCTTGAAAGAGCAACTACAAGCATATTTGGCAAAGCTTGATTTATTTCCGGCATTGTAAGACCTACTAATTTTGGGTATTTTTTTGTTGGAAATTCAATAAGAGCAATTTTTCCGCTTGTAAAAATCCCATTGCTTAAAGTGTATTTTTCTGCTAAGTATTTATATATTTCTACTGTTATGGCAAGATCAGGATTTACTATATAGTCAATTTCCATTTTTTCTTTTATAAAATCGAATTGATTCATATATTCCGGGTCTCTTACACGTGCAATTACCTTTTTACATCCTAGCTTTTTTGCAAAAGAAGAAATAACAATATTAGCTTCATCTGAATCAGTAGAAGCTAATAGAAAATCAAAGGTTTCAATTTGGATCATTTTTAGTAAACTAATTTGCTTAGCGTTCCCTGCTACAGGCATAACGTCAAGCTGCTGTGATAGTTTTTGTAAAACATCATCGTTTTTATCAATTAATGTAATGTCATAATCTCCACCGAGTAAAGCTTCAGTAACTCTAAGCCCAAGCTTACCGGCACCAATAATCGCTACTTTCATTTCTTTTCCTTTTCGTTTTTTTAATCATATTGTCAATATATAAAGACTATTCTAATTCATTGAAAATGAATTTGCAAGAGGTTTTGTTTTAAGGTAGAATAACTAATACAATAGTTGGAGGGGAAAAAATATGAATATAAAAAGATTTGTAGGTGGAAACCTTGAAAGTAATGGCTATATTATCTATAATCATCAAGGAGGGCCAAGCTATATTATAGACCCAGGCTATAATCCTAAAAAATATATTAATTTTATTATAGAGCAGGAACTGCATTTGGACGGGATAATTTTAACTCACCATCACTATGATCATGTTGGAGGGGTAGATGTAATAAAAAATACTTTTAATTGCCCTGTCTTTATGCACTTTGCTGATGCAGACCAGTATAAAAAAAATGTAGATGTTTTATTATCCCATGGAGATATAATACCTTTTGATGGAGAGGACCTTGTTGTACTCCATACACCGGGACATACTAAAGGAAGCATATGTATTTTATCGGAGAAGAGTAAAGTTGTTTTTACAGGTGATACTATTTTTGATACTGATTTAGGAAGAACAGACCTTTCCGATGGTTCGGAGGATTTAATGAAAAAGTCAGTAATAGATATAATCGACAAATGGGACAATGATATAACTATTTATCCTGGTCACGACCAAGGATGCACCATGAAGTGTGTAAGAAGAAACAATTATGAATTTTTAACTTTGAGGAATGGACATGAGAGAGAGTAATATAAAAAATAAAATTAAGTTAATAGCTTTAGATCTGGATGGGACCACATTAAATGCAAAAGGTCAGTTTTCAAATCGGACTAAAGAAGCTTTTGCCGCTGCAATGGCCAAGGACATACATATTGTAATATCCACAGGAAGGGCCTTATCATCCTTACCTAAAGACTTGTTTAATATAAAAGGTCTCGAATATGTAATTACTTCTAATGGGGCACAGATTACTAAAATTGCAACAATGAAGGCAATCTATACCAATTACATATCTTCCCATGCTATTGAAGAGGTAGTAGAGATTTTACGAAAAAACAAACTATCTGTCGAGGCCTTTACAGGAGGCAAAGCATATATAGATGCCAGAGAATATGAAGAGGTATCAACTAAGGGTTCTACTTACAGAGATGTTGATTATATTATAAGAACGAGAAACCCAGTAGAGGGCATCTATGATCATATGTTAAGCCATAAAGATGCCATAGAAAACATCAATGTAAATTTTGAGTTTCTTGAGGAAAAGGAAAAAATGGGACATATTCTAAGGGCAATAGATAACATAACTTTGACATCCTCATTTATTCATAACTGGGAAATTGGCGGTGCTACTACCAGCAAAGGAGAAGCACTAAGGTTTCTAATGCAGAAACTAGATATACATAAATCACAAATGCTGGCCTGTGGTGACAGCCCTAATGACAGTGAAATGCTAAAGCTTGCAGGCATTGGAGTTGCAATGGCCAATGCTACAGATGAGGTCAAGAACATAGCAGATATAATCGCCGATCACCACGACAATGACGGAGTAGCAAAAATTATAGAAAAATATATTTAAAGAAATCATGATATGAATAATTGATTTTGGCCGGGGGCTCTGCGATTTTAGCGCAGGGCCCTTTGATTTATCACAAAGGGGCAATTTAATGAAAAAGAAATATGTATTTACATTTATTTACAGTAGTGTTATCCTATAAATAGAAAAAAATGTAAAATGGAGGGTGTATATAACTATGAGCAAAATAAATAATAGAAGTATAGGAACCCTAGGCGAAGAATTCGCAGCAAAGCTTTTGACATTAAAGGGTTATAAAGTTATAGAGAGAAATTTTCGTTTTAATAGAGGGGAGATAGATATAATAGCAGAAAAAGATGATGAATTATTTTTTATAGAAATAAAAACAAGACAATCAGAGGAGTTTGGGCTTCCGGCAGAGGCAGTCACAAGGGAAAAACAGAGCAGGATTAGAAATACAGCAAGATACTACATTTTAAATAACCATGGCAGGTATAAAGCATATTCATTTCAGGTTATAGAAGTCATGGTTAATCAGATAAAAAATGCATTCTAATATCGAGTAGGAAAAAGGGGGATAATAATGTTATCAAAAATTTTCAGTGCCTCTGTATTAGGTATAGAGGCAAGACCTGTAATCGTAGAAATAGATATTTCACAAGGGTTGCCGGGTTTAAATATCGTTGGGTTAGCAGATACCACAGTAAAAGAGGCGAGGGAAAGGATTAAAGCAGCCATAATCAATTCAGACTTAGGTTTTCCTAGAGGGAAAATCACAATTAATCTTGCACCGGCAAATATAAAAAAGAAGGGGAGTCATTTTGACCTTGCAATGGCAATAGGAATATTATCAGCAAGCAATAAAATTGAAACATTGGGGATGGATACCTATGGATTTATAGGAGAACTTTCCTTAGATGGGTCTATAAATATAGTAAAAGGACTTTTGCCAATGGTTATAGCCTTGAGAGACAGGGGGATAAATAACATAATTATTCCCAGAGGTAATAAAGAAGAAGCAGTCCTAGCTCAAGGGATTAATCTAATCCTAGCTGACAATCTAAAACAAGTCGTAGACCATTTTAATCGAGCAAAACTCCTAACGCCCTATATAAAAGAAGGAAAATTTAATAGACAGGCTCTTTCGCGTGATGAAAACCTTGATTTTAAAGATGTTAAAGGTCAAGAAGTGGCAAAAAGAGTTATTTCTATAGCAGTGGCAGGAAATCATGGTTTACTGATGACTGGCAGTCCGGGAACAGGTAAAACTATGATGGCCGAGAGAATTCCTTCTGTAATGCCTGAAATGAACTACGATGAAATAATTGAGACAACCATAATATACTCAGTAGCAGGACAGCTGACTAAAGAAAACCCATATATAACCAAAAGACCTTTTAGAAAGCCACATCATAGGATAACGCCGGCAGGACTTATTGGTGGAGGAAGTGATCCTAAGCCTGGGGAAATATCTCTTGCAAACAAAGGGGTACTATTTCTCGATGAAGTAGGGGAATTTGGGGCAGGACTTATTGACATGCTAAGAGTACCTCTGGAAAAAAAAGAAATATCTCTTTTTAGAAAAGGAGATAATTTTATATATCCGGCAGATTTTTTATTAGTTGCAGCTACAAATCCATGCAAATGTGGATATTATGGTGATCCCACACATAAATGTAAGTGCAAAGATTATGAGATAGATAAATATAAAGCAAGGCTTTCAGGCCCTATATTAGATAGAATAGATTTACATATGACTTTGCAGCCAATCACATATGATGGTCTTGAATCAATAGACAGTATGTCTTCTTCTGATATGAGAAAACAGATAGAAAAAACCATAAAAATTCAAGAAGAGAGATACGCACGGTTGCCTATTAAATACAATAGTCAATTAGACAATGGAAATATTGAAGAAGCATGTCTAATGGGTAGAGATGAAAAGAAACTATTACAAAATGCATTTAATAAGCTAAATCTTAATCCTCGAACACTGTTTAAAACTGTAAAAATTGCAAGGACAATTGCCGACATGGAAGAAAGTGAAACTGTCGGCTGCCAACATATTGCAGAGGCATTACAGTATAGAAGTAGTTTAGAATATGATAAGAGGTAGTTAGATGAAAGTTAAAGAGATAGGTATAGATGACAAAATGTATCCTCCTTTTTTAAAACTAATTTCAGACCCGCCAAAAAAACTTTTTTGCATAGGGAATATTGAACTTATGCACACTACGTGTATTGCCACAGTGGGAGCGCGAAAATGTACGGAATACGGTAAAAATGTGGCTTTAAGCCTTGGAAGTCGTTTGGGAGAAAATGGTATCACTGTGGTTAGTGGACTTGCAAAAGGAATCGACACTTTTTGCCATAAAGGAACTTTAGAGGTTGACGGAAGTACTATAGCTGTGCTAGGCTGTGGAATAGACTTGTGTTATCCAAGTCAAAATCAATCTTTAAAAGAAGAGATTTGCAACAAAGGTTTAGTTATATCAGAATATCCTGAAGGCTTTAAACCAATGCCATATACTTTTCCGAGAAGGAATAGAATAATAAGTGGTCTCTCAGTAAGTACAGTAGTTGTAGAGGCCAGCAATAAAAGTGGGTCGCTGATTACTGCTGAAGAGGCAATGAATCAGGG
>JAWRJF010000009.1:0-106927 GCA_040307645.1 Anaerovoracaceae bacterium | reverse complement strand
TCTAGTGTAAAATTTAATTGAGCCATAGTTCTTCATTCCTTTCAATTTGTGTTTTTGTTGTTATTAACATTTTAACTGAAAGCATGAGCTATGTGCTCATTTTTTTATTTTTGAATTTACACCATTATATAGACATTATCTAAAACCCGGTCTAACCTAGATCAACCTATCCAACCTAGATCTAAATCCGACTAATCTAGCCAACCTTGACGCTATCTCGGAGCAGATAAAACCCCTGGTGACTAGTGATTTATCACAGAAGCGCAATTCGAAGCAAATCTGGGATAAATTTTTATCCCAGACGGTTAAAAAACCATAAAAGTGTGATAAAAAAATAGAAATCGTTGCTAAAAATAGAATTATATGGAAGAAAAATGAAGATTATTATCCCAAATCAATGCGAAATGTTGGATTTGGGATAACTTTTTATCCCAGAAAACCGAGAAAGTGGAGCATTGTGATAAAACCCGGGAAAAACTATGATCCCAATGCCGGAGAATTATCTAATCTGCTATAAACTCCAGCGACTAGCACTATCTCGGAGCAGATAAAACCCCTGGCAAACTAGGATAACATTCCCTAATATTCCTAACATTTATTATAGAACCTTTATTTTATTTAAATAAATAGGCACTTATGATATAATATGAAAAAATACTACTTTAAAACACGAGGGGGAAAAATGGAAGCAGTAAAAGAATTTCTTCAAAATTTGCCTATTGCATTTCAAGGGTTTACAGAGAGTGTCAGGGAGATTATAAATACTAATCAAAGCATTGGGATACTATATACTGCTATTGCAAGATGGGTTTTTATATTTTTGGCTATATTTATTTTAGTAAAGTCAATCAAGTCTTTACTCCAGACAAAAAATCCATCAGAGGTTTGGGCTTATCTTCACTTAAACACAGGTGAAAATATTCCTATCACTCATTGGGAAAACGTAATTGGAAGAGCAAAAAGTGCAGATATTTTAATAGATGATAGAGCTGTATCGAGAAATCACGGTACGTTGTCTAGAGATTTTAAGGGAAAGTGGAAGTATACAGACTTGGGTTCTAAAAATGGGGCCATGGTAGATGGCATTACGGCAAGACCTAATAAAGCTATTCCGATTAATCCAGGAGACAAAATTGTAATTGGATTTACCGAATTAACGCTGTTTCCAATTAGTGTTGAAGAGCGTCAAAACAATATTAAACTTAGAAAAGAGGATACCAGACCAATATCGCCTTGGCCATCCTTAATTGCATTGTCTATTTTTCAAGCTATGACTGTGATTCAATTAATGGTGGCATTAAAAGACCAGTTTGCATTTTCTATTGCAGTGTCTTTTGCTTTCCTTAGCGGTATCATGTGGTTTTATGTTATAACATTGAGAACTATGAGGAGAAAAGGCTTCGAGATGGAAACTATAGCCTTCTTCCTTTCGACACTAAGCCTTGCAGTCACCGCATCAAAATACCCTGATGCAGTATTAAAACAGTTTATTGCTATAGCTTTAGGTGTAGTTTTATTTTTTGGTATGTGCGTATTTTTAAGAAATTTGGAACGTGCCAAAGCTATGAGGAATTATTTGATGATCGGTGCAGTAGGCTTGTTAATCTTTAACTTAGCTTTCGGTACCTTAAAGTATGGTGCTGCTAACTGGGTAGAACTTGGTGGTATTTCATTTCAACCATCTGAGCTGGTGAAGATTGCATTCGTTTGGATAGGAGCAGCATCTTTAGATGAATTATTCCAAAAGAAAAACCTTACGATATTTATGATATTCTCTGGTTTTTGTTTAGGATGCTTAGCGTTAATGGGCGATTTCGGTACTGCAATGATTTTCTTTGTAACATATTTAATAATATCTTTCTTAAGGAGTGGAGACTTTTCAAAGCTAGTTTTAATTGTAGGTGCAGCGGGTGTGGCTGGACTTATGGTATTAAAGTTTAAATCTTATATTGCCGATAGATTTGCGGCATGGGGTCATGTTTGGGAATATGCCGACTCTACAGGATATCAGCAGACTAGAACCATGTGTGCTGCCGGTAGTGGAGGGTTCGTTGGTGTTGGGGCTGGCAATGGATGGCTCAATACTGTAAGTGCCTCGGATACAGACTTAGTCTTTGGACTTATAACAGAAGAATGGGGTTTGATTATAGCAGTATTAGCTGTTATTTCTATAATTACACTTTCAATTTTTGCAGTAAATTCAATTATGGCAGGAAGATCTACCTTTTATACTATAGGTGCTTGTTCTGCAATGTCCATGTTCCTGTTTCAGACAGCACTTAATGTATTTGGATCAGTAGATTTATTTCCTCTTACAGGTGTAACTTTTCCATTTGTATCTAACGGAGGAACCAGCATGTTAGTTTCCTGGGGTTTGTTAGCCTTTCTAAAAGCTGCAGATACTAGACAAAACGCAAGTGTGGCTATTAGCCTTAAGGATAAAGGAATGAGTGATCCTGAAATGGAAGAGAGCGCCAGAGGGTATTCTAGCGATATAGATTCCTATAGCGATGAAATGCTTAAGGAAATTTTTGGGGGTGACGACAAATGAAAAAACTAGAGAAAAGGGCTATTATTTGTCTTACACTGGCTGCCGTTCTTTTTTTAGGGGTTGCATTTTTTGTAGGACGTTTTGTTTTGCACGGCAAGAATTGGGCGACTTTCTATGCAAATGATAGTATTTACGAAGAGGGCATCTTAGATGTAGGGCGTATTTTGGATAGAGATGGAAATGTTTTGGCAGAGAATAAAGATGGTGATGTAAAATACAGTGATGACGAGAGCGTAAGAAGAGCTACAGTTCATGTTGTTGGAGATAAACATGGCAACATAGCTACTTCTGCGGAAAATGCTTTTAGAAGTAAGCTGGTAGGATATAATTTAATTACTGGAACATATAGTTTAGGCAATCGTGGGAAAGATGTTAAACTTACTATAGATACTGAAGCTTGCAAAACTGCATATAATGCTTTGGGAGGAAGAAACGGCACTGTAGGTGTTTATAACTATAAAACCGGTGAAATACTATGTCTGGTAAGTTCCCCTGGTTTTGATCCTGCAAATCCACCACAAATTTCCGACGATGACACTTCGGGAATATATATAAACAAGTTCTTTTCATCTACTATAGTACCGGGGTCGATATTTAAGCTGGTTACCACGGCAGCGGCCATTGATAACCTAGGGGATATTGATAATTTTTCTTATCAGTGCACTGGTTCAAAAGAAATAAATGGAGAAAAAATAACTTGTCCATCTGTCCATGGTAAGGTAGATTTTTATGGGGCTTTAGCACAGTCATGCAATTGTGCTTATGCCACACTTACATTACAGGTTGGTTCAGAGGTTATGGAGGATTACGTTAAGAAACTTGGCCTGACTAAATCTTATGATGTAAATGGGATTGAAACTGCAAAAGGTTCCTTTACATTCCCTAAAGAGGCAAGGCTAAATCTTGGTTGGGCTGGAATTGGACAATATGAGGATCAGATTAACCCTTGTTCAATGATGGCATATATGGGTGCCATCGCATCAGGTGGAAAGGCTGCTTCACCGGTAATATTGAAATCCCTGTTTCCTTATAAAAAAGAAACAGATCAGATGCTGTCTTCTGACACTGCAGGAGAACTTCAGAAGATGATGAAGAACAATGTCAAGTCAAATTATGGTGAGGGCAATTTTCCTAACCTAGATATATATGCAAAATCAGGAACTGCAGAAGTGGGTGGCTACAAGGCACCAAATGCTTGGTTTGTAGGCTTTATAAAAAATGAAGATCATCCATATGCCTTTATTGTGTGCGTTGAAAATGGAGGGTATGGAAGCTCGGTATCAGGGCCAATAGCGAATCAGGTTTTACAAGAATTAATAGACTAAAAAAGGTTTGCGCCTAATATGGTGCAAACCCTTTTTTTATAATCACATCATCCAATTCCACCGAACAAAGTTCCTAAAACTAGAACTAATACTGTAATTCCGCAGAAGACATATTTCCCCATTGGAACAAACCATTTTCCTACAGGTTTCGTTGAACCTATGTTTATCTGTTTAAGAATGTACTCTGGGTCTAAAATCCAGAAGAAGATAATGGCCGCAATAAGAGCTCCGATTGGGCATATGTAGATTGAACATATATCCATCCAACCTGATACGATGCCTTCAATTAATATCCCAATAAAAGTTGACACAAGGGCAACTAAGCCAACTGACTTTTTTCTAGTAAGGTTTAGCTTTTTTTGTAAAGTTTCAATTGGTGTTTCGAAAAGATTTACAAGTGATGAAAGTCCAGCGAAAAGCACCGCAATGAAGAAAACTATCATAGCAATATTTCCATATGGAATAGATTTAAAGACATTTGGCAGATATATAAACATAAGTCCAGGGCCACCGCCGTCTAAGGTTTCGCCAACTACTGCCATGGCAGGAATTATTACTATACTAGCAACTATAGCAGCGAGAGTATCAAAGAAGGCTATGTATTTTGAACTTGATTTTATATCTACATCATCGTTTAAATATGAACCGTATACTATAGTCCCATTACCGGCTAAGGATAATGAGAAAAAGGCTTGTCCTAAGGCATACATCCAGGTCTTTGGATCTGTTAAAGTTGCCCAATTTGGTGAAAATAGGTATTTATAACCGTTTGAGGCACCTGGAAGAGTAGCAATGTATATTGCAAGGCCAATAAACATAATGAAAAATAACGGCATCATTATTTTGTTTGCCTTTTCTATTCCTTTGGAAATACCGAAAGTCATAATTATAAAAGTTAATGCCAGAGCAATTATGTGAAAAAATACATTTCCAAAGGAAGCGGCAGTAGAACCAAACATTTCACCTAGCTGCTTTATCCCTTGGGCAGCATAGAGTTCACCACTTAGAGATTTTATTAAGTATTTTATTATCCAGCCAACTACCACAGAATAGCCGATTGCTAAAGCAAGGCTTCCTAATACGGGAATTAAAGACAGCCTATTGCCTATTTTTTCACTTTTGCCGGAAAGTTTCATTGCTTTTCCATAAGCGGTTCCGGCGCCTGCTTTCATGGCGCGGCCGAAGGTTATTTCTTCCATAACTCCGGTAAAACCTATAATGATTACACAAATTATATAAGGGACTAAAAAAGCGAAGCCTCCCAAAGCAGAAATCCTTGCAGGGAATAGCCACAGATTACCCATGCCGATAGCGGAGCCCATGCATGCAATGATAAAACCCCACTTACCAGTAAAATTATCTTTATTCATCTATTTCTCCAATCAAATATAAATATTTAAGTATATTCTATTTGATTTAGCAAGGTTTGACAATACATCTTTACAAAAATGCTAAGTAGATATAATATTTAGTTAAGAAATTTGTAAGAAATAGGTCCACTTATTTGTAATAATTAAGATGTATACTCTAAATTGTAAAAGAGGAAGAATCGGAAAGAGAAGGAAGTACTTATGGCGAACATCCTAGTATGTGATGATGACAAAGAAATAGCAGGCGCAATAGAAATATATCTAAGAAATGAGGGATATAAAATATTTAAGGCCTTTGATGGGGTAGAGGCTTTAGATATAGTGGGGAAAGAAAAAATACACCTTATTATAATGGATATTATGATGCCAAACTTAGATGGAATTCAGGCAACTATGAAAATTCGTCAGGAGAAAAATATACCAATTATTATGCTTTCTGCCAAATCGGAAGATTACGATAAAATTACAGGGCTTAATGTTGGTGCAGACGATTATATTACCAAGCCGTTTAACCCTTTAGAGCTAGTTGCAAGGGTTAAATCCCAACTTAGACGTTATATAGATCTTGGTAGTATGGCTAAGAAAACGGGGGTTTACAAAACAGGGGGACTTATAGTGGACGACGATGAGAAAACTGTGTCTTTAGACGGGGAACAGGTGGTTGTAACACCTATAGAATTTGGAATTCTAAAGCTATTGACACAGAATGCAGGCAAAGTGTTTTCAATGGATCAAATTTATGAGACTGTATGGAACGAACCGGCTTACAATCCGGAAAATACGGTTGCTGTGCACATTAGAAGGATTAGGGAGAAAATAGAAATAGATCCCAAGAATCCAAGATATTTAAAGGTGGTATGGGGAATTGGATATAAAATTGAAAAATTATAATAGGTTAGTTTACAGATTGATGTCTGTATTGTGTACAATGGCGGCTACGGGGGCATTTGTTTCTATTGTGGCTCTTGTTTTATTGTACGACATAATAGGTTTTGAAATAGGAGAAAATTGGTCCAGATTCTTTCAGGGAACAATATCAGAGTATTGGATGGTTCAGTTAGGATGTGACACGGTCATTTTGTTCACCTTCGTATATCTAGCTATAATAGTAAAAGGCAAGATAACATGGTTTGACAAAATATTTACAGAAATACAGTTTGTCGTATTAGGACTTTCAGTTCTATGCTTTGTGGGTCTTGGAGAATCAATGGCAGGATATTTGTCAAACAGTTCGTGGTTCTATGGAGGAAATTTTAACCCAGGTGAGTTTGATTACTACTTTATTAGCGCAATATCACCTCTTTGGGTGCAGGGTGTATTGACAATTATTGGCCTAATTTTACTAATATATTTTGACTTAGCCATAGTGCTATCTATAATAAAGAAAATAAAAGAAAATTGTTTCTGGTCACATTCAATATGCGGTGGAGCAGTGATCTATTTGATAGAGTCTTTCAAAGCTAATGAGAATATATTCTGGAAGGTTATGATTATTTTAATCTTAGGTTGTCTGCTTTCTACTAATATATTTGGGGCTACAATAGTATTGATTTGTATATTTATATTTATTCCGAAGATGATGAATAGGTATGGAGAGATAAGGAAAGGTGTTGAAGAGGTAAAAAGCGGGAATTTAAATTATAAAATACCTGTTACAAGGAATGGGGAATTAGACCGTCTTGCCATGGGTATAAATCAGATATCAGAGGCCTCGAATATTGCTTTTAAAAATGAAATTAAGAATCAGAGAATGAAGACAGACTTGATTTCTAATGTTTCTCACGACCTGAAAACACCTCTTACATCTATGGTTACTTATGTTGATCTACTAAAAACAGAAGGACTTAGCAGTGAGAATGCAGAGGAATATCTTGGAATAATTGAAGAAAAAACTAAAAGATTGCAAAAGTTAACAGAAGATTTGTTTGAGGCAGCGAAAGCATCTAGTGGTGCAATTCCTGTAAACTTTGATAATATAGAGATGATTTCTATGGTTAATCAGTCTTTGGGTGAGCTAGAAGAACTTTTGACAGAAAAAGAATTAAAGGTAATATTTAATACAACTTTAGAAAAAGCTTATGTAATGGCAGATGGACAGCTACTCTGGAGAGTAATAGAAAATATTCTGGTCAATGTTAGTAAATACGCATTGGAAGGTAGTCGTGTTTATATGGACTTAGTTGAAAGACCTGGTAACTTAATTGTTCTTGAAGTTAAAAATATTTCCAAGGATCAGTTAAATATAAATGCTGATGAATTGATGGAGAGATTCAAACGTGGAGATGAGTCTAGGACAACAGAAGGAAGTGGTCTTGGCCTTGCAATAGCAAAGGATCTTACTAAGCTTATGAATGGTTTCTTTGAAGTGAAAATCGATGGGGATTTATTTAAATCATCAATAGCCCTTACTAAAAGTATTAGCAACAGCTATACCCAAGAAGAGGAAGAAGTAAAGGAAGAACCTGAAAATAGAGAAGAATAAATAAAAAAATGGAACTGTATGAGGTATTAGGCGACCCCTCAAAAGTTCCATTTTTTATTGCTATTTTTCTGGTTCGTATTTAAATACCGGCATAAGTTTAAGTTTGAATTGATTTATCTCATGGAGCCTGTCAATCTTTGATTTTGCTTCATTATCTTCACATACACCTGTACGAATATATTTGTCAAGGGTGCCATAGGTGAAACCAAGATTTTCTTCATCAGTTCTGCCGCAAAGACCATCGATTGGAACTTTGTCTACAAAAATAGAAGGCAGATTTAACTCTCTACCTATAGCCTTTACCTCTGTAACTGTCAGGTTTGATAAAGGACTGAAATCTCCAACTGAGTCGCCATAACGGGTAGAATATCCTACCCAGTCTTCAGATAAATTGCAGGTGTTTGCCACTCTGCCATTAGTGGATTGGGCTACTGCATATATGGTTGACATTCTAAGCCTTGCAGGCAAATTCATTACGGTAGCCCTGGAAATCTGATCCAAGGTAGATTCTAGTTGACTCATCAGACCGTTATAACAGTCTTCGATATTTATTTCATAGTGAGCAATACCTAGATGTTCTACTAGCTTTTTAGAAACATCAATATCCTGCTGATGACCATTAGGCATTAAAACACCAATTACACGATCTTTTCCTAAGGCTTCTACGCAAAGAGCAGCTACTACAGAGCTGTCTTTACCACCTGAAATCCCTAAAACAGCATTGCAGCCTTTGCCGTTCTCAGAAAACCAGTCAGCAATCCATTTTACAATATCATTCTTTACTTTTTTTGCATCAAATGCCATAATACTATCCTCCAAACATGAAAAGTATATCAATAATTATATACTAATTTGCTCAAATAGTATATAATTAAAACAATAGTGAATTAAAAAGGAAGAGGTAAAATGAAAGAGATTTTTGTATCACAGCTGAAACCAGCTCAGGAACTAATGGACTTTTTTATGGTTAAGGCCATAGGTGTTAAGCTTGGTTCGAATAAAAAACAGTATTTAGATGTAATGCTAGGAGATGGAACAGGAGAGGTCTCAGGTAAAAAATGGGACGTTGCGGATACTGAGTTAGAAGCTCTAAACGAAATAAAAGAAGGGGATATAGTTAAAGTCAAGGCAGTTGTAACCGAGTGGAATGGTTTGAAGCAACTTAGGATTACTAAAATTAGAACCAGTTCAGACCAGGACGAGGTTGAGCTTAAAGACTTTATAAAGGCTGCACCGGAAAGCTCGGAGTCCATGTATTCATATATTTATGATGTAGCACAGCAAATGCAAGACATGGATTTAAAGAGACTTTGTGTAAAGGTCCTTGAAGATAATAAGGATAGATTGATGTACTACCCGGCAGCTTCGAAAAATCATCATGCAGAATACGGAGGCTTGTTATATCATGTAAAAAGAATGTTGATGACAGGGCTTAGTGTTTGCAGTATTTATACTAATTTAAATCAGGACCTTGTGGCTGCGGGAGTTATTCTTCATGATATGGAAAAACTTAATGAAATAGATGCAAATCAACAGGGTATTGCATCAGGATACTCATTCGAAGGGCAATTATTAGGACATATAATTCAAGGTGTAAAAAAACTTGAAGAACTAACGAAAGAGCTTGAATTCCCTAGAGAAAAAGCAATTATGCTAGAGCATATGATTTTGTCACATCACTATGAGCCTGAATTTGGAAGCCCTAAGAAACCTCTATTCCCTGAGGCAGAAGTGCTTCATTATTTAGATATATTAGATGCAAGGATGTTTGATATGCAGGATGCCTTAGAAAGTACAGAACCAGGAGAGTTTTCTGAGAGAATTTGGACACTTGATAATAGAAGAATTTACAAACCAATTGGCTAACTGGAGGGTATAAAATTGATTAAATTACCAAAAGAAGTGAATAGTATAATTAAAAAATTAGAGTCAGAAGGTTTTCCCACTTATGCAGTGGGAGGATGTGTGAGAGATTCTCTAATTGGAATGACACCAGTGGATTGGGATTTGGCAACAGCTGCAAGGCTGGACGAAATGACTAGGATTTTCCCAGAGGCAAAGATAATTAGTGAAAAATACAGTGTTATAAGTATGGATTTCACTGAAGAAAAACTTAAGGATGACGGTTCCATTGCCGAAACTTTAGGTAATATTGTAGATATTGCAACCTTTAGAATTGAAGGAATTTATACAGAGGCAGGAAAGCCGGAAACAGTAACTTTTACAGATTCTATCGAGGAAGATGTGGCAAGGAGAGATTTTACAATTAATGCTTTGGCAGATAATCCTGAGCGAACTTTTGTTGATCTTTATAATGGAAGAGAGGATCTCCGTAATAAACTGATTAGAACTATAGGAGACCCTGATGTAAGATTTAAAGAAGACCCTATAAGAATGTTCAGGGCCGTAAGATTTGCAGCGGAGCTGGATTTTGATCTTCATAAATCAGTTTTCGATGCTATTGTAGCTAACTGGAGATTATTAGAAAACGTAAGCATTGATAAAATAAGAAATGAACTGGAAAAGATAGTTGTAGCAGACCACGCTGGCAAGGGCTTAAATATGATGGCTTCAACAGGGCTTATGGCAATTATTGTAGGTGAAGAGGTTTCTAAAAAGATGTCCTCGCGTGAAATGCAAGATTTTATGACCCTCTGTGAAAACATAGATAAGACTAAACCTGTAAGAACGAGAAGACTAGGGTTGCTATATACTTGTTTTGATAAAAAAAGAGGGATACCTGCTATTGAGAGGATGAATTATGATAATACAACTTATATGCATCTAATGGATGCTATGACAGAGATTATAAAGATTCATTTCTTAAACGAAGAAGTGCAGTTTAAAAGATACTTAGTAGAGCACGGTCTTGATAGGTATAACTATGTACATAATCTTTCAAAGGCACAGAGGATTGTATATGATCATCCAGATACAAAGATTCAAAGCAGAAATTATATGATGGACAAGATTATAAAAAATAATGAGCCTGTATTTATTGAGGACCTGGCTATTGATGGAAATGACATTATTGAAGCAGGAATCGCATCAGGGGAAGCTGTAGGTCAACTACTTTTAATGCTAACTGATGTTGTACATAGAGATTCAAAGCTAAACGAGAGAAAAATTCTTTTAGAAAAAGCAAAAAAGTTTTCTAAAAATAAATTGGCAGCTATGTCAAGACGAGTAAAATGGATAAAATAGAGAAGGCTAATGGAAATAAAAAGAGGAAATATATCGGAAATAATTTTTCATAATAGCGAAAACGGCTATACCATCGGAATTATGGAAACAAAGGAAGAGCAGTTTACTGTAGTAGGCTGTCTTCCCAGTTGTCAACGGGGTAGAAGCTATGAACTTACTGGAACCTTCAAGGTGCATCCCACATACGGCGAGCAGTTTGCCTTTACAGAATTTGTAGAGATAATGCCGGAAAGTGAGGATGGGATTGAGGGTTTTTTGGCATCTGGATTTATAAAGGGAATAGGCCCTAAAACCGCAAGCCTTATAGTTTCCAGATTTGGGAGGGAAACTCTTAATATAATAGAAAAACAGCCGGAAAAGCTTGCTGAAATAAGAGGAATAGGACTTAAAAAGGCTGAACAAATCGGGGAATCATTTGCGGCCCAGAGAGAGTTTGCTGATGTTTCCATGTTTTTTCAATCTGTAGGTGTTTCTGCAGACTATGCCATGAAGCTTTATAAGGCATATGGTAAGGATGCAGTTAATTTAATTGAGGAGAATCCATATAGGTTAATCGAAGAGGTAAATGGATTTGGCTTTAGAAAGGCTGATATTATTGCAGAAAAGATGGGCATTCCAAAAGACAGCCCGGAGAGAATAAAAAGTGCAATATCTTATGGACTTTTGTATTTTGCAGGTGAAGGGAGCACCTTTGTCCCTAAAAAAGAACTTTGTGAGAAAGTGGGGCAGCTTCTTGAGATATCATCAGAAAGTGTATCAGAACATCTGATAGACCTTGCTTTTGAAGGGGCAGTACAGTTAGATGTCATCGACAATCAAAGCGTAGTATACCTATTTTCCTATTACATGGCAGAGCAAAAAATCTGCAAAAATCTGGCATCTCTATCCCATGGAATTTTAAAATCTTTAACGGTTGATATCGAAGGCATGATAAAAAAGACAGAAAATCTAACAGGAATCGCCTTGTCGGAAAATCAGAGCAATGCAGTGAAAAGTTGCATATCTAGAGGGATTTCTGTAATAACAGGTGGTCCTGGTACAGGAAAGACTACTATTATAAATACAATAATAAATATTTTTAAGCAAAGTGGTTTTAAGACGGCAATTGCCGCGCCAACAGGAAGAGCAGCAAAGAGAATAACTGAAACTTCAGGACACTACGCATCTACGATTCACAGACTTCTAGAATACTATTATTCTGAAAGCGAAGATTATATGAAATTTGGAAAGAACGGCGAAGACCCTTTGGATTGTGATGTGGTAATAATTGACGAGGCCTCTATGATAGATCTGATGCTGATGAATGGATTATTGGAAGCCCTTAAACCTGGCACAAGATTGATTTTGGTAGGAGATGCAGACCAGCTTCCGTCGGTTGGTGCAGGAAATGTTTTGCGTGACATTATCGATAGTGAATTTGTTTATACTATAAAGCTTACGGAAATATTTAGACAGGCCAAGGAAAGCCTTATTGTTGTAAACGCCCACAGAATAAATCATGGGGAATACCCTTTTTGCAATGAAAAGGACAAGGATTTTTTCATGATGCGTAAAACCTCAGAGAAGGATATGCTGGAACTTATAAAGGAATTGGTTACGAAAAGGCTTGCAACCTATTATGATTGGGCTAACCCCATGGAAGATATTCAGGTTCTAACACCTGTTAGAAAAGGAATTGTTGGGAGTCTTAATTTAAATTTGGAGCTTCAAAGTGTATTGAATCCTCCTAGGGAAGGTCTCAATGAAAGGAAGTTCGGGGATAAAATCTTTAGAGAAAATGATAAGGTTATGCAAATTAAAAATAACTACCAGATGACTTGGAAGAGAAGCTCTGACTATAAAGAAGGAAGTGGCGTTTTTAATGGAGATGTAGGCTTTATAAAAAAAATTGATAAAGAATTTAACCAAGTTACTGTTATCTTTGATGATGAAAAATATGTAACCTATGAGTTTTCCCAACTTGATGAGTTGGAGTTGGCTTATGCTGTTACAGTCCATAAAAGTCAGGGAAGCGAATTCCCTATTGTAGTAATGCCAATGACTTGGTTTCCACCGATTTTGGCCACCAGAAATTTGCTGTATACTGCAGTGACAAGGGGTAAAAAGATTGTTGTTCTTGTAGGTTCGGAAAAAAGAATGAACTCAATGATTGATAATAATCGAATTACTGAAAGATACTCAGGGTTAAAGTTTAGGCTTATGGAAATGATGAAAGTAGTAAATATAGAATGAAACTGATAAAGAATTTTGTTAATGGTATAGAAAATTTAATTTTTCCTTCTTCAATATATTGTGTGTGCTGCGGAAATATAATCGATGAAACCCGGACATATAGCCTCTGCGACCACTGTATGGAGCACATTATATGGTTAAATGAGAAAGCTTCCATAAAATCTGATCAGTACAATTTTTCATATTTAGACAAGGTGTTTTCTTGTTGTCAGTATGGTCTCTATCCAAGAACTATGGTTTTTTCCTTAAAGTATAACGGAAAGACTTATATAGCTAGGATACTGGGGCGGATTATGGCCGACAAATTGAACTTGACAGAGGAGAAGTTTGATTTAGTTGTACCTGTACCTATGTTTAAGAAAAAAGAAAAGCGAAGAGGCTTTAATCAAGCTGCGTTGATAGGCAAGTATTTAGGTAGAGAAACTGGAATTAAACATATTGCTGACTGTCTTATCAGAGTTTCTGATACACCTCCAATGAGGGGTCTTGGGCCTATAGAAAGGAAAGAAAATGTAAAAAATATGTTTATTATTTCGTCAAAATGGGTTAAAATATTGAAGGACAAAAACGTATTGCTTGTAGACGATATATTTACTACTGGGGCAACGGCGTCTGAATGTGCCAGGGTTTTAAGGGAAGCAGGGGCAAGGACCGTATCGTTTATTGCTTTTGCATCTGGAAATGATGAATTAAATAAATAATTTAATAGATATAGAGTATAAAACAATTGCTTAGGTCTGTGGTTGAAAATCCAAGCCAGTTACGGGCAAAGGGATCCACGTAAGCTGTCAGCAGGAAGCGGCAGTGATCATGGCGTAGCTTAGAAGTAAGTCCTCCGGAAAATCCGGGTAAAGGCGAGTGTGGGGGCAAAGACCAGGTCAGCTAAGCAATTGTTTTATGCTCTTTATATTTTTTTGATAAATAACACTAAATTTTCACAAAAGTATTAGAATTTTTAGATAACTTATGTTATAATATAGATACAAAAAGCCAAAGGTGTTAATCATAAGACCTGGTGGTATTTAAGGAGGTCATCAAATGAAGGTAATAATTACAGGTAAGAATTTTAATGCTAGTGAACACTTAGAACAGACTATCGAGAAGAAATTTGAAAAACTTGGAAAGTACTTTTCCGATGACATTAAATCTACTGTGATGTTGTCACAGGAGAGAGGCAGAGATAAGATTGAGGCCACTATTAATGCAAAGGGAACTATTTTTAGAGCAGAGGAGCTAGCTGGGGATATCTACGAGGGAGTTGACAAGGTTGTAGACAAGCTGGGAAATCAGATGTCTAAATTTAAAGGTAAACTAAGAAAGAGATATAATGATAATAAGACAGTAAGATTCGATTTTCTGCCTGAGATGGAGGATGAAGTAGAAGAAACCAGAGTAGTGAGGACTAAGAGATTTGAGCTTTTACCTATGACGGTGGATGAGGCAATTCTACAGATGGAAATGCTTCAACATAATTTTTTCGTTTTCTTTGATATGGAAACGGACAGTGTAAATGTAGTCTATAAAAGAAATGATAAAGACTATGGTGTTTTAGAAACTACATACTAAATAAAATCACATAAAAAATCAATAAGTGGCAAGGCTAAATCTTGCCACTTTTTTATACGTAATCTATTGAAAAAAGCCTTTATTTTAGGTAGAATTAGAGTAGCAACTATAAGGGGATTTTTTTATGAGTAATTTTTTTAATAACATAATTTCCAGTATTGGAATAACTGATGTTTTGGATATCTTAATAGTATCCTTTGTAATCTACAAATTAATCGGTTTTATTAGGGAGACGAGAGCACAACAGCTGGTAAAAGGCTTGCTTGTATTGGTTATTGCTTTTTTCATTTCAGATTTATTAAATCTATATACGATCCATTGGATTTTGAAAGAAACTATGACATTGGGAGTAATAGCTTTAGTAGTGGTTTTTCAACCGGAGCTTAGAAGAGGACTTGAATATGTAGGAAGAAGTAAAATCGTAAAGGCACCTTTTGGTCAGCTTGATAAAGAAAAGGCTAAAATCATAACAGATGAGTTTGTAAGGGCTGTAGATGCTTTCTCTAGTACGAGAACAGGGGCTTTGATTATTCTAGAGAGAGAAACGGCTTTAAGTGATATTGCGGAAACCGGGACTGTAATTAATGGGGATATAAGTGCAGAACTTCTTGGTAATATATTTTATGAAGGTTCTCCTTTGCATGACGGCGCAGTAATAATCAGAGCAGATAGAATATTTGCAGCAGGATGTGTACTGCCTTTGACAGAAAATAAAAATCTTAATAAAGATTTGGGAACCAGACATAGAGCAGGTATCGGTATAACCGAAAATTCTGATGCCATATCGGTTATTGTAAGTGAAGAAACAGGGATTATCTCTATGGCCGTTGATGGCAAGCTGACTAGGTTTTTAGATATAAAGACTGTAGAAAAAACATTGTTGAATATTTATATTTCTAATAACGAAGACGTTGGCTTGAGATTGTCTAAAATTAAAGATAAAATAGGGAGGAAGAAAGATGTTTAATAATAAAAAAGTTAACATAATACTCTCCCTGATAATTGCCATTGGTTTATGGGCATATGTAATAGGGGAGATTAACCCGCAAACTTCTCAACCTATTAAAGAAATTCCAATTACTTTTGTAAATGAGAAAGTTTTAGAGGCTCAAGGCCTTTCAATAGTAGAAGCTAGTGCAACTAGTTTAAATGTCACTGTGTATGGACAGAGGTCAAAGGTGACAAAGATTAAGGCTAAAGATATTGTTGCAACTGTAGATTTAGCTGAAGCTACAGAAGGTGTTAATCAGCTAAAGATTAATATACATTTACCTGAAAAAGTAGAAATTGAAGAGAAGAGTATCAGTAAGATTTCTGTTGTTGTGGAAAAAACGGTTTCTGAAGAGAAGGATGTAGAGGTTTCTTATAAAGGACCACATTCTGAGGATTCAGAACCTACTACGGTAGATTATAATCGACGTAAGATCACTGTGACAGGGGCAAAATCTCTAGTTGGAAAAGTTGATCACATACAATGCACTGTTGATTCCAATAAAGTAGGAAATGAAATGAAAACCTTTAAAGCTGAGGCTGTTCCAGTTGATGCTAAAGGAAATCCTGTAGAAAACATAGATCTATCATCTAATGTTGTCTCAGTAACATCTGTACTGAGAAAGACTAAAACTGTTTCTCTTATAGTCCCTATTAAGGGTGGAGATAGTCAGAATGCAGAGAGAAATGTTTCGCTTCCTAAAGTAGTAACAATTAAAGGAATGGAAAAAGATATTGCAGGAATAAAACAAATTACTGCTAAAGAAATAGATATATCACAAATTTATTCAAATACCCATCTTACTATTGAGCCTATTTTGCCGGAAAATGTTGAACTGGCAGAAACATCGAAGCAGCTTATTGCTACTATAAATGTGGAGAGTTATGTGAATAAGGCATTTAACTTTAGAGGTGCAGAGGTAACTATTGATGGTCTTGAAGAAGACAGGACTGCCGAAATAAAAACAGATGAAATACAGGTAACTGTAACAGGAAAAGATGAGATAATAAGTAAAATGACTAAGGACGATTTAGTTCTGTATATTGACCTTAGCGACTTAGAGGTAGGAAACCATAAAGTCGAATTAAAGGTGCAATCTGAAAAAAAATACAACAATATAAATGTTAGTCCTACTACGGTCAAAGTTAGCATAGAATAGCAACAAATCAATATGGTTAGGAGGAAGATATGGGGAGACTATTTGGAACAGATGGCGTAAGAGGAATTGCAAACTCTGAAGTAACGCCAGAGCTTGCTTTCAATCTTGGTAAAGCAGGTGCTTATGTTCTTAGAAAAGATAATAAAAGACCAATAATTATTATAGGCAAAGATACAAGAATATCAGGAGATATGCTTGAAAATGCTTTGACTGCAGGTATATTAGCGGTTGGTGGAAACGTAATTAAGGTGGGTGTAGTTCCTACTCCTGCTGTAGCATATTTAGTAAAACATTATAAGGCTGATGCGGGAATTGTTATTTCTGCATCACATAATCCTTTCGAGTATAATGGGATAAAGTTTTTCAACAGTGAAGGCTTTAAGCTTGATGATTCAATTGAGGAAAAAATCGAAGACTTGATTTTGAGAGGCATAGAAACAAACAGTCATATCACAGGTGATGAATTGGGAAGGTGCCTTGAAGCAGAAGACAGCGCAATTGAACTTTATTGTAAATTCCTGCTCTCAAAAATCGATGTAAGGCTTCCGGGCACTAAAGTAGTATTAGATTGTGCAAATGGGGCAGCCTTTAAAGTAGCACCTAAGGTTTATGATGCGCTAGGTGCAGAGGTAATTGTTATTGGAAACGAACCTAACGGAACTAATATTAACTTAAACTGTGGTTCGACACACTTAGAATCTTTAAAGAAAAAAGTTATAGAGACTAGGGCTGATATAGGCCTTGCTTTTGATGGAGATGCAGATAGGCTTCTTGTGGTTGACGAAAATGGAGAAGAGATAGACGGAGATAAAACTATATGCATATGTGCTAAACTTTTGAAGGATAAAGGCGAATTAGCAGAAAACAGGGTTACATGTACAGTAATGAGTAATTTAGGTTTCCATAAGTATTTGGAAAAATTGGGCATTGATGTTGATGTAGCTAATGTTGGCGACAGGTATGTTTTAGAATCAATGTTAAAAACAGGATGTGTCCTTGGAGGAGAACAATCAGGTCACATTATCTTTTTAAATCATACAACTACAGGTGATGGGATTTTATCTTCGCTGCAGTTTATTAAGGCGGTTAAAGCATCAGGAAAAAGGCCATCAGAGCTGGCAGAAGAAATACAGATATATCCTCAGGTTTTAGTCAATGCAAAGGTAAAAAACGAATATAAAAAACTATATGCTCAGGATGCTGAAATTGCCAATGCCATTAAAAAAGTTGAAGAAATGATGGATGGAAATGGAAGGGTTTTGATTAGGCCTTCAGGAACTGAACCTTTAGTTAGAGTAATGCTTGAAGGACAGGACATAGAACAAATCCAAAGCCTTGCGAAAAATCTGGCAGAATTGTTAACGAGTAAGTTTAATTAATATAGTTTAGGAGAAAAAATATGTGTGGTATTGTAGGATATGTAGGTAGAGAAAACGCAAAAGATATTATTATAGATGGGCTTAAGAAACTTGAGTATAGAGGTTATGACTCATCTGGTATAGCATTAGTGAAAGACAATAAAATAACTGTTAGAAAGCATGTAGGCGAAATAAAAAATCTTGAAGAGCTGATACAGAGAGAATCATTATATAGTCATACTGGAATTGGCCATACTAGATGGGCGACCCATGGTGCTCCTTCTGATTTAAATGCTCATCCTCATATTAACGAGGACTCAACCATTGCTGTAGTTCATAATGGCATTATAGAAAACTACGTAGAACTAAAACAATGGCTAAAAGATGAGTATAATGTAAAGTTTAAATCTGAAACAGATACAGAGGTAATTGCTCATTTAATAGGAATACTTTATGAAGGGGACCTGGTAGATGCTGTATATAAGGCAGTAGAAAAAATGAAAGGTGCCTATGCAATAGGTGTAATTGCAGCGGATGATCCGGACAGAATAGTTGCCTATAGAAAGGATGCACCTCTTATTGCAGGGTTAGGTAAAGGATGTAATTTTATAGCATCTGACATCCCTGCTCTTCTAAAATATGTAAAACAGATTTATCTAATAGAAAACAATGAGACGGTGGTCTTGACTCCGGATTCCATTGATATCTATGATAAAAATAGAAATCCGGTAAAGAGAGATTTGCTTCATGTGACTTGGGATGCCGATGCAGCAGAAAAAGAAGGTTACGACCATTTTATGCTAAAAGAAATTTTTGAACAACCTAAGGCAATAAATGAAACTTTAATGAGAAGGCTAGATGACAATGGTAAGATTAATTTAGATGGCATTGCAATGACCTTAGAGGATATAAAAAGATTTAACAAAATTTATATAGTCGCATGTGGAACTGCTTATCATGCAGGGTTGGTTGGCAAGTTTGCAATTGAAAAAATGGCTAGAATACCTGTAGAGGTAGACGTCGCGTCAGAATTTAGATACAGGGATCCTTTTGTTGATGAGAACACATTGTTCATCGCTATTAGTCAATCTGGCGAAACCCTAGATACAATAGAGGCTCTTAGAGAGGCAAAGCGAAAAGGAGCAAGAATCTTATCCGTTGTAAATGTTGTAGGTAGTTCTGTTGCAAGGGAATCTGATGATGTATTCTATACATGGGCAGGTCCTGAGATTGCTGTTGCATCTACTAAGGCATATACAACCCAATTGGTATGTATGTATTTAATTGCTTTATATATGGGGTATACTAAAGGGACTATTTCTGAGGAATATTATTTAGAGTTTATAGATCAGTTAAAATGTATTCCATCTAAAATAGAAAGATATTTAAAAAAGAGCCAAGATATAGAAAAATTGGCTAAAAAACTTTATAACAGAGATCAGGTATTCTTTATTGGGAGAGGTCCTGACGCAGGGGTTTCATATGAAGGTTCTTTAAAACTAAAAGAAGTATCATATATAAACTCATTTGCCATTGCAGCGGGGGAATTGAAGCATGGCACTATTGCGCTTATGGAACCTGAAACTATTGTAATAGCATTAGCTACACAAGACCTGTTGTTTGAGAAAATGGTATCAAACATCCAGGAAGTGAAGACTAGAGGGGCACATGTTGTTGCAATAACAAAAGAGGGAAATGATAAAATAGAATCTCAGACAAATGAGGTAATATATATACCAGAATGCAGAGATGAAATAACGCCGTTATTAAGCGTTATTCCACTTCAATTATTTGCATATTATGTGGCTAAAGAAAGAGGCTGCAATATAGATAAACCAAAGAATTTGGCAAAGAGTGTAACAGTGGAATAAGTATTGGAGGGGTTAAAATGAAAAGAAGATGGATTGCAGGATTAATGGCGGTAGTATGTGTTGGAGCGATGGCTGTTTTTACGGGATGCACAGGGGGTTCAAATGAAGGCGATGCAGAGGCAACAAGCTATATGCTGACTTTGGCATTTGTCAATGAACAGTATGTGCAGACTGGAAATGATGCATTAGATGTAATAATTGATACTAAAATGGAAAAAAGATTTCCAAACGAAAGAGAAATGTATCTTCAAACCTTAGAACTTCTTAGAGAAGAAAATATAATAAATGTTTCAGTTGAAGGAGATGTAAAGCTGACAACTGCTTTTGCCAGCAATTTTAACATTAATGATGTGACTGTTTCTGACGGTATAGCTACTGTTGATTTTGATGGAGAAGATTTCTCGGGAAGCTCAACTCAGGAAACCATGTTAATATCTCAGATAGTTGAAACCTTAACTAAGTCTTTTGACACAATAAAAGGAGTTGACTTTACTGTTAATGGTGAAAAAGTTGAGACTCTTCTAGGGCATGTAGATGCCTCTACAATTTTTACACAATCATTATATAAATAAGATAATTATTAACAAAAGAAAAGGAAGAAAAACATGCAGAAATACGATATTAGGGACTTATCTCTAGCGCCTTCAGGGCATCAAAAAATACAGTGGGTAAAAAACAATATGCCACTTCTAAGAGGTTTGGAAGAAGAATTTATTAAAAATAAACCTTTTGAAGGGATAAAGATCTCTCTGTCAGTGCACCTTGAGGCAAAGACGGCCTATTTGTGCCTTGTTTTAGCAGCAGGTGGTGCGGATATGTCTGTAACAGGCAGCAATATTCTTTCGACTCAGGATGATGTTGCCGCAGCTTTAGTGGACTCGGGTCTTAAGGTTTTTGCCTATCATGGGGCTAGTCCTGAGGAATACGAGAGACATATTGAAATGACATTAGAGCACAAACCTAACATTATAATTGACGACGGTGGAGATTTAGTGGGTTTAATACATACTAAGAGGCCTGACCTTGGAGAAGAAGTTTGGGGTGGTTGTGAAGAGACCACTACGGGAGTTATAAGGCTTAAAGCCATGGAAGCAGAAGGAATTCTAAAATTCCCTATGGTTGCTGTAAACGATGCAGACTGTAAACATTTATTTGATAATAGATATGGAACAGGACAGTCGGTTTGGGATTCTATTATGAGAAATACAAATCTGATCATAGCATCAAAGACCGTTGTTGTAGTAGGTTATGGCTGGTGCAGCCGTGGTATTGCCATGAGGGCTGCAGCTTTAGGTGCTAAAGTAATAGTGACTGAAATTGATCCTATAAAGGCCATAGAAGCAAAGATGGATGGGTTCGATGTTATGACCATGAGGAACGCAGCTGAACTTGGAGATATCTTTGTTTCAGCAACAGGTTGTTGCAAGACAATTACAGTGGAACATATGGAAATGATGAAGGAGAGGGCAATCTTAACTAATGCAGGGCACTTTAACTGCGAGATTGACATGGATCACCTTGAAAAAGTAGCTACAGAAAAGAAAGAAACCAGAAAAAATATTATGGGATACAGACTGCCTTCAGGGAAATGGATTAATGTTATTGGAGAAGGAAGGCTTGTAAATATTGCAGCAGCAGACGGACATCCTGCTGAAATCATGGATATGAGTTTTGCTGTTCAGGCCCTTTCAGCAATGTATATAAAGGATAATTATAAAAAACTTGAAAACAAGGTTATTGATGTAAGTGGAGAGATAGATGATATCGTAGCGAGAAGAAAGCTTGCTGCTTGGGATATAGAAATCGATAAACTTACGGAAGAACAAGAAAAATATTTAAACAGCTGGAATGTTTAATAAATAAAAGAAGGTGAATCAAATGACATACCAGGAAATCAAGGAACAGGCACAGCAGGCGGTTTTAGAATTGCTAGAGACGGCTCATTTAAAGGAAGGTGATATCTTTATAATAGGATGTTCTTCTAGTGAAATAAAAGGTGAGCATATCGGAAAGGGATCTGACATCGATGCTGCAAAGGCAGTATATGATGGGGTTTTCCCTATTCTTGAGGAAAGAGGCATTTTTTTAGCTGCTCAGTGTTGTGAACATTTGAACAGGGCTGTTATAGTTGAAAAGGAAGCAATTTTGCCAGGTGTTGAAATTGTCAATGTAGTACCACAACTTCATGCAGGAGGGTCATTTGCAAAAACAGTTTATGACAATGCAAAATGTCCTGTGGCTGTTGAAGAGATGAAGGCTGATGCGGGTATGGATATTGGCGATACATTAATAGGAATGCAACTAAAAAAAGTTGCTGTCCCTGTTAGAATATCAATGAAAAAAATTGGGCAGGCCAATGTTGTTTGTGCAAGAACGAGACCTAAATTTATAGGCGGGAATAGGGCCTGCTATGATGAAAGATTATCGGGTGGAGATATTCCAAGATAGAATAAAAAAATAACCGTCAAAAAACTGTAACATAATTGAGGGAAATAACATACTCTATATTAAAATTCATAAAGAAGCAGGTGAAAATAAATGGCAAACAACTGTGGTTTATTTAATGGCGAAGGCGTAGATACTAGCTTATTATTCTTCTTCTTATTATTAGTGATTATTTTCTGCAATTGCTATAGCCACTAGTAGGCTTTGCCTATAAAATAGGTAAAACTACTTAAGAAGTTTAAAAAACGCCAAAATAATAGGTCGCGAATTCGCGACCTATTTTGTCTTTATTATATCCAGGTTCCATAGTCAATACTATGGTTAAAAGTATTAAAGTCAAAAATGTTATATGCAAACATTCCGATCACAGAAATAATAAATAAAACGGATATTATCATACCTATAACAATTAAAACTTTTCCCCAGGTTGGTAGGACCGTCTTTTTAGTTGGTCCAGAGCCTTGTTCATAAGTTGTATATGTTTCACCATCTGAAGTAGTATATTTTTTCTCTTCATATGAGTAACTGCCTGCTAGAGGATAGTCATTTCTAACAATTAAGTAAACAATTAATCCAATAAAACTAGGTGTTAGTGCTGAAACTATTGCCCATAGCAAAGGATTAGTATCTCTTTTTTTAGCATCACGATATACAAAAATCCCTATTATAATCGGTACTCCCAAAATAAACAAAGCTATAAATGGGAGTAGCATTAGTACAAAAATAACCCCAAACATATCTCTCTCCTTTTGTTTTTTTTATTTAGTATTATAACACAAAAAATTAATTGTGGGTATGATATGAGGGTATCTTATTTCTAAAAGTAACAAAAAAAAGAGGGAGAACCCTTTATTTTGAGGTTCTCCATATAAGCTTTTTAAGAACTGCCCATTTAAATGGATAGAGTGGATATAAATATGAATATCCAACGATTGTCTTTGTGGAAGCGGTGATAAATATTACAATAATAAACCCGACAACTAGACCAATCCATCCAAATATCATACTGGCAATAAGAAGAAGCATTCGCATAAATTTTACACCAAAGCTTAACTCTATACTTGGCTGGGTAAATGAGGCTAAGGCTACCACGGCCATAACTAAAATCGTTTGTGGAATAAACCAGCCGGAATCTATGGAAAACTGTCCTAATATTAAAGCTCCAATTACAGATAGTGACATCCCAAGGGATTCTGGAGTATTCAGAGAAGCTAGCTTTAGACCATCCACAGCAATTTCTAGCAGTATGAATTGCCAAAAAATAGGTATTGCATAGGGTACTGTCGGTATCATAAAATCCATATTCATCGGCGCAGGAATATAACCTTCAACAATCAGCAAGTATATAGGCGAAAAAAGTAAAATTACCAGTCCGTTAAAGGTTCTTAGTAGCCTAAGGTAATTACCTGTTGAAATCGGAAAGTAATAGTCATCAACATCTTGTAAAAAGTCAAAGATTCCTACAGGCAACAGAACCACGGTAGGTGTGTTATCAATAATTAGGGCAAGCTTCCCTTCTGAGACATGGGCACTTACGATGTCAGGCCGCTGGGTATATCTTACTCTAGGGAAAGGATTAAAACCGCCCCAATACTTTCCGCCGCTATCAGAACGAAGAAGTTTTTCCACTAGAGATTGATCTCCTACGGTAAGATCTTCTGTGGTTAAATTTTCCAAAGCTTTAATTACTCTTTCAACAAGATTGTCATCAGCGATGCCTTTCATATAGGCTATAGCTACGTCTGTTTTTGTTTTGTTACCGATTACATAATTCTTAAAAATCAACCTGTCATCTCGCAACCTTCTTCTTATTAAAGCTACATTTGCCATGAAGGTCTCTGTAAAACCGTCTTTGGCCCCACGAAGCGATTTTTCTTTCTCGGGTTCCTCAACACCTCTTGTAGGATACTGCCTGGTATCGGCGAGTATGATTTTATCAAAACCATCTATTAAAATAGGTATTAAGCCACTATAAAGTTGTTTTATTGCCAGACTAATATCGCCGGTAGTTTCGCAGTCTAGAAAGGGGAATTTTTTCTCAATAAAGTCCTGGGAAGTTTTTATTTCATTCATTTCAGTTTCGCCTATTGACATAACAAAGGTCAAAATCCTTTGCAACTGATCTCCGTCTGTGAGGCCGTCTATGAAGAAAATATGTCCTTTATGCCCTCCGATATTTATTGAGCGGTCAACTAAATCAAAACATTCTCCCAGAGGTAATCTACCTTTAAAAGAATTTAAATAGTATTCATAGTTTTTGTTTGACATTTCAGTACCTCCAACTATTTATATCATTAACATTTTTATCATAAATATTCAAAAACGCTGGAAATAAACGACTTGCCACTAAGGACAACTCCGTATATAATTAATTTAGTATAAAATCCATACGGAGGTTTAAATAAATGGAATATAACAAATTAGCGGAAATTCTTTTCCCACATATAAGTAAAACACCTAGGGAATATGAAGAAATGTATCCTGAAAGAGATCTGCCGGAAGGTGCTAAAGTTACAAGGCTTGGCCCAAGTCCAACAGGTTTTATTCATTTAGGAAATTTATATGGTGCTTTTGTTGATGAACGCTTGGCTCATCAGAGTGGAGGAAGGTTTTACCTTAGAATAGAAGACACAGATGACAAGAGATACGTGGAAGGTGCTGTAGAAACTATAATTAATTCCTTAAAGTTCTTTGGAATTAATTTTGATGAAGGGGCAACTATGGACGGGGATATTGGCGAATATGGAGATTACACCCAGAGTCATAGAGGTGAAATTTACCAGTGCTATGCAAAAAAACTAGTGTCTGAGGGGAAGGCATATCCTTGTTTTCTAAGTGAGGATGAAATCTCTGAGATAAGAGCAGATCAAGAAATAAATAAAGAAAACCCTGGTATCTATGGGGTTTATGCAAAATCAAGAGATTTGAGTCTTGATGAGATAAAATCAAATATTGATGCAGGAAAACCATATGTAATAAGATTAAAGTCGGAGGGGAATCCGGACCAGACTAGTGAGAACCTTAGAAAAATTCATGTAAAGGATGCTGTCAGAGGTATTTTGGAGATGCCTGAAAACTTCCAGGATGTAGTTATTCTAAAGGCAACAGGAATACCAACTTACCATTTTGCTCATGTAATCGATGATCACCTAATGAGAACGACTCATGTTGTAAGAGGTGCAGAGTGGTTGCCATCTTTACCAATTCATGTAGAACTGTTTGAAAAACTAGGTTGGGAGGCACCTGTATACTGTCATACCGCTCAACTTATGAAGTTAGATGAAGAAGGTAATAAAAGAAAACTCTCAAAGAGAAAGGACCCTGAGCTTTCATTAGATTACTATAGGAATCAAGGGTATCATCCAGCTGCTGTACGAGAATACCTTCTTACAATTTTAAATTCAAATTTTGAAGAATGGAGAATGGCAAATCCTGAAGCGCCAATAGATGATTTCCAGTTTACAACAGAAAAAATGAGTAATTCAGGAGCTTTGTTTGACTTAAATAAATTAAATGATATAAGTAAAGACGTTCTTCTAAGAATAAGTGCATCAGACTTGTTTGAATTTTTGAAGTCTTGGGCTGAAGAATTTAAGCCTGAGATTATACACTTGTTTAATGACAGGGTATATATGGAGAAAATCCTTGATCTTGGCAGAAATGAAGCAAAACCTCGAAAAGACCTTATTTATGCACAGCAGATTATCCAGTTTATCAGTTATTTCTTTGACGATATGTTTGTGGTTTCAGAGGAATTCCCAAAAGAGGTTCCAGCTGAAGATGTATCAAAGATTCTTAGCAGCTATTTACAATCATATGACCACAGCGATGATCAGAGCATGTGGTTTGACAAAATCAGAAACATTGCTGTAGAACTTGGGTATGCAGCGAAGCCAAAGGACTATAAGAAGCACCCTGAAGAATACAAAGGACATGTGGGTCATGTAAGTACAGTTATCAGAATTGCATTAATGGGTAGATCTCAATCCCCTGATGTATGGGAAATTCAGCAGATCCTTGGAGAAGAAAAAACAATACAAAGAATAAAGAAATATATCTAAATTGCAAATACTAGACAAAGTCAGTGCTTATTTTTAGTTCGGCACTGGCTTTTTTTATGATTATTCACAAGAAAAATTATGTTTTTGAATAAAAATTGGTGTGCTGACCATAAAAGTTCAAAAAAATATGTTTTTTTTAATAAAAAAAGCTTTTATCCACATACCAAGTGTGTTACAATATCAAAAGTGATTAATTTGAAAGGAATAAAAATAGTAATGAAACAAAAGTTGGAATTTGGGAAAATTATCGCGGTGGCACTTATGCTGTTTGCCATGTTTTTTGGGGCAGGCAATATGATATTTCCACCAATGCTGGGACATTTGTCTGGCGATAATTTTTTACAATCCGTAGCAGGATTTGTTGTAACTGATGCAGGATTATCCGTGCTAGCCATAGCAGCAGTAGTGTTTGCAGGAAGTAAGCTGGATGATTTAGCAGGAGTTATAGGACCGAAGTTTTCAGTATTTTTAGGTGTAGTTGTGTATATGCTTATAGGGCCCCTTTTTGCATTGCCAAGAACGGGAGTTGTATCTTTCGAGATGGCGGTAGCTTCATTTGTCCCTGAAAAGGTGTCTTTAAGCTTGGTTTGTGTAATTTTTACTGCTATATTTTTTACTGTAACGTATTTTTTATGTCTAAATCCAAATAAGATTGTAGACGTAATTGGGAAATTTTTAACCCCATTTTTAATTATTTCAATCGGAATTATTTTTGTTGTAAGTATTATTAACCCAGTAGGGGAAATAGGAGCTGCAACCGGTGAATATAAAGATATTCCATTTTTTAAAGGTTTAGTTGAGGGGTATTTGGCCCTTGATGGGCTTGCTGCATTGGTTTTTGCCATTATAGTAATAAATACTCTAAAGGGTCTTGGTATAACAGAGAAAAAAAGTATTACAAAATATACCTTAGTTTCTGGAGTTTTGGCAGGATTAGGTCTGGCGCTGACATATATGGCCCTTGGCTACGTGGGAGCACAGACGACTATGTCGGAATATAATAATGGAGGACAGTTACTTGCTTCTGTAGTAAATCAGATGCTTGGGGCGACAGGAAGTGTAATTCTTGGGATAGCCGTTTTGCTTGCTTGTCTTACTACATCCATAGGTCTTGCAAGTTCGTTCTCTGATTATTTTCATCAATTGATGCCAAAGCTTTCATATAATACTTTGCTAAAAATAGTATGTATTTTTAGTTTTGCTATTTCAAATGTAGGCCTAGATGTCTTGATTAAAGTTACATTGCCAGCCTTAGTAATGATTTACCCACCAATTATTACCCTAGTATTGTTATCTTTCTTTAAGAAAATAATTAAAGGAAGAAGGGCGCCTTATATACTAGCAATGTCCGGGGCATTTATTGTAGGAGTTTTCGACGGAATGAAAAGTGCCGGGATTACATTGGGTGGAATAGGTGAAATGGTTAGCAGACTTCCATTCTTTGATTTAGGCATAGGGTGGTTGGTTCCGGCTATTATAGGCTGTGTTGCTGGTCTGCTGTTTAAGCCAATAGTGAAATAGAAACGAAAAATAATAATAGTCAAATTTTGGCAATATGTGTTATAATACGCTAAGAAATAAGAGAGAAGGAGAGGAAAATAAAATGAATCAAAAATTGAGTACAGGTAAGATAGTTTCATTATCTTTGATGTTGTTTGCAATGTTCTTTGGTGCAGGAAATATGATATTTCCACCAATGCTTGGACATCTTGGAGGAGAAAACTTTTTAGCAGGAACATTAGGTTTTGTTGCTACAGATGCGGGGTTATCCGTACTTGGTATTGCGGCAGTTGTATTAGTTGGGACTAAGTTAGATGATTTAGCTGGACTTATTGGACCAAAATTTTCAATATTTATGGGAATGGTAATTTATCTTTTAATTGGACCACTGTTTGCACTTCCAAGAACAGGAACTGTTTCTTACGAACTGGCAGTAGTACCATTTTTAGGAGATAATGCAGGAGTTGTTTCTTCAGTTATATTTACTGCATTGTTCTTTGGGGTTACATATTTATTATGTTTGAATCCAAGCAAGCTAGTCGACATAGTTGGAAAGGTACTTACACCTATTTTGCTGTTATCAATAGCAGTAATATTCGTAGTTAGTTTAGTAAATCCAGTTGGCGAAATCGGACAGCCACAGGGAGACTACGCTACTATGCCGTTTTTCAAAGGATTTATAGAAGGATATTTGGCACTTGATGGACTTGCAGCCTTAGCTTTTGCCATTGTTGTGGTAACTGCAGTTAGAGGTTTTGGGGTTTCAGAACCAAAAAAAGTAGTTAAATATACTTTGATCTCCGGCCTTCTTGCAGGAATTGGTCTTGGAGTAGTTTATCTGGCGTTAGGATATGTTGGCGCGCAAACTTCGTCAGGTGAATCTTTTCAAAATGGTGGAGAACTTCTTGCCACAGTTGTTTATCAGCTTCTAGGCAGAGGTGGAAATGTAGTTCTAGGTTTAGCAGTTTTAATGGCATGTCTTACTACATCCATAGGTCTTGCAACAGCGTTCTCTGACTACTTTAATTCCATCTTCCCTAAGTATTCATATAAGACAATTTTGACTATAGTATGCTTATTCAGTTTTGCTATTTCAAATGTTGGGTTGACGGCTATGATAACTTTCACATTGCCAGCTCTAGTAATGGTATATCCACCTGCAATTGTATTAGTGTTACTGTCTTTTGCAAATAAGTTTATCAAGAGCAAACCTGAACCATATGCAATTGCTATGTTATTTGCTTTTATCATCGGTATATTTGATGGTTTGAAAACAGCAGGAATTTCATTAGGAGCAGCAGGTGATATGGTTTCTAAAATCCCATTCTTTGACTTAGGCATAGGATGGATAGTACCGGCAATTGTTGGTTGTCTAATAGGAATGCTACCATTTGTAAATTTCTTATCAAAAAATAAAAAATAAAAAATAGTTCTAGATAAAAAGCCCTAACTGGCCAGCCTAACCGGCAGCCCAGTTAGGGCTTTTTTGTGGCTCTGTGTCAAATGTTGCCTTTCATTCATATTGATATGTGTTATTTTGATGAAATCTATTGACTATTAAAATAATTACTGATATTATACTTAAATAATTTTAATTAAAATATTTTAAGTAAAATTATTTAAGTAATTGAAAACGAAAGGAAAGAATAAAAATGATTTTTGAAAAAGTAAAGGAAATAATTATAGAAACTATTAGCGTTGAAGAGGAGAAGGTTACTAAAGAGGCTAGACTTTATGAGGACCTTGAGGCAGATTCGCTAGATGCTGTTGAGCTTGTAATGGCTTTAGAAGAAGCATATGGAATTCATATTGATGATGAGGAATTATCCCAGCTTAAGACTGTAGAGGATATTGTAAAAACAATTGAAGCGCAAACGAAGGAGCAATAAGAAACAGGGGGAATAGAGATGGAACAAAAGCGTATTTTGGAATTGATACATGAGTTTAAAGATTCGTCTTTAGGCTCATTAAAGATTCAAGATAAAGATTTTTTACTAGAACTTACTTCGAAAACCTCAAAGGACCTAAGGGACGATTTTGAAGAAACTAAAAACATCCTAGGCACCAAAACTAATACGAATACTGATGCAAATTCGGCTACAGATAACAATACCAACGAATGTGAAAAAATCATAAAAGCCCCACTTGTAGGAGTGTTTTACGAGGCAAAAGCACCGGGAGAACCTCCTTTTGTAAAGGCGGGAGATTCAGTAAAAAAAGGGCAGATATTATGCCTTTTAGAAGCTATGAAAGTGATAAACGAGCTAGGAGCAAAAGAGGAGGGGACCATAAAAGAAGTACTTGTGAAAAATGGGGATCCAGTTGAGTTTGGTCAACCCCTATTTATATATGAGGCAAAAAAATGATAAAGAAAATCTTAATAGCTAATAGGGGAGAGATTGCTGTAAGAATAATTAGAGCTGCCAGGGAACTAGGTATTGATACTGTTGCAGTTTATTCAACTGCAGATAAAAATAGCCTTCATGTTCAAATAGCAGGAGAAGCAGTGTGCATCGGCGGTCCAAAGTCCTCAGATAGCTATCTGAATATCAGCGCTATTATTGAAGCTGCGAAAATGACTGGAGCGGAGGCAATACATCCGGGTTTTGGGTTTTTATCTGAAAACAGCGACTTTCCTAGGAAATGCAGAGAAAATAACATTATTTTTATAGGTCCATCTGCAGAGGTTATTGAGAAGATGGGTAATAAGCTTGCCGCAAGAAAACTTATGAAGGAAAGTGGAATTCCTATAGTTCCAGGAGGACAGGACAATGTTACCACAGCAGATGAGGCTGTAAAGCTAGCAGAAACCATAGGTTATCCGGTTTTGATAAAAGCAGCTTCAGGTGGTGGAGGCAAAGGAATGCGAAAAGCCTATTCTGAAGGAGAGATAAGAGATGCATACAATATTGCAAAACAAGAGGCAATATCGTCATTTGGCGATGATGTAATGTATATAGAGAAACTTATCGAAGACCCTAAACACATAGAATTTCAGATTTTAGCAGACGAAAAAGGCAATGTTGTTCACCTTGGAGAAAGGGACTGTTCAATTCAACGTCGAAACCAAAAAATACTTGAAGAAGCGCCATCAGCTGGCATAAGCCAGGAACTGAGAGAGGCAATGGGAATGGTGGCCATAAAGGCTGCAAAGGCTGTTGAGTATGTAAGTGCAGGAACCATTGAGTTCGTTTTAGATAAAAATCACAATTTCTACTTTATTGAAATGAATACAAGAATACAGGTAGAACATCCTGTTACTGAAATGTTGACAGGTATAGATATAGTTGCGTGGCAGATAAAAATTGCATCGGGGATTCCATTGAGTTTTTGTCAAGATGAGGTGAGTTTTACAGGCCATGCCATAGAGTGCAGAATAACAGCAGAGGATATTGATAATGACTTTGCACCTAATGCAGGAACAGTAGATTTTGTACACTTTGCCTTAGGCGCAGGGGTTAGGGTAGATAGCTATCTGTATAATGGCTGTCAGGTAAGCCCTTATTATGATTCAATGATGGCAAAGATAATTGTACATGGAAAGACAAGGTCAGATGCTATAAGAAAAATGAGGCGCGCATTGGAGGAAACCGTAATTACAGGCGTAAAAAATAATTTAATATTACAAAACCTTCTTATGTACGAAAGTGATTTTATTCGTGGAAACTATCATACAGGATATATAAATACTCATCTAAAAAAGCTTCTTGACCTAAATAAAGCTGCAGGAGGTAACATGAGATGAATCCTTTTGCAGAAAAAAAGGATGTCTTAATGGCATTAAGAAGATTAAAGAATCTGAAATCAAAAAATCAAAGCACTGATGATGAGAGACAGGTAGAGTGTCCTAAATGTAAAGAAATTCATTTTAGAAAGACACTTCTTGAAGAAAAATGTGTTTGCCCAAACTGTGAATATCATTTTCAGATTCCAGCAAAGCTTAGAATAAAGTACACAGTAGATGAGGGTAGCTTTAGAGAGCTAAATAAAGGTCTTAAAGGGGGAAACCCTTTAGATTTTCCAGAATATAGAGAAAAACTTGACAGTATAAGAGAAAAGACTGGGTTGATAGAGGGAGTTTTAACTGGAACTTGCAAGATAGGTGGCAATAAAGCTATGGTTTGTGTTATGGACAGTAGGTTTTTAATGGGAAGCATGGGGGTGGCTCTAGGAGAGAAAATCACTAGGGCTATCGAATATGCCACAAAAAAGAAACTTCCGGTTATAATTTTTTCGGCCTCTGGAGGTGCCAGAATGCAAGAAGGCATTTTGTCTCTCTTTCAGATGGCTAAAACGTCGGCAGCAATTAAGAGGCATAGTGATAGCGGTGGTCTTTATATATCTGTTTTAACAAATCCTACAACAGGAGGCGTAACTGCTAGTTTTGCAAGCCTTGGAGATATTATAATCGCTGAGCCTAAAGCTTTAATTGGTTTTGCCGGGCCAAGAGTAATAGAAGAAACCATAAAGGAAAAACTTCCTGAAGGTTTTCAAAAGTCCGAATATCTTTTAGAACATGGCTTTGTAGACATAATCGAAAACAGAAAAAATATGCGTCAGGCGCTGATAAAAATTCTTAAGCTGCACAGGAGGTAAACCAGATGAAAATTAATAATATTTCTCCGGCAGAGAGAGTTAAAATAGCAAGAAACAGTAAAAGGCCAGTGACAAAGGATTACATCAACGCACTTTTTGAAGATTTTATTCCATTGGCTGGAGACAGGAGGCAAGGCGATGATAAAAGTATCCTTGGTGGAATTGCTTCATTCAAAGGAATTCCAGTTACGGTTATTGGGCACCTGAAGGGTAGAAGTCTGGAAGAAAATTTAGAGTGTAGATTTGGAATGCCTAATCCTGAAGGATATAGAAAAGCAGAACGACTTTTCCTTCAAGCACAAAAATTTAAAAGGCCTGTTATAACTTTTGTTGATACACCTGGAGCTTTTCCCGGACTTGAAGCAGAGGAGAGAGGACAAGGGGAAGCTATTGCCGGCTGCCTTGCCACGTTAAGTAATTTAGAAGTACCTATTATTTCTATTGTAATAGGAGAAGGTGGAAGTGGAGGAGCATTAGCCCTTGCAGTCTGTGACAAGTTGATATTACTGGAAAATGCAATATTTTCTGTATTATCCCCTGAAGGATTTTCTGCTATTTTGTGGAAGGATGGGGGAAGATGGGAAGAGGCTTGCGATGTAATGAAGCTTACTGCAGAAGATCTTATCAATCTTGGAGTTGGTGATGAAATTGTTTTAGAACCAACGGGAGGAGCACATAATGGCCCTGAAATAGTCTACCATAAGCTTGAGGAAATTCTTGAAAGAGAACTTGCTAAGCTTACAAGCCAGAATAAACAGGCTTTAGTAAAAAATAGATATAAGAAATTAAGGTATATTGGAAGTACAAGGAGAGAAAATGGCAGGACTTAAAATAGTTGGACTTGGAAGAAGTATGGGTAGTAAGCTTTATACCAATAGGGATATGGAAGAGCTGACAGAGACATCTCACACTTGGATAAAGGAGAGAACCGGCATATGTCAAAGGTATTTTGCAGATAAAGATAAAAAAGAGGAAAATCTAGATTTTGCTTTAGGTGCAAGTAGAGCAGCCATTTTAGATGGAAAAATAGATAAGGATAGCATTGGAGTGGTAATTGTGGCAACCTTTACCCCTGATTATTACACACCTTCAATGGCTTGCCGATTAGCAAAAAAATTAGATCTTAGAGAGAACATAATGGCCCTTGATATTAATGCTGCGTGTACAGGTTTTTTATATGGGCTTGAAATAGGAAAAAGTTTATTAGAAAACAGGGAAAATGAATATGCACTTATAGTAGGAAGTGAAAAGATTTCAGATTTTCTTGATATGGAGGATCCTAAGACTAGTGTTCTGTTTGGTGATGGAGCTGGTGCGTCAGTAGTGAAGGTTGTACCTACTGAGGAAAACCCATATGCATTTACATCAGGATGCATTGCAGATGATGAAGTTTTGTATTGTAGCAGAGCTGATGGAAAAATAAAAATGGATGGTAGAGCTGTATATAGATTTGCAGTGGAAATTATTCCTAAAATTGCTGTAGACCTTGGTGGGACAGAGGATGTTGAATATTTTGTATGTCATCAGGCTAATGGGAAAATAATTGAGAATGCCATAAAAAGATTAAAGGAAAATCCAGAGAAGTTTTATATAAATTTGAATAATTATGGTAACACCTCGGCAGCTAGTATTCCTATAGCTCTTTCTGAAATGAAGGAAAAGGGACTGCTTGAAAAAGGGAAAAAGGTGATATGTGCCGGATTTGGAGCAGGACTTACTTATGGAGGCGCGCTGTTATCATGGTAAAGGGGAAAATAATGAGAAAAAAAATAAATGATATATTAGGGATTGAATTTCCTATCATACAGGGAGGTATGGCAAATATTGCTACAGGCCAATTTGCGGCAGCCGTTTCAAATGCAGGGGGACTTGGTCTAATAGGTGCAGGTGGAATGGATAGCAACACTCTGCAAGAGCATATAAAAGTCTGCAAATCCTTGACGGAAAAGCCTTTTGGCGTAAATATAATGCTTATGAACCCTGAAGCGGATAAAATGGCGGAGATCGTTGCAAAAGAGGGGGTTCCTGTTGTTACTACAGGAGCGGGAAATCCAGGGAAATATATGAAACTGTGGAACCAGGAGAATATTAAAGTATTCCCTGTAGTTTCATCAGTGGCATTAGCAAAAAGATTAGCAGGAAGTGGAGCTACAGGTCTTATTGCAGAGGGGACTGAAAGTGGAGGTCATGTTGGTGAGATCACAACTATGGCCCTTATCCCACAGGTAGTTGATGCAGTAGATATTCCAATCATTGCAGCTGGGGGTATTGCTTGTGGAAGGCAGCTTCTTGCCACAATGGCCCTTGGAGCTTGCGGGATTCAAGTGGGGACCTGTTTGTTGGCCAGTGAGGAATGTCCAATACATGATAATTATAAGCAGGCCATCATTAAATCTAAAGACAATGATACTACTGTTACAGGCCGTATTGCTGGAACTCCTGTAAGGATTCTAAAAAATCCTATGGCAAGGGAATATATAAAACTAGAAAAGCAGGGAGCAGACAAAATGGAACTGGAATTATTTGCTTTAGGTTCTCTGAGAAAAGCAGTTTTAGATGGAGATATAAAAAATGGTTCCCTAATGGCAGGTCAGGTATCTGCTATGGTAAAAGAAATCAAGCCTGTTAGAGAAATTTTTCTAAGTATTATGGAGGAATATGAAACTGCCAGAAAGGAATTATTGGTGGATTAGTATGAAACTAGGCAATAAAGAACTAGAAATACCTATAATACAAGGTGGAATGGGTATAGGCGTATCTCTTGGAAATTTAGCGGGCCACGTTGCATCTTATGGTGGAATGGGCACTATTTCAACTGCTAATCCCGGGTTTTTGGAGGATGATTTCTGGACAAATTCCAAGGAGGCCAACAAAAGGGCTTTAAAAAGAGAAATCCTAAAGGCAAAGGAAATATCAGGTGGCAAGGGTCTTATTGCAATAAATGCCATGGTAGCTACGAAAGATTATAGCCAGGCTGTAAATACTGCTATAGAGGCAGGTGCTGATGCAATAATCTCAGGGGCAGGGTTGCCTTTAGAACTACCGGCTTTAGCTGCCAACAGTGATATTTTGTTAGCGCCAATAGTTTCCAGTGGAAGAGGTGCTAAAACTATTTGTAAGGTATGGAAAAAAAGATATAAAAGAGTTCCGGATTTTGTTGTGGTGGAAGGCAGCGGTGCTGGAGGGCACCTTGGCTTTAATAAAGAGGCTCTTGAGGAAAACACAACTATGAGTCTCCCCGATATCGTAAAAGATGTTATGAGCAATATTTGTGAATTTGGGTCAATTCCTGTTTTTGCAGGAGGAAGTATTTTTGATAGTGAAGATATAAGGAGTGTAATGGAAGCAGGAGCCAGTGGTGTTCAAATTGCAACAAGATTCATTGCGACTGAAGAATGTGATGCATCTGAAGGTTTCAAAAATGTAATCCTAAATGGTAAAGCAGAAGATGTAGTGATTATAAAAAGCCCTGTAGGGATGCCGGGAAGAGCTTTAAAAACTCCTTTGATAGAAAAAATATTAAAGGGAGAAAGTGTTCAACATAAAAAATGTGCAGATTGCCTTATTCCATGCAGGCCGGGAGATACTCCTTATTGCATTACAACGGCACTTATTGAAGCCGTAAAGGGGAATTATGATGAAGGTTTGTTTTTTTGCGGCTCAGATGTGGGTCGGATAAATAAAATGACCACAGTTGAAGCCTTATTAAACCAGCTTTTGGGAGGAATGATTGTATGAGATTAGGATTTTTGTATGCAGGTCAAGGAAGCCAAAAAGTTGGTATGGGTAAGGATCTCTATGAAAATAACCCGTGCTTTAGAGAAAATTTTGATGCTCTAAAACCTCATCTGAGAGAAATGGCTTTTGAGGGCCCCATGGAGGCATTGTCGGACACTAAAAATACTCAACCTGTTATGGTGTCCTTTGCAATTGCAGTTACAGAATGTCTGAAGGAAAAGGGTATAGTGCCTGAAATTGTAGCCGGTCTTAGTTTGGGAGAATATTCAGCACTATATGCAGCAAATGTTTTTGACAGAAAAACTGCCCTCGAATTGGTTTCGTTTAGAGGAATAGAGATGGAAAAGGCTGCATTAGGCGTAGACAGCAAAATGGTTGCGGTAATGGGGCTTACTCGTAAACAGGTTTTAGATGCGGTAAACACTGCGGCTGAAAAAACGGGGGAAGTTGTTGCGGCAGCAAATTTTAACTGCCCTGGACAAATAGTAGTCGGGGGACAAATGAAGGGTGTGGATCTTCTTGTGTCATTGGCAAAAGATCTTGGCGCAAAGAGATGTATAGAGTTAAAAGTCAGCGGGCCTTTTCACACTGCATTAATGGAGCCGGCAGGGAATGCCCTTAAAGAAAAATTTAGAGAGGTCACATTTGGAAATATGGAAATACCTGTGGTTTTTAACTGTACAGGAAGACCATTGCAAGAAGGTGACACAATTGAACAGCTTTTAGAGCAGCAGGTAAAAAGCAGTGTATACTTCCAGGATACTATTGAATACATGAGAAACTTAGGTATAGACACTATTTTGGAAATTGGGCCAGGCAAGGCTTTGGCTGGCTTTGTGAAGAAAACCAGCCCTGAAATAACGGTTTTTTCTATAGAAGATATTACTTCTATGGAAGAGGCAATAGAGGCTATTATTAGACAGAAGGGAGAAGCTTAATGGAAAAGAGAACTGCAGTTGTAACTGGTGGAAGTAGAGGTATAGGTCGGGGTATTTGCCTGAAATTTGCTGATTTAGGATATAATTTAGTAATTAATTTTGCTGGAAATGAAGAGGCTGCCGTTGAAACAAAAAAACTTTGTGAAGCAAAAGGTGCTGCCGTAGTTTTAGTAAAAGGAAGTGTTTCGGATTATGACCTTTGCATGGAAGTAATCGATAAGGCAATTGAGAGTTTTGGTAAAATTGATATTTTAGTGAATAACGCCGGTATTACCAGGGATAATGTTTTGATTCGAATGAAGGAAGATGAGTTTGACCAGGTAATAGATACAAACTTAAAGGGTACCTTTAACATGATGAAGGCTGTCTGTCGTCCTATGATGAAAGCTAAATATGGAAGAATTGTTAATATTTCAAGTGTTGTAGGACTTATGGGTAACAGTGGACAGATAAATTATGCAGCAAGCAAAGCAGGAGTTATAGGCATGACCAAGTCGATGGCAAGAGAGGTTGCCTCTCGAGGTATAACTGTAAATGCAGTTGCTCCGGGATTTATCCAAACCGATATGACAGATTCATTGCCTGATGAGGTTGTGAAATCTATTTCTATGAATATTCCTGTAGCGAGCTTAGGTAAGGTTGAAGATGTAGCAGGTGCTGTTGCCTTTCTTTCAGATGAAAGGTCATCATACATTACTGGTCAGGTGCTGTGCGTCGATGGCGGCATGGCCATGATGTAAAGGAGGAAGTAATGAAGAGAAGAGTTGTTATAACTGGAATGGGTGGAATTTCACCTATCGGTAATAATGTGAAAGATATATGGCTAAATGCCCAAAATGGAGTATGTGGGATAGATCCTATCACTCAGTTTGATACTACTGACCAAAAAGTCCATCTTGCTGCTGAGGTGAAAAATTTTAATATTGACGATTATATGGATAAAAGAAAAAGTAAGCGTCTTGACCGTTTTGTTCAATTTGCCCTTATTGCATCAAAAGAAGCTTTAGATGAAAGTGGTCTAGATTTAACCACGGAAGATACTGATCGCGTGGGAGTTACTATTGCCAGTGGTATTGGCGGACTTGGGGTAATTGAAACTGAGCATTCTAAGGGGTTAGAAAAGGGCTTTGATCGTGTTTCACCTTTCTTTATTCCAATGGCTATTACAAATATGGCAGCTGGAATGGTAGCAATTGAGTATGGGTTAAAAGGCAGCTGTACTTGTATTGTTACCGCTTGTGCCGGAGCTACTAATGCTATTGGAGAAAGTTTTAGGCAGATTAGACATGGTTATGCTGACATAGTAGTGGCCGGTGGTGCTGAAAGCTGCGTTACACCTCTTGGTATTGGAGGCTTTACAGCAATAAAAGCGCTATCATCATCCACAGACAAGAATAGAGCCTCTATCCCCTTCGACAAGGAAAGAAATGGTTTTGTAATGGGGGAAGGTGCTGCTATTTTAGTGCTAGAGGATTATGACCATGCAGTAAAAAGAGGCGCAAAGATTTTAGGTGAGGTGGTAGGCTATGGATCTACTTGCGATGCTTTTCATATGACGGCTCCATCAGATAGTGGTATAGGTGCAGCAAAGGCTATGATAAATGCAATTAATGACGCAGGAATTACCCCTGATAAAATTGATTATATCAATGCCCATGGTACTTCAACACCTATGAACGACAAATGTGAAACTTTAGCTGTAAAAAATGCTTTTGGTGGCAGTGCAGGTTCAATACCTATGTCTTCTACAAAATCCATGACAGGTCACCTCCTTGGTGCATCAGGAGCATTGGAGGCTGTAATTACAATTTCATCTATGAACAGTAGTTTTGTGCCGCCTACAATAGGTTATGAGGTTTCTGATCCTGACTGTGATCTAGATATTGTTCCAAACAAAGGTAGGGCTAAGGAAATAAAATATGCCATGTCCAATTCCCTTGGTTTTGGGGGTCACAACGCAAGTTTAATCTTTAAAAAATATTAAGGGAGGCAAGTGATGGAACTTAACTCAAATGAAATACAAAAGATTTTGCCCCATAGATATCCTTTTCTATTAGTTGACAAGATAACTGATTATGAGCCAGGGGTATATGCAAAGGGTATAAAATGTGTATCTGCTAATGAGATGCACTTTCTTGGACATTTTCCGGAGAAACACATTATGCCAGGGGTGTTAATAATAGAGGCTCTGGCTCAAGTTGGGGCTATTGCAATACTGTCTCTACCGGAAAATAAAGGTAAGATTGCAGTATTTGGTGGTATCAAAAGTGCTAGATTTAAAGAGCAGGTTATTCCGGGTGATGTTTTGGAATTAACGTGCACGCTGACTGCACAAAGAGGACCTATAGGCAATGGAATTGCTGAAGCAAGAGTTAATGGGAAACTTGCAGCAAAGGCGGAGCTTTCTTTTGTAATTACATAATTGCAAAAGATCTATAAATTTGATAAAATAAGGGTGGAGGTAGGGCGAGCTATGCTAGAAAGAAATTTTGCAACTATATATACAAAATTTAAAATGAGATTTTATGGCAAGGTTTTCAATCATTTTGAGAACAGGGAGGCTAGTCTTTCTGCTGTCGAAGTTTTTTGTGTAGAGGTTATTTATGCCCTTGGAAGACCAACTGTTAATGAATTTGCCACCTTTGCTAATATTTCCCCTCCAAATGCCGCATATAAAATTAACAGCCTTATAAAAAAAGGTTATGTAAAAAAGATTCGAAGCGAAACTGATAAAAGAGAATATTACTTAGAAGTAACTAAAAAATATCTTGATTATTATGGGATTACCTATGATTATATAAGCGTAGTAATGAAGCGAATTAGAGAAAGGTTCCCAGAAGAAGATGTAGAAAAACTAGATGATATGCTGGATATAATAATTAATGAACTAATGCCTGAAGTTAAGATAAATAGAACTTTTGAGGAGATTGAATAAGCTTATAAATGCATAGCCACTGGCCTGTAGTCAGTGGCTATAATTGTATAGATTTATAACTGTGCTGTGTCAAATGTTGGGGTGACACACAATTCAGGACTTGACTTCACAAAGTAGCAATCTGGCGCAAATCTGGGATAATTTTTTATCCCAGACAGCTGAAAAACCGTGAAAGTAGAGCTTTGTAATAAATCTCCAATAAATTCAACACCCCAAAGGGAAAGCCAACAAGCTATACCCAACAGCACTGTGTGGTTTCGCCCTTCGGGCTTGGTGATTTCGACGCAGAACCCACGACTTATCACAAAGGAGCAATCTGGCGCAAATCTGGTATAAATTTTTATCCCAGACAGCTAAAAAACCGTGAAAGTGTGATAAAAAACTAGAATTTTTTACCAAAAATAGAAGTACATGGAAGAGAAATGAAGAATATTATCCCAAATGTAGTCAGAATGTTTGATTTGGGATAAATTTTTATCTCAAAAAACCGTGAAAGTAGAGCTTTGTGATAAATCTCCAATAAATTCAACACCCCAAAGGGAAAGCCAACAAGCTATACCCAACAGCACCCTGTGGTTTCGACCTTCGGGCTTGGTGATTTCGACGCAGAATTCACGATTTATCACAAAGTAGCAATCTGGCGCAAATCTGGGATAATTTTTTATCCCAGACAGCTGAAAAACCGTGAAAGTGTGATAAAAAAACCGAATAATATGACAGATATGTAAAATTATGGAATAGAAATGAAGAATATTATCCCAAATGTAGTCAGAATGTTTGATTTGGGATAAATTTTTATCCCAAAAAACCGTGAAAGTAGAGCTTTGTGATAAATCTCTTAAATCTCTTAAATCTCTTAAATCTCTTAAATCTCTAAAAACCAACTATAAAAGCTAGCTCTTGTGAAATTCAAATCGAAGAAAAACTCCGGCCTTGGGAACCCAGAGAGCCAATGAACCCAGAGAGTCAATGGACCCGGGAGACCTAATGGCCCCAGGGCCCCAAAGCCCCAGGCCCCAGGGCCCCAAAGCCCCAGAGCCCCAGAACCCCAGGGCCCTGGGGAACTAGAATAGCCTTTGAACTGCACAAAAGAAAATGTAACTGAAATTGCGCTTATGTTAAATTTTTTATATTAAAAAATGCTGGAGGTGGTGAAATTAATTTCACCATCTCCAACATTTATTATAGAGCCTTTATATTCAATCCTAAATAACCATTTGTATGAAATTAATAAATAATTTAATTCCATAGAATATTATTACTACTCCACATACCACATTGATTACGCGAAGAACTTTATCGGTAAACTTAGCGCTGAAGAGTGATATTATTGTTGATATTCCAAGGAACCAAGTCATTGAAGCGCAAGCTACGCCAAGTATAAACAGAGTTGACTGATCTCCTGGAAGAGTGGTTCTGAAAGCGCCAAGCATAAATGAACCATCTATCAAAGCTTGAGGGTTAAACCAGGTTACTACGCAAGCTGTTGAGATAACTTTTAGGATAGGTACGTCTACTTTTGTAGAGGTATCCATTGTATCATGGGCCCTCAAAAGGCTTATGCCAATCCAAGTGACGATTAAACTACCAACCAAAAGGATAGCCATCTGTAATATTTCGGAGGAACTCATTATAGCTCCCACGCCAAAAAAGCAAGCCAGGGCAAGAGTTACATCGAAAAAAATAACAATCAGTGCCGTCAAGTAAACACGGCTTTTTCTTTGGGTTAAAGCAGTGTTAATTACAAATAAATTTTGCAGACCAATGGGTGCTACGTAAGCAAGGCCCATAGTAAGGCCTTGTAAAAAATACATCATTTAAAAACCTCCAGAATTTTTTTATTTATTAGTTTATATATGTATTATATCAATTGAAAAGTTATATTGCCCCCTCCAAAACTTGACTTTTATACCCAACCAAGTTTAAAATAAAGATATGAAAGAGAATGAAGTAAAAGAAGTAATAATAGACTGGAAACCGGATAAGGAACTAAATATTCCAATATATCGACAGATAGTAAAGTATATCAGCGATAAAATCGCTAAAGGAGATTGGGTTATTGGCAGTAAGTTGCCGTCTCAGCGAAAAATGTCAGATATTTTTGGTGTAAACAGAAGTACAGTAGTTACAGCTATGGAGGAGCTGATAAGCTATGGGATACTTGAGAGCGGCTATGGTAGTGGAACTAGAGTATGCAGCAATACCTGGTCCCTTTTAATGTCACAGCCACCTGATTGGAATAAATATATCCAAAGCGGTCCATTCAGGGCAAATGTGCCTACAATACAAACTATTAACAAATTGGAGTTTGACGACAGATTTATTAGAATAGGTACAGGTGAGCTTGCACCTGAACTATATCCAAAGGAACTAGTGGCTAAAATTTTCAGGAAAATGCCTTCTAGGATTCCATCTCTAAATTATCTTGGACCATTGGGGCTTCCTCAGCTTTCCAAGGTGCTATCAGAAAGACTATATATTGAACATAATATAAAGGCCAAGCCGTCTAATATTCTTATATCATCAGGAAGTTTACAGGCTTTACAGTTGATTTCAGTATGTATGTTAAAAAGGGGAGCAAAGGTATATACTGAGTCACCTACATACCTAAAGTCACTGCAGATTTTTCAGTCGGCAGGGATGAACCTAAATGGTATAAACATGGACAAAGAGGGTATAAAGTACTGGGATATTAAAGATGCAGGGGTGGATTCACTACTTTATACAATACCTACACATCACAATCCTACAGGGATATGTATGAGTGAAAGGCGTAGGCTGGAGTTGTTCCATTTTTGTCAGAATCAGAGGCTTCCAATGGTAGAGGATGATGCTTATGGAAGCTTGTGGTTAGATGAAAAGCCACCAAGATCTATAAAGTCTTACGATGAAAATGGAATGGTTTTATATCTTGGAACAATTTCTAAAACCATGGCACCAGGTCTTAGAATCGGATGGTGCGTAGGTCCTGAAGCTGTGGTTGAAAGACTAGGGGATGTAAAGATGCAGGTGGATTATGGAGCAAGTTCTGTTTCCCAGTGGATGATGGCTGAATTACTTTCATCGGGAGATTATGATATATATTTAGATTCTTTGAGAAGAGAACTAAAGGACAGAAGGGATAATACACTTAAGGTTTTGGAAAATAACTTTAAAGATTTTGCCACTTGGACTAAACCTACAGGGGGTTTTTATATTTGGCTGAAATTCAATAAGAAATTGCCAATGGATAAGATTTTTAACGAGGCTCTTGATAGAAATGTTTTATTTAACCCTGGCAATGTTTATGATTACATGGAAAACTATTCCATAAGAATTTCTTATGCCTATGCTAATCAGGCAGAATTAAAAAAAGCTATGGAAATATTAGCAGATATTGTTGAAGATTATTATTAAGGGGAGAAAAATATGGCATTTACCCATTTACATGTACATACAGAATATAGCCTTCTTGATGGTGCAGCCAGAATAAAAGATGTGGTGGCAAGAGCGGTGGAACTGGGAATGGATTCTCTAGCAATTACAGATCATGGAGTGATGTTTGGTGTAATTGATTTTTATAGAGAATGCAAAAAACAGGGAATAAAACCAATAATCGGATGCGAGGTTTACACTGCAGCTAGAAATATGGAAGACAAAGAAGTAGATAAAGACAAGTATCAAGGTCACTTGGTTTTGCTAGCTAAAAACAACATGGGTTATAAAAACTTAATAAAAATAGTTTCTGAAGGGTTTACAAAGGGGTATTATTACAAGCCTAGAATAGATAAGAATTTGCTTAGAGAACATAGCCAAGGGATAATTGCTCTGTCTGCTTGTCTTGCAGGAAAGGTACAAAGGTGCCTTTTGAACAGAGATTATGAAGGTGCAAAAAAAGAAGCTCTTGCCCTTGATGAAATTTTTGGTCATGGTAATTTTTTCTTAGAATTGCAAGACCAGGGACTTGAAGAAGAAGCTATGATTAACCCTGAACTGGTTAGACTATCTAGAGAACTTGATATTCCAATGGTGGCAACAAATGATGTCCACTATGTAAAAAAAGAGGATGCAGAGGCTCATGATGTGCTGCTGGCAATTCAGACAGCTACGACTATAGATGATGAAAATAGAATGAGATTCCCTAATAACCAGTTTTATTTAAAAAGCGAAGATGAAATGAAGAAAATCTTTGCATATGCTCCTGAGGCGATTGAAAACACACATAAAATAGCCGAAATGTGTGATGTGGAATTTAAATTTGGTGAATATCATCTTCCTGAGTTTAAAGCTCCAGAAGGCAGGGATAATACAAGTTACCTTAGAGAGCTTTGTAATAAAGGTTTAAAGGAAAGATATGATGATAATTATGATAATTTAAAGGAACGTCTTGATTATGAGCTTGGTGTTATTGAGACAATGGGGTATGTGGAATACTTTCTAATTGTATGGGATTTTATTAATTTTGCTAAAGAAAATAAAATTATGGTAGGCCCCGGAAGAGGGTCTGCGGCAGGAAGTCTTGTTGCATACTGTTTGAGAATTACAGATATAGATCCAATAAAATACAATTTGATTTTCGAAAGGTTTTTAAATCCGGAGAGAGTAAGTATGCCGGATATTGATATTGACTTTTGCATAGAAAGACGTGGCGAAGTAATAGATTATGTAATTGAAAAATATGGAAAAGATAAGGTTTCTCAGATAATCACTTTCGGAACAATGAAGGCAAAAGCTGCTATCAGAGACGTTGGAAGAGCACTAAACGTGAGTTATGCTGATACAGATGCTATTGCCAAGGCAGTTCCTTTTGATTTGAAGATGACAATAGATAAGGCTTTAGAAATGAACCCTGAGCTAAAAGAACGGTATGAAAATGAGGAAATGGTTCATAAGGTTCTAGATATGGCTAAAGCTATAGAGGGAATGCCTCGTCATGCATCAACTCATGCTGCCGGCGTGGTAATTTCTAAAGAAAATATCGATGAGTATGTTCCTCTATACCTTTCGGACAAGGGGATTTCTACTCAATTTACTATGACTACTATTGAAGAACTAGGGCTTTTGAAAATGGACTTCTTGGGCCTGAGGAATCTAACAGTAATTAGAGATGCCCTTGAGCTTATTGAAGAAAACTATGGGGTTACCATTGATTTTGCAAAGATGGGCTATGATGATAAAAATGTGTATGAGATGATAGCTCATGGTAATACTGACGGGGTTTTCCAGCTTGAAAGCGGTGGAATGACTCAATTTATGAAAAATCTTAAACCTACATGTTTTGAAGATATCGTAGCGGGAATTTCCCTATATAGGCCAGGCCCTATGGATTCTATTCCAAAGTATATTGAAAATAAAAAGGACCCATCTAAGATATCATATGCAACGCCGGAGCTGGCATCAATTTTAGATGTAACATATGGATGCTTGGTTTACCAAGAACAAGTTATGCAGATAGTAAGAGACCTAGGTGGGTATAGCTATGGCCGTTCGGATTTAGTTCGTCGAGCTATGGGAAAGAAAAAAATGGATGTAATGCTTGAAGAAAAGGAGTATTTCATTCACGGAAAAGATGATGAAAATGGAAATATAGAAATAATAGGCTGTCTTAGAAATGGGATTTCAGAAGATGCCGCAGAGGCAATTTTTGAAGACATGATAACTTTTGCTCAATACGCTTTTAATAAGTCACATGCAGCTGCCTATGCTGTTATAGCCTATGAAACAGGTTATCTAAAAGCATATTATCCTGTGGAGTTTATGGCAGCTTTGATGACAAGTGTAATGGGTGATTCTGTACAGATAGCAAAGTATATTAGAAACTGTAACGAAATGGGAATCGAAGTTTTGCAACCTTGTGTAAATAAAAGCGGTAAAAAATTCACTGTAGAGGATGGAAAAATAAGATTTGGGCTTCTTGGCGTAAAAAACGTAGGAGAAGGTGCAATCGATGCTATAATTAAAGCACGAAAGGAAAAAGGATTTCCAAAAGATATATTCCAGTTTATAAATAATATAGAAATAAGTGAAATAAATAAAAAAGCTGTAGAAAGTTTAATTAAGGCTGGAGCATTTGATTGTATAAATGATAATAGAGCGGCCCACTTAGGCATTTATGAAAGCCTTATTGAGTCGGCCCAAAACAATGCCAGAAAAAATATATCAGGTCAGATGTCACTATTTCAGGTTAACAGTGAGGAAATGAATGTAGGAGATGTCACCTCCAAATTGCCAGACATCAGAAATTTTGATAAGGACGTGAAGTTGGCATTTGAAAAAGAAATGTTGGGTGTTTATTTGACAGACCATCCTCTAAATGATTATGCAAAAAGAATCGGAGAAGTAGTTTCTGTAACTACAGAAGAGCTAGCTCATGCAAGTGAAGAAGAAGGCCAGGCAAGAATCAAGGATGGAAAAGTTGTAATTATGGCAGGGATGATATCCTCTAAAAAGACACTGATTACCAAGAATAATAAAATGATGGCATTTATAAACCTTGAGGATTTAGTGGGAACTGTAGAGGTTGTAATCTTCCCTAATGTCTACGAAAAATATCAGCATAATATTTTAGAGGATAAGGTAGTAATAATAAAAGGCAAATTAAACTTTAAAGAAGATGAGATGCCAAAACTTCTGGCGGATTCTGTAGTGGATATTGATCGTGTAGAACAGTTAATAAAACCAGAAAATCAACCGGCAAAAGTAAAAATACCTAGATCAATGGAATACGAGTTAACACTAGAAAGATTAAAGGATATTTTTAAGGCCTACAGAGGTGAAACACCAGTGTTAATCTATAAAGCCGATGGAAAGATATTCAAAACACCAAAATCTATGTATATAGACGTAAATAGTGGCATAAAGGATAGACTTGAAGAAATTTTGGGTAAGGAAAACGTAAAAATTGGGAGGTAGATTATGAAAAAAATAGGTGTGCTTACAAGCGGTGGGGATTCTCCCGGAATGAATGCTGCTATTAGGTCTGTAGTAAGATGCGGTCTTGATGCAGGAATGGAAGTTTATGGAATATTAAGAGGATATGAAGGGCTTTTAGATGGTGAGATAAAAGAGCTTGATCGAAATTCTGTAGGGGATATTCTCCAAAGAGGTGGAACTGTTTTAAAAACTGCAAGAAGTGAAAGGTTTGCTACTAAAGAAGGTCAGGATAGAGCAGCTGCAATGCTTGAAACTTTTGGAATAGAAGGTTTGGTTGTCATAGGCGGAGATGGGTCACTTAAGGGAGGCCTGGCTTTATCAAAGAAAGGAATTTCTGTTATGGGTATCCCGGGCACAATAGATAATGATCTTGGGTATACAGATTACACTATAGGATTTGATACAGCTGTTAACACTGTACTAGAGGCAATAACAAAGATAAGAGATACATCTTCCTCTCATGAAAGAACTACTGTTATAGAAGTAATGGGTAGGCACTGTGGTGACATCGCTCTTTTTGCAGGGTTAGCAGGAGGTGCAGAAGCAGTGCTGATTCCTGAAGTTAAAAGCGATTTAAATGATATTTGCAGAAAAGTTGTAGAGGGTCAAAATCGGGGAAAGCAGCATAGTATCATTATTCGGGCAGAAGGTGATGAGATTTCGTCAAAAGAGCTGGTGGATACCATCACTTTAAGAACGGGAAGAGATGCTCGACTTGTTGTTTTATCATATCTTCAAAGAGGAGGTTCGCCAACATTAAGTGATAGGCTTTTGGCAACTTTATGTGGTGCTAAGGCGGTAGAACTTTTATCTGAGGATTCTCAAAGCAAGGCTTTAGGTATTGTAAATGGCAAAATAATGGCTTTTGATTTAGAAGAGGCAATAAATCAAAAACGTGAGATAGATATGTCTATATATGATTTAATTGGTGTTTTAAGTAAATAGTTTTTGGAGGCAGAAATGAAGGATGTAGTAATAGTATATAGCTCAAAATATGGGTCTACTAAAAGGTATGCCGAGATGATAAGAGACCGTCTGGGAGAAGGATGCTGCCAGATCATAACGGAAAAGGACGCTAAGATATCTGAGGTGTTAGAATATAACACTGTAGTTATAGGTGGTGGAATCCGCGGCGGTGGAATATATGGAATAAACTTCCTTAAAAAAAACTATGCTAAGCTAAAGGAAAACAACAAGAAAATTTTAACATTTGCAGTTGGCCTTAATGTTGAGGCAGATGGGGCATATAAACAATTACGTGAGATAAATTTCACCAAAAAGTTATCTGAAATACCTTGTTTTATGTTTAGAGGGGCATACAACCCTAAAAATGTAAAAGGAATTGATAAGATGCTTATGAAGTTTATCTATAAAATGGTTTCCGGGAAAGGTGATTTGGAAAAGTCTAAGTCTGACAGGGAATTATTAGATGCCATGGAAAATGGATGCGATTATGTGGATGAAAAGTATATAGAGCCTCTTATTGTGGCAATAAGAGGCAGTTTATAGATCTATACCTAAATCGTTATTTATAGTTTGAGCGAATGAAATGGAGTCACTACCGAATTTTTTTCTAATGTCGTCCATAGTTCGCTCTATTTTTTCGCCTTTATCACGGTTCTTTGAAAGGCTTGAAAAAATACTAAGTTGCTCGTCTACAGTTTCATCAGTAAGGTTTATTGCAGTAATTGTAATAAGTCTTATTGGGTTACCTATGATCCATGAACTGGTTATTAAATTCATAGACTCTTTGATTATTTCTTCTGCAAGGTTTGTAGGAGCATCTAGCTGTTTTTGTCTGGAGATGGTTTTAAAGCTAGGGTCTTTAATATCAACTTTAACACCATAGGCTTTCATTTCGTACTTTCGCAATCTAGAGGCTACAGTATCTGATAGACTGGTGACTGCAGTGAGAATGTCATTTCTTGATGTTAGGTTTCTTTTAAAGGTAATACCATTTCCTACGGATTTAATTTTCTCTCTTTGGCTAAAGAGGCAAACTGGGCTATAGTCCAGTCCATTAGCATAATTATAAATGAGAGATCCTTGCTTACCCAATAATTTTTCTATGGTTATAGGGTTTGAGTTTGCTAGGTCTCCAATAGTTTTTATACCGGCGTCCAAAAGCTTCTGACTAGTGGTATAACCAACGAAAAACAATTGGTTTACAGGTTTGTGCCAAAGCATTTTTTTGTAATTATCTCTTGTAATTACAGTAGTTGCATCTGGTTTTTTGTATTCGCTACCCATTTTGGCAAAAACTTTATTATATGAAACCCCTGCAGACAATGTAAGGCCCAACTCTTTTTTTACCCTTCTTCGTATATTATCAGCTATTTCTTTACCACTTCCGAATAACTTTTGGCTTGCAGTAACATCTAACCATGATTCGTCAATACTGTATGGTTCCACCAAGTCTGTATATTGGAGATAAATTTTGTTAATCATATTGCTATACTCCTTATACTTTTTGTGGTGGGGTTTAACTAGCTGGAGGGAAGGGCATTTTTTCTTTGCTTGCCATATTGTTTCTGCAGTATTTATACCATATGATTTGGCGATTTCGTTTTTTGCCAAAATAATACCATGCCTGCTTTCTGGGTCCCCGCAGACTGCCATTGGCATATTTTTTAGATGTGGAAGTTCTAAAAGTTCGACGGAAGCATAAAATCCGTTCATATCACAATGTAAAATTACTCTATCCATATTTATATTATAAAATATGAGATAGAATATATCAAATAACAATCACATTTATTTTAGTTTTTGTGATATAATTTAAAAAGCTAAGTAAGGGGGGATACAGAATGGAAAACATTATGGTTTGTGTTACTAAGCAAAAAAACTGCCAGCGTTTAATTGATTTTGGCAAAAGTCTAAAGAGTAGTGATGATGATGAACTTTTTATTATTCATGTAGCTCACACGGATTTTAATTTTCTAGGTAATACCAAAGAAAATGAAGCTTTAGAATTTCTTTATAATAAAGCTATGGAAGCGGGGGCAAGTCTTACCGTTGAAAAATCAGATAACGTCCTTGAAACTTTGGTACAATTAATAAAAGAAAATAAAATAGACAAGGTAGTTGTTGGACAGTCGGGGGAAATTCAAGGTCCTGTAAACTTTCTTACAAAATTAAGAAAAAGGACCGATGGGATTGTTGAGTTAATTGAAGTACCAGCCTAGAAAAAGGTTTTTCATATGTGTGTTTTATGTGAAAGGCATAGCGACTTCTTGACTTAAGACTTTTTTATTTGGTATAATGCATTGTGTACATAATTAAAAAGGAGGTCGTTACGTGAGGATATTAACTATAATCACAGGAGCGTTGCTAGCATCTTCAGGTGTTTTATGCATTGCCAATTCAGGGATGTCTTTTATTTCCTTGGCATTTCCAATCGGAATTGTATTGATGTTTGTAGGTATTGTGCAATGTTTTTCATATAAAAGATCTAAGGCTGATGAGGAATCACAACATTGGCTTATAATTGAAGGTTTAACCACCTTTATATTGGGAATTGTTGTTGTGACAGGTCAACTTGCAGCAGATATTGCAGTACCTGTAGTATTTGGAATGTGGGTTATGATTTCAGGGATAAGGGCTTTAGTCCATGTTGCTAAGTCTTTTACAGGAGAAGATAAAGGCTTTGATTTTTATTGGAATCTAGCTGTTGGAGTTCTAAATTTTGTGGCAGGTATTTATATTTTCTTTAATTCTGTTTTAGTTAATTTTTCTGTACTTTTAATGCTTGGAGTATGTTTGATACTTCAAGGTGTAAATATGGTAAAGATTGGTATGAGCATGTCATATACTAAACCAGATTTAATCAAGACAAAGAGTGAAAAATTAGAAGAAGCTACTGTTAATGCTGCTATTGCCCATGTTGCTGCTAGAGAGGCTATAAGGGCAGCGAAAAAAGCAAAAGCCGCTGTAAAGGAAGTTGAAGAATCTAAAGAATTTGAAGAAATAATAGAGGAGCCTATTCACGAAGAATAAGCAGTTTGTAATTAAATAGAAAATTGAATTTCTGGACGCTAAAATGCGTCCAGTTTTGTATTTTTACATATTTTAATCTTATCTATTCAACTGTGACTGGCTATGATATACTTAGAAAGAAGAAATCAGGAGGTTGAGAATGGTTGATATTTGTATAATTGGTGGAGGGGCAGCAGGAATGATTGCCGCAGTTGCTGCAAAAGAAAGTAATCCTTCGGTTAAGGTTGCAATAATTGAGAAAAAATCATCTTTAGGAAAAAAGCTCCTTGCTACAGGTAATGGAAAATGCAATATTTCTAATATAAATTGCATTGGACATGGACAGGTATTGGATTTCTTTAGCAATATAGGTATAGAGACAAGAACAGATAGCGAAGGAAGAATATATCCATACACTGAAGAAGCTAGGGTAGTCGTAGACTCATTAGTTAATAGTTTAAAAAAATATGGAGTTGAAGTAATAGATAATAAAGTAGTGACTGAGATTGAAAAAACAGAGAACAACAATTTTGTTGTAAAAATGGAAAAATTTCAGTTAGAGGCAAAAAAAGTATTAATAGCTACTGGTGGAAAGGCTGCACCGGAGTTTGGAACAAGCGGAGATGGCTATAAATGGGCAAGGGCCTTTGGCCATAATATAACAAAGTTGATGCCAATATTGACAGGTGTTGAAACAGAAGAAAATTTTGAAAAGTTTGCAGGAAACAGAATTAAGGGTCTAGTTAGTCTTTATTATAAAGGGGAGATTATATTCCAAGAAGCTGGTGAAATACAGTTTACTAAAGAGGGACTTTCAGGAATATGTATTTTTAATTTATCTAGATTCCTTGTTATTCCTGATGGAAAAAGTTTTGAAGACGGCTTTGATGATTACCGGATTTCAATAGATTTTTACACAGGAGAATATGATGAACTGGTTGAACTCCTAAGAAAAAGGGTTACCAATGATAACCTCGGACGAGAAGATATTTTATGCTGTATAGTGAGAAAACCTTTTGCAGAAGATATTTTGCATAGAGCAGAAATAAAAGATAATAAAGCTAAAGAACAAGATATACCAAGAATAGCAACCCTAGTAAAGAATTGGACAGTTGGCGTAAAGAGAGTTAAAGGCTGGAAATTTGCACAAGCTACTAAAGGGGGCATTGAATTATCAGAGATAAATACGGATACTATGGAATCAAGGCTTTGCAGGGGTTTGTATTTTGCCGGTGAGATAATTGATTTTGATGGACCTTGTGGTGGATATAATTTAGAAAATGCGTGGGAAACAGGGATAAAAGCAGGAAGGGCAATGGCCGATGTATAGAATAAATCAAATAAAATTAGATATAAATGAGTCGATGGATCTGATTCCAGAAAAAATTTTAAAAAAAATTGGAAACAAAAATTTAATTATGAAGGAGTATCAGGTGGTTAAGGAATCCATCGATGCAAGAGATAAAAGCAATATAAAGAAGGTTTATACTGTAGACTTTAAAGTGGCTACAAAACAAAAACCAAAGAAAAATGTTTCATTGGTTTCTAATGGAAAACTGCGTTTAGAAATTGCACCTGATTTGACATACAAGGAGGTAACTCCAGGAGAAAAGGTGCTTTTGAATTCGCCGGTTATAGTAGGATTTGGGCCATGTGGTATATTTGCGGGGTTAATTCTTGCGTCTTGTGGGTATAAACCTATTATAATCGAAAGAGGAAGCTGCGTAGAAGACAGAGTTGAACAAGTTGAGAGATTTTGGAATGAAGGCGTTTTAGATACTGAATCTAATGTTCAATTTGGAGAAGGAGGCGCAGGTACTTTTTCTGATGGAAAGCTTACGACGGGAATAAAAGATTACAGAATTAGAAAGGTTTTGGAAGAATTAGTCTTAGCCGGGGCTGATGAAGATATACTATATAAGCAAAAACCTCACATTGGTACAGATGTTTTGAGGACAGTGGTTAAGAATATTAGAAATAAGATAATCTCTTTAGGGGGAGAAATATATTTCAATACAAAGCTTATAGATGTTGACATCCATAACGGGAGTATTTGTGGAATAGAAGTAATTAAAAATTCAAAAGAAAAACAAAAAATAAAGACAGAGAATCTTATTGTTGCAATAGGTCATAGTTCAAGAGATACATTTCATATGCTCTATGAAAAGGGCGTTGTTATGAAGCAGAAGCCATTTTCTATGGGAGTAAGAATTGAACATCCACAAGATATAATTGACCAGGCACAATTTGGTAACATAAAGGGATTGCCTCCTGCGGATTATAAATTGTCTCATCATTGTGAGAACGGCAGAGGTGTCTATACATTTTGTATGTGCCCGGGAGGAGAAGTTGTTTTGGCATCTTCAGAGAAGGATTCTGTAGTTGTCAATGGTATGAGCAATAGAGCAAGAAATAGTGGTACAGCTAATAGTGCTCTTTTGTGCGATGTAAGAACAGAAGACTTTGGAAGTGATCATCCTTTGGCAGGAGTATATTTTCAGCAAAAATACGAAAGATTAGCATTTGTAAACAGTGGAAGAACATATAAGGCACCGGTTACTACATGGGAACATTTTATGGTGCAAGATGGACATGCAAAGGCGGTGATAGATTCATTGCCAAATTTTGTAACAGAGTCGATAATTGAAGCAATGCCTTTTTTAGGGAAAAAGTTAAAAGGCTTTGACCATAAAAATGCAATAATGAAGGGTGTTGAAACTAGAAGCTCATCACCGGTTAGGTTTCAACGAGATGAAAACTATCAAGGTAGCTTTTCTGGATTTTATCCTGCTGGCGAGGGTGCCGGTTATGCAGGTGGAATAATGTCAGCGGCATGTGACGGAATAAAAGCAGCTGAGAAAATTATAGAAAAATATCAACCGATAGGGAGGAATGAAAAATGTTAGAAAAAGGTTATATTCAAGTTTACACAGGAAATGGAAAAGGTAAGACTACTGCAGCTTTAGGCATAGTTCTTAGAACTATTTGCGCAGGTAACAAGGCTTTTATCGGACAATTTATGAAGGGCCAAAACTATAGTGAATTAAAGGCGCCGGATTATTTACCAGGCCTTAAGATTGAACAGTTTGGTGATTTATTCTTTATAAACGGTAAACCATCCCAGTCTGATATTGACAATGCCCATAAGGGTTTAGAAAAAATGAAGGAAGTTCTTTCTTCAGGTGAGTATGACATGGTGGTATTTGATGAAATTAATACAAGCCTTTACTTTAAACTGCTTGATGTGGAAGAGGTATTAGAAGTACTTGCCCTTAAGCCAGAAAAGACCGAGGTTATTTTGACAGGACGTTATGCGCCGGATGAAATCATCGAGAAGGCAGATCTTGTTACTGAAATGAGAGAAATTAAGCATTATTATAATGCGGGAGTTGATTCAAGAGTTGGAATTGAAAACTAATTCTCGCAAAGAAGCAACTATAAACTCTAGTTTTGGGGTTGGTGAAAATTTATTTCATCAACCCCAATATTTATTATAGAGCCTATTTAATAACGAGACTGGTACCTGTCATTTCTTTAGGGATATTTATATCCATTAAATCCAGCAGGGTAGGTGCGATATCTGAAAGCTTACCACCTTCTTTTAGCTGGTGAGGATTTTTAGAAATATGCAGTAGAGGTACTTTGTTTAGAGAGTGTGCAGTTATAACGTTGCCATCTTCATCGGTCATTACATCGGCATTGCCATGGTCTGCAGTTAATAAAATCTGCCCACCTTTGGATAGCACTGCATCAACTATCTTAGGGACGCAATGGTCAAGGGCTTCAATGGCTTTTATGGCTGCTGACATATTGCCGGTATGACCAACCATATCTGCGTTAGCAAAGTTAAGTACAATAATGTCATATTTATCATTTTTTATCTGATCTAAAACTTTATCCGTGACTTGGTAGGCACTCATTTCTGGCTGCAGGTCATAGGTTGGAACTTTAGGAGATTGAACTAAAATTCTATCCTCTCCTTCAGAAGGGGCTTCGACACCACCGTTAAAAAAGAAGGTCACGTGGGCATATTTTTCTGTTTCTGCAATGCGAAGTTGCTTAAGCCCCAAAGAAGAAATATAGTCACCAAAGGTATTGACTAGACTCTGTGGAGGAAAAGCTACTTCTACATTAGGCATACTTGCATCATATTGCGTCATTGTAATATAGCAAAGATTTTTTATTGTTTTTTTCCTATGGAAGCCATCAAAATCAGGGTCCACAAAGGCGCGAGTTATTTCTCTTGCTCTATCGGGCCTAAAGTTATACATTATTACTGCGTCATTGTCTAAAATAGTTGTTTTGCCTATACAAGTGGGTAAAACGAATTCATCGTTTTCTTCTCTTTCATAAGCCATTTCCAAGGCTGCACAAGGGCTCGCTGCAGTAGGGCCTATATTCATAGTCATGGCATCGTAGGCTTTTTCTACTCTATCAAATCGTTTATCTCTATCCATGGCATAGAATCTACCTGAGATTGTAACGATTTCTCCAAGGCCTATTGTGGCCATATAGTTTTCTAAGGCTTCTAGGTAAGTCAATCCACATCTTGGTGGGACATCTCTACCGTCAAGGAAGCAGTGGACATAAACTTTTTTTACACCTCTAGATTTAGCCAGGTCCAAAATAGCAAACAGATGGGAGATGTGGCTATGAACTCCACCATCAGATAAAAGACCTATAATGTGAAGTGCAGAATTATTATTTATAACATGGTCGATCCCATGGTTAATGGCTATATTTTTTTTAAAAGTACCTTCGTCAATAGCTTTAGTTATTTTTGTAAGCTCTTGGTACACGGTTCTGCCGGCACCAATATTTAGGTGGCCAACCTCAGAGTTACCCATTTGGCCTTCTGGAAGACCAACTGCAAGACCTGAGGCTTCTAATTTAGTCATAGGGTAATTACGGAATATATTATCAAGATTAGTTTTTTTTGCTTGTGCAATAGCATTACCTTCCCGATTATCGCTTAGTCCGTAGCCATCTAATATCATCAACATAGTGGGTTTACTTTTTATATTCATCATATTTCTCCTCTTCTCCAATTAACAATTACATTATATCAAAATTTTTGGTATAATCAAACCATAGATGAAGGGGAAGGAAGATATGAACTGGACAGAAGAACAGAAAAAAGCGATAGAGCTTAGAAATAAGAATATTTTAGTGGCGGCAGCTGCGGGTTCCGGTAAGACTGCTGTTTTAGTAGAACGAATAAAAAAGTTAATTATCGAAGATGGTGTTTCCATAGATAATATGCTTGTAGTTACATTTACCAATGCAGCAGCAGCAGAGATGAAGGAAAAAATAAGAACTGCAATTAATAAGGAAATCGATGCAAACCCAGAAAAGAGAGATACCCTTAGGCAGCAACTTAATATTTTGTATAGAGCTAATATAAGTACTTTTCATGCCTTTGCTTTAGATGTAATTAGGCATTTTTTCTATATAATAAATATTGAGCCAAACTTTAAAATATGTGATGATGCTCAGAGGCAGATCATAAAAGGTGAGGCGTTAGATCTATTACTGGAAAGGTATTTTGAAGAGGGGTCACAAGAATTTTTTGATTTTTTAAGGTGGTATAGCTCTGACAGAAATGAAGAAAAAATAAAACAGATGATAGATTCTTCATATAATATACTCCAAAGCTTTCCTGAACCTTTCAATTGGCTAGATGAGAAGGTGGAAAATCTGAGAAAAAGCCCTGAGGAATTTAAAAAGAGTAATACCATGGGGTTTATCTGGAGTTTCATTGAAAAGTCTAATGATGAGGCACTGAAGGCTTACTTAATGGCAGAAAAGACTTTAGAAGACCTGCCTAGGCTTGCAGGTAAGGTTGCGGTGGAGGAAACCCAAATCTGCAGACAGATAGCAGAGGCGTGTAAGGATAGAGACCTTTCTTTAGTAGAATCTCTTATTCTAGGAATGAAATCGGCAAGGCTAGTAGCAAAGAAAGAAGAAAAAGAAGTCTATGAGGAGGTAAAAGAAGGAGCTTCAGCTTTAAGAAAAAAGGCATCAGGACTAATTAAAGAATTAGGGAATATTCTGTTTAAAATACCTTTTGATAGTCAGATTGAAGAAATAAACGATACATATGACAAGGGACTCTTTTTTAAGAAAATTCTAGAGGACTTTGATGTCCTTTTTAAAGAAGGGAAAAAAGCAAAGAATCTAGTGGATTTTAATGATATTGAACATTACTGTATTGAAATACTAAAAAGTGATGAGGCTTGTCAGTTTTATAGAGATAAATTTCAATATATTTTTATTGATGAGTATCAGGATACTAACTTGCTTCAAGAAGCTATAGTGGGCAGCATTAAGAGAGATAACAATCTGTTCATGGTAGGGGATATAAAACAGAGTATATATAAATTTAGGTTAGCGGAGCCTGATATTTTTAAGAAAAAGTATGAATCATATAGCAGCGAAGCAGAGACACTGTCTGAAAAAATAGATTTAAATAAAAACTATCGAAGCAAAGAAACAGTCGTAAAGCAGATTAATATGACTTTCCAGGCAATGATGGAAGGGTATGACCATAAAGCTAGATTGTATCAAGGCAAACCCTCTGAAACTGACATTACTTTTAAACCGCGTTTAAAGGTCATAGATTTATCTACAGTAAACGAGGCTGACGAGGAGTTACAAAACTTAAAAAATGCAGAATTTGAGGCTCTTGAAGTAGCAAAAATTATAGATGAATATTTGGGCAGAGAATATACCGATTCGAAAACAGGAGAAATAAAGAAACTTGTTAAAAAGGATATTGTTATCTTAATGCGTAGCGTTAAGAACTACGCTGATATATTTTATAATGTGTTACAGAATATGGGTATTCCTGCATACGTCGATGACAATGATGGTTATTTTGACACAATGGAGATTAACGTTTTCATGAATCTTTTATCGGTAATAGACAATAAAAGACAAGATATACCGTTAATAAGTGTGTTAAGGTCAGAAATATTTGGTTTTTCAATTGAGGAATTGTCAGTTATTAGGTCTGAATACCAAAGGGGCACATATTTTGATGCCTTTTCAAATTACTCCCAGAACGGAATAAGGGAAGAGCTAAAAAACAAATGCGTAGAAGTATTAGAAAACCTAAATAAGTGGAGGACTCAGTGCTCCATAATGTCATTAGATAAATTTATTTGGAAATTATTAATAGAAACTGACTATTATATTATAATGGGGGCTATGCCCTTGGGAAATCAGAGACAAGGGAATTTGAGAGCTCTTGTTGACAAAGCTCTGAAGTTCCAACAGAATGGACAGGGATCTTTGTATAGTTTTATGAAATATATAGATGCTGTTAAGACAAGAAAGGTTTCTATGGGTCAAGTAAAACTTGTAGGCGAGAATGACGATCTGGTCCGCATTATGACTATTCATAAAAGCAAGGGGCTTGAATTCCCTATGGTCATTTTGTCGGGACTTGGAAAAAAGCTTAACTATTCTAAAGGTGGGAAGGGAATAATCTTTCATAAAGATATTGGATTAGGAATGTCAATTGTTAACCCAAAAGAACATTGGCATAAAAACACTATTTTGCAAAGGGTAATAAGCAGGCAGATCCATTTAGAAGAAGTAGAAGAGGAAATTAGAGTTTTGTACGTAGCTTTGACTCGGGCAAAAGATATACTTATAATGACAGGAACCGTTAAAGATGGGGAAAAGTATTTGCAAAACTGGAATTTAGACATTAAAGGAGATAGCACTTATTTATCAATGATGGGAAATGCTACTCCTGTAGTTGAAATGATAAATTGTGATAGTTTGAGTTTTTTTATAAATGACGAGAGTAAATTTGCTGAAATTAATAATAGCATAGAAGTGGCGGAAAATATTAAAGATGAAGTTTATAGAAGGTTAAACTACAAGTATCCATATAGCCAGGCACTATCCACTAAATCAAAATATTCAGTTTCAGAAATAAACAGTCTTAACTATCAAAAGGAAAAACAATATAAAAGCCAGCTGGCTGTTCCAAAATTCTGCCAGAGAGAGACGGATCGAAAGTTATCTCCGGCTGAAATAGGGACTGTATATCATGGAATAATGGAACGTGTAGATTTTGGGCAAATTGCTAGAGAAGGTATTAAATACCTTAATGAAATTACAAGAGATTTTGTAAACTGCGGGATATTTGATGAAAAGGAAGTTGAAGCAGTTTCTCTTGACAAAATAATTGATTTCTTTGAGTCTGATCTTGGAAGACGAATGGTTACAGCCTATGAAAAAGGGTGCTTATATAGAGAGGTGCCATTTAATTTGGCGTGGGAATTAAATGGTGAAGACGTGTTGGTTCAGGGTATAATAGACTGCTATTTTGAAGAAAATGACAGACTTGTATTGCTGGATTATAAAACCAATACTATTAATAAAAATATGCCAAAAGAGGATGCCATTCAGGGATTAAAAGAAACATACAGTCAGCAGTTAAAACTTTACAGTCAGGCCCTTGAAACAATTAAACAAAAGAAAGTAGATGAAGCGTATCTATACATCTTTAGTACTGGAGATATAATTGATATGTGATTTGAAAGCGGCTTTGTGATAAATGTTGTGGTGGGTGAAATTAATTTTCACCAAAGCGAGAGTTTATAGTTGGATTTTAGGGATTTATCACAAAACGCTACTTTCATGGTTTTTTGGGATAAAAATTTATCCCAAATCAAACATTCTGACTACATTTGGGATAATAATCTTCATTTCTCTTCCATTATTTTACACATTTGTCATATTATTCGGGTTTTTTATCACACTTTCACGGTTTTTCAGCTGTCTGGGATAAAAATTTATCCCAGATTTGCTTCAGATTGCTCCTTTGTGATAAATTGTAAAATCTAACATCACATATTTGACTTAGATCACCCCAACATTTGAAAAAGAGCTAAAAAGAGGCTTTTACTGATTGAAATAATCAACAGTGAAAGCCTCTTTATTTATGAAATTACTAATATATTTTTTTATACAATACCCTGAGTCATCATAGCTTCAGCAACTCTTTCGAAACCAGCGATGTTTGCTCCAGCAACTAGATTGTATCCAAGACCGTATTTTGCAGCAGCAGATTCAGCACTCTTATGGATATTAACCATAATGCTTTCAAGCTGCTCGTATACCTGTTCAGGAGAGAATACTGTATGGCCTGCGTTCTGACCCATTTCGATACATGAACAAGCAACTCCACCTGCGTTTGCAGCCTTTGAAGGACCAACGATTACGCCGTTTTCCATTAAGTATGCAATGGCGTCGTTAGTTGTAGGCATGTTTGCACCTTCACATAAGTATTTTGTACCGTTTTCAACCATTTTCTTAGCATCTTCGATAAGAATTTCATTCTGAGTAGCACATGGGATATATAAATCAGCTTTAACGCCCCAAGGTTTTTCACCTCTGAAGAATTTAGCACCAGGGAATTTTTCTGCATAAGGAGCACAAATATTTTTACCTGAGCCACGTAATGTTAACATGTAATCTACTTTTTCACCGGAAACACCCTCTTCATCTAAGATATATCCGTCTGGACCTGAAATAGTAATTACTTTAGCACCAAGTTCATTTAATTTCTGAACAGTACCCCATGATACGTTACCAAAACCGGAAACAACAACTCTTTTTCCGTTTAAAGTTTCACCGAAGTGTTTTAGCATTTCTCTTGCAAAGAATACAATTCCGTATCCAGTAGCTTCAGTTCTTCCTCTTAATCCACCGTATGACAAACCTTTACCTGTTAAAACGCCTTCATATCTGTTAGCTATTCTCTTATACTGTCCGAACATATAACCGATTTCTCTTGCACCAACACCAAGGTCACCAGCAGGTACATCAGTTTCAGCTCCGATATGTCTGTAAAGCTCAGTGATAAATGACTGGCAGAATCTCATTATTTCTCCATCTGACTTGCCGTTAGGATCGAAGTCAGCTCCACCTTTTCCTCCGCCGATTGGAAGACCGGTTAAGCTGTTTTTGAAAATTTGTTCAAAACCTAAGAATTTAATAATTCCGGAATAAACGCTTGGTGCGAATCTGATACCACCTTTATAAGGACCGATAGCACTGTTAAACTGGTATCTAAAACCTCTGTTAACCTGTACTTTACCGCTATCATCAACCCAAGGAACTCTAAAAGTAATTCCTCTTTCTGGTTCGATAAGTCTTTCGATTAGGCCAGCTTCTATGTATTCAGGATGCTGTTCAAGAACTGGTTCTAGAGAAGTTAATACTTCTTCAATTGTCTGTAAAAATTCTGGTTCGCCAGGGTTTCTTTTTTTTGCAATATCGATGTATTGCTGAACTAAATTTGCCATTTCGATTCTCCTCTTTTCTCATCAAAATAAAATTGCTTTATATTAGTATAATTTATCATATTAACCTCATATTACCACTATGATTTAAAACCGTCAACCCTTGTATACAGAATGCAAATATTTTTTTCTTTAAACTTTCTGAAGGGGCGAAAGGGGTTGCAAAAACAAGCAAATGTGGGTTATAATTTATTAGTTAGGAAATTATAAGATTAAGTTTGAAAGGAGTGGAGAGAATGGATAATGTGCCGGTCTGTACCAGGAGCATATTAACAATGATAATTTTTAAAAGAAGATATCCCTATCTTCACTTGAAAGCTTAATTATTTTTATGAATATCTTTTCTGCTTTCAGGTAAAAAGGGAAATACTTGAAAGTGAGGATTTATTATGGTAGATAGCAGAATAATTGATATAGACCAGGCAGCAGAAGAATCTATCCAAAAGATTATTTCGCTGCTAGATGAAAAACACTACTTTAGAGCAAGAGATGAGCTTCTAAAATACAATGCAGTTGTAATTGCAGAGATGTTAGAGGAAATTACAGAAGAAACCGACATTCAGATGGGTGTAATTCTGTTTAGATTACTACCAAAGGACGTTTCTGTAGATGTTTTTTCTTATTTGCCATCAGACGATCAGGTTGACATAATCAATGGCATAACAGATAAAGAAATAGCCTACATTATAGATGAGCTGGATTTCGATGATAAGATTGATATTCTAGAAGAGCTACCTGCAAATGTAGTAGATAAAATTTTAGAAAAGACACCTAAAAATGAAAGAAAATTAATAAATACATTTTTAAACTATCCAGATACATGTGCTGGAAGTCTTATGACGCCTGATTACATCAGTTTACAGAAAGATATGACAGTAGGCGAAGCCCTTGCATATATAAAGAAAGAGGGTATGGATGCAGAAACTGTATATACCTGTTATGTAAAGGATCAGGGACGTAAATTAATTGGAATAGTGTCTTTAAGCACATTAGTAGTAACTGACACTGATATGAAAATCAACGACATAATGCATACGGATTATGTTTGTGTAAATGTATATGATGACCAAGAAGATGTATCTGAGGAATTTAAAAAGTACGGCTTCTTAGCTATTCCTGTTGTTGATAATGAACATCGTCTAGTAGGAATAATAACTGTCGATGATATTTTAGATGTAATAGAAGAAGAGGCTACAGAAGATATCGAAAGAATGGGTGGAATTATTGACTTTGAAAGGTCTGATAAGGATTACCTTGATATATCCGTGTGGAAACACGTAGTAAATAGATTGCCATGGTTAGTTATTTTAATGCTGTCATATATTATTACAGGCGGCATTATTACTAGATTTGAGGGTATGCTTTCAGATGTTATATGTCTAGTTGCTTATATGCCAATGCTTATGGGCACAGGGGGGAATACAGGTTCTCAAGCAGCTACACTTATTATTCGTGGTCTTGCAACTGATGAGGTGGATACTTCAGATGTATTTAAAATCCTCTGGAAAGAATTTAGAATCGGAACTGTAATAGGACTATTTTTAAGTGGATTGAATTTTGCAAGGATATGCTGGCTAGACGGAAATGGTCCAATGATCGCTCTAACAGTGTGTGTTGCTATGCTTGTTATTGTTATTGTAGCAAAGATTTTAGGAAGTATGATTCCGCTTCTTGCAAAGGCACTTAAGATTGACCCGGCTTTGGTTGCTAATCCAGCTATATCGTCAATATCCGATATGGTGTCATGTATAACTTACTTTCTAATGGCAACACTGTTTTTAGGAATTTAATATAATTTAATGAAATGTAAAAGGTAAAAAATGCGAATAACAGGTTTAATAAATCGAGAATATGTAAATACTGTAATTAACAGTCGTCCCAAAGATGTACATAAAGGGGATTTTGGGAAGGTACTTTTGATTGCAGGTTCTAAGGGAATGGCAGGCGCCGCTATTTTATCTTCAAGGGCTGCCTTAAAAACAGGCAGTGGGATTGTAAAGGTATGCATAAAAAAGAAATTATTCCCAATAATTCAGATTTCAGTACCAGAAGCCATATGTACAAAATGGGGCAAGATTAAAAAGGGTCTTGACGAATTTGACGCTATAGCTATAGGCCCAGGAATGGGGGCTGGTAAATCTACCAAGAAAAAACTAAAAAAGATTTTGAAAACATATTCAAAAACCTTAATCATTGACGCAGATGGTTTAAATGTCATTTCAAAGTATAACTTATATGATAACATCAAGGAAACATGTTGTAACATAGTAATAACACCACATATAGGTGAAGCAAAACGTTTACTAAAATGTGAAATGTTCACAGAACTGACTAAAATTCAATTAGCAGATTCATTAGTTAAAGGTATGGGGGTAATAACAGTAATAAAAGGTAATGAAACACTTGTAGCCATAGATAAGGATAATGCATATATTAATACTACAGGGAATCCTGGAATGGCAACTGCAGGTTCAGGGGATGTGCTTACCGGAGTGATTTTATCACTGGCAGGTCAGGGGATTTGTCTAGAAGATGCAGTAAAGACAGGCGTGTTTATACACGGAATGGCTGGCGATTTAGCTGGCGAGGTATATTCTGAGTACGGAATGACGTCACAGAATATAGTTGAAATGATTCCGAATACAATTAAAGATGTACTACAAAAAAAGATAAAAAAGGCATAATGGGTACCAAAGGTTAAGGAAGAGATTAGTAGACAAGGGGTGCTTAACTTGATAGTAAAAAAAGGTGATCTTTATTTTGCTGATTTAAGTCCAGTTGTCGGCTCTGAACAAGGGGGAATCAGACCAGTACTAGTAGTTCAAAACGACGTAGGAAATAAATACAGCCCAACAATTATTGTGGCTGCAGTTACATCACAGATAAATAAGGCTAAATTGCCTACCCATGTAGAATTGGAAGCGGCTGATGGCGGACTTAGCAAAAATTCAGTAGTGCTGTTAGAACAACTGCGCACTATTGATAAGCAAAGGCTAAAAGAGCGAATTGGCACGTTAAGTCAGGAACAAATCCCGACGGTTGACCAGGCGTTAAGTGTAAGCTTGGGAATTGCCAATAGAGCTAGTAGCCACTAAGAAGGCAAAAAATAAATTGATAATTGTGGGGGAGCGAGTAAACTTGCTTCCCCTCTATAAATAATAATTTTTGATGCATAGGAGGAAAAATGGATTATAAACATTATGAAGAATTGGCTGCAAAGATCAGGATTGATATAATTAGAGCAATACATAAATCTGGATCTGGACACCCTGGTGGATCCTTATCTGCAGCAGATATAGTTACTGCACTATATTTCAAAGAAATGAACATAGACCCTAAAAATCCTAAAATGGAAGGAAGAGATAAGTTTGTACTTTCAAAAGGTCACGGAGGTCCTGTTCAGTATGCAGCGCTTGCAGAGAGAGGGTATTTTCCTGTTGAAGATATGATGACTCTTAGAAAATTAGGAAGTAATTTTCAAGGACATCCTAATATGCATAAGGTTCCTGGTATTGAAATGTCCACAGGTTCTTTAGGCCAAGGGTTTTCTACATGTATAGGAATGGCCTTAGCAAATAAAATGGACAAGAAGCCAGGCAGAGTATATACGCTGATAGGCGATGGAGAATTGCAAGAGGGATTGATTTGGGAGGCAGCTATGGCTGCAGCCCACTACAAACTGGATAATCTGGTTGCAATAATAGACTGGAACGGACTTCAGATCGATGGTAAAAACGATGATGTTATGACAGTTAAACCTATAGATGAGAAATTCAAGGCATTTGGGTTCAATGTAATTGTAATAGATGGTCATAATTTTGAAGAAATATTTTGCGCCTTGGATAAGGCGAGACAGTGCACTGGAAAACCTACTGCAATAATCGCGAAAACTCACAAGGGAAGAGGAGTGTCTTTCATGGAGGATAATCCTGGATGGCATGGAAAGGCTCCTAATGAAGAAGAAGCAAAACAAGCAATAACAGAACTTGGAGGTGAGTTTTAATGGCAGGAAAAATGGCAACAAGAGCAGCATACGGAAAGGCTTTGGTAGAAATAGGCAAAGAAAACCCTAATTTGGTTGTAATGGATGCTGACCTTTCAAAATCTACAATGACAAACGAATTCAGTAAAACTTTCCCTGATAGATTCTTTAATTTAGGAATTGCAGAACAAAATTTGTATGGAACTGCCGCGGGGCTTGCATTATCAGGTAAAGTGGTTTGTGCCAGCACCTTTGCAATGTTTGCAGCTGGAAGAGCTTTTGAGATAATTAGAAATTCTATTGGATATACTGGGGCAAATGTAAAAATATGTGCAACTCATGCAGGTATTACTGTAGGAGAAGATGGAGCTAGTCATCAGACTTTTGAAGATATAGCGTTAATGAGAACTATTCCGGGTATGACAGTGGTAAATCCTTCAGACGGAGTATCGGCAAGAATTTTGATGAAGCAGGTTACCGAGTTTAACGGACCGGCGTATGTAAGACTTGGAAGAGCTGCAGTACCTGTTTTTTATGATGAAAATTCTAAAATAGTTCTTGGAAAAGGTAACATGGTTAGACCAGGAAGTAGTGTTACTGTAATTGCTACAGGTATAATGGTCAACGAGGCAATAATAGCAGCTGAAGAATTGGCAAAGGAAGGTATTGATACAAGAGTTATCGATATTCATACTATAAAGCCAATAGATGAAGAAATTATTATTAAAGCTGCCAGAGAAACAGGAGCAATAGTTACAGCCGAGGAACATTCTGTTATTGGCGGTCTTGGAAGTGCTGTCAGTGAGGTTGTTGTTAAAAACTGTCCAGTTAAAATGGCCATGGTAGGTCAGCAGGATACTTTTGGTGAATCAGGAAAACCTGACGAATTGAGAGAGAAGTATGGAATGACTTCCAAAAATATTATAGAAGCAGTGAAATCTATTTATAAATAATGAATAAGAGACTCCCTTGTCTCATAAATTGTTACAAAGGTTTATGAGAGGGGAGTTTTGTTTTGAAGATAAGAAAAGAGCTGATAGGCGTAGGTGCAGCATTTATACTATTGCTGGCTATCCTTTTTGTAGTTGGTTTAGAGAGTGGAGAGACTAAGGTTGATTTCACAACTCTTGATGAAGACAAGATACCACAGAGTATTGTAACTGATGTAATACCTGAATATCGTGATATGGAGAGAGCCTTAGCTTGTATCGTTGATAAAAAAGTGTATGTAATTGTAACCAGAGGAGAAAAACCTACTGCAGGATATGAAATAGAAATAGATAAAATGATACTGGAAAATAAAGGAGATAAGGCCAATCTTGCAGTATGTGCCAACTTTGCTGATCCTGGAAACGAGAAGACTGTAGCGCAGATTATATCCTATCCTTTAGTGGTGGCGGAAACCAGCTTGAAAGGTCTTCCTGATACTATCGAGTTAAGGATACAATACGTGGAATAATATTCATAAAATTCTAATAATACCAAAGGAGATTTATCTATATATATAGATAAATCTTTTGTTATTATGGGGTAAAATAGGTGGTTATAATAAAATAAAAGTATGTTTATAGAGAAAAATGAAAAAAAATACAAAAATGGTATTGCATAACATTACTTAAAAGTGTATAGTAATACGCATAGTTAATTTTTTAAGGATAAATTCAATAGAAAGGAAAGAAAAAATGAAAAAAATAATTATGGTGTTAATGGTATTTATTTTATCACTTTCTGTAATGGCATGTGGTGGTTCGGAGGGGCAAACCAAGGGGGAGACTTATATAGCAGTAACAGAGCCTACTTTTGCGCCTTTTGACTCAACTGACGAAGATGGTAATATTATTGGATTTGATATGGATCTTATGAATGCCATAGGGAAAGATCAGGGATTTAAAGTTGAGTATAAAGCCGTTGAGTTTGATGCATTGATACCTGCGGTTCAGTCGGGAAATGCAGATATGATTACAGCGGGTTATAATGCCATGGATAAAAACAGACAGAAAAAAGTTGATTTTTCTGATACATATTATGACAGTGGCCTTGTGGTTATGGTTAAACAAGATAATGATAATATAAAAGGAATAGATAGTCTTACTAAGAATATGAAAGTTACAAGTCAAACTGGAACTACAGGAGCAGATTTAGCCATAAAACTTGATAAAGAAGGACAAATAAAAGAGGCAGTAATCCTTAACGGTTTTGATACTGCAATACTTCAACTACAAAACGGAGATGTTGATGCAGTTATTATAGATAAGCCCGTTGCAGAAAACTATATAAAAAAACAGCCGGGGGAAATTAAAATTGTAGGTGAAACTCTTAATGCAGAGTCGTATGGATTTGCTGTTAATAAGGGGAATACTGAGCTTTTGAATAAGATTAATGATGGATTAAGAAACGTAATTGAAAGCGGAGAATATGAAGAAATTTGCAAAAAATGGAGTATAGAAGGTGTATATTGAGGGTTTTTTAGTAGCGATGAAGGGGGCACCTGCAACATTAGGGGTTAGTTTTGTTGCAGTGGCATTGGGCATAATAGCAGGCTTTTGTATCGCGCTGATGAAAATGTCTGGATTAAAAGTGGTTAGAGCTATAGCTTCGGTATACATAGATGTGGTTAGAGGGACGCCAATGGTGGTACAGGCCTTAATTGTGGCATATGGGATACCACAGCTACTTCAGTCTATGGATGTGAAATTTAACTGGCCTTTTTTAATTATCCCGGCGACTCTTGTCTGTGGGTTAAATAGTGCGGCATATATGGCAGAGGTAATAAGATCAGGGTTAAATGCAGTGGATAAGGGACAAATGGAGGCTGCCAGAAGTCTTGGAATGTCTCATAGAATGGCTATGAGGCTAGTAATTATACCTCAAGGCTTTAGAATCATTTTACCGGCTTTAGGAAATGAGTTTGTCACCTTGATTAAGGAGACTTCGGTGCTTTCATACGTCGGTGTGGTAGAAATACTTCGTCGAGGTACACTTTGGAATGCAGCAACATTTGAAACTTTCCCTGCTTATATCGGAGTTGCTCTTGCATATATGGTTTTCACTATTCCATTGTCTAAATTAATTAATAAATTAGAACAGAAAATGTCTTATGAAAAGGGGTGATATGTTTGATAGAAATAGAAAATCTGAAGAAAAATTTTGGTGCAACGGAGATTCTGAAAGGAATATGGCAAAGAATTAATGATAAAGAAGTCCTTTGCGTTATAGGGCCATCAGGCTCGGGAAAGTCTACGCTACTAAGGTGTCTAAATCTTTTAGAAGAACCTACATATGGCAACGTTTATATAGATGGAGAAAAAGTTAGCCATGAAAAAATTAATACAATAAGGGCGAAAATGGGTATGGTTTTTCAAAATTTCAACCTTTTTCCACATATGTCTGTACTTGAAAATGTAATAAGTGGTGATTTGCATGTAAGGAAGACACCAAGGGCTGAGGCAGAAAAAAGGGGACTAAGGCTTCTTGAAAAAGTAGGACTCAAAGATAAAGCAGAGGCATACCCCGGAGCTTTGTCAGGAGGTCAAAAACAAAGAGTGGCTATTGCAAGGGCCTTAGCAATGGAACCTGAGATTATGCTTTTTGATGAGCCTACATCTGCATTAGATCCAGAAATGGTAGGCGAGGTTTTAGAGGTTATGAAGAAACTGGCAAAGGATGGCATGACAATGATTGTAGTAACTCATGAAATGGGTTTTGCAAAGGAGGTTGCAGATAAAGTAATCTTTATGGATAATGGGCTTATTGTTGAAGAAGGCTGTCCTAAACAGATATTCAATAATCCTAGAGAAAAAAGAACCCAAGAATTTTTAGGGAAAGTATTAATGTAATTAATTTACAGTAAAATATTGACATTTAGTCCCCTTGTAGAATACAATATAAAAAAAGTGTATTTTAAAGGGGGTTTTTATTGTGGAAAGAAAATTTTTTAGGGAACCTGAGCAGACCAAGAAATATAATGCTTTGGAAAAAGTTAAGGTTTGTGTTGCAGGCCTTGGGGAAGGTGTTGGGACTACGTTTATTGCCTCTAATATTGCCTACTATTTAAGTGAAAATCATAAAAGCTCTGCATTTGTAGAGATTGGGGATCCCAGAAGTAAAAAAGCTTTGTTGTATGATAGCGTTGCAATGGAGCAGAGGTTTAAAAACAGGGATTTTGTAGATTTTTACAAGGCTATTAGAGACGGTGAGAAAATTAGAGGAAGGTGTAACATTGAAGAGGGAATAAACTGGGCTATTATTACTCCCGAAGACTGTGAAGAAAAAATATGTCTGAAAGAGGAAGAAAAATGGAAGCTTATTAATAATGTTTCTGGGGAGTATGTTATTGTTGACATAGGTTCAGAGGTATTGTCTATGGAAGAGCTGTTTGAGTTTGATATAATTGTGGCTGTTTTGGAGCCTATGCCTTCTAAAATGCTAGGTGCAGCTAAGAGATTTCAACAGATAAAAAAAATGGAACTGCGGAATCTTCCTATAATATGGGTAGTGAATAAATATAATGAAGGTGTAATAAAAAAAGAAGTTGTTAATTACCTAAAGGTTAAGGGGATTGAGTATATAAATATGATGTCGCCTAATCCTTTCTTTAGAGATGAGTATAATTGTAAATTCCACTTCAAAAATAAAGAACTTTGGCAAGGTTGCATAGGAAATATTGAAAATATTAGTAAAAAAATAGAAAATATCACAAAACATTCACATTAGAAACGCAAGAAATCGACAACTGACTATTTAAAAAAAGGTCAAAATATAGTATACTTATTTTATATTTGTTGAAAAGACTACATTAAAGGGGAAAGACATGATTACATTTAAAAATGTGACGAAGAGATATAATTCTAATATTGGCTTAGATAATGTCAGTATAAACATAAAAAAAGGAGATTTTGTTTTTCTTGTTGGCCCAAGTGGTGCCGGTAAATCTACATTTATTAAACTTATTTTGAAAGAGATAGATGCAGAAGAGGGTAGTATTAAAGTGGACGGACAGGAAGTTACAACTCTAAGTAATAGGGAGATACCTGTACTTAGAAGAAAGGCAGGTATGGTTTTTCAGGATTTTAGACTGTTGCCGAAAAAGACTGTATTTGAAAATGTTGCTTTTGCAATGGAGATTCTCCATAAGACTAAAAGGCAGATAAGGAAACAGGTTCCTCAAGTCTTAAGTCTTGTTGGGATAAGCACTAAGGCTAATAAATATCCTGATGAATTATCGGCTGGTGAGCAGCAGAGGGTAGCAATAGCAAGAGCTTTAATAAATAATCCTACGGTTCTAATTGCCGATGAACCAACTGGTAATTTAGACCCGGATACAGCGCAGGAGATTATGGATTTGCTAGAGCAAATTAATTTTAGGGGGACTACTATTGTAATGGTTACTCATGCTAAAGACATTGTTGACAGGATGAATAAAAGGGTAATTGCCATAGAAAAAGGAAAAATTGTAAGGGACGAGTTTGGACAATATGGATATCAAGAGGTAGGAGCTTGTGAAGAAGAGCTGTATTTAGATGAAGAACCGATTTTTGAAGAGCCACTTGATGAAGAGCCACTTGATGAAAAGCCACTTGGACAAGACTCTATAGAAGAGTCTGCCACTGACAAGACTGATCTTGACAATAAGGATGAGAATAAAACTGTCACCTTGGACGAAAAAACTGTGACTTCGGAGGTATTAGGTGATGAATAGACTTACTTATAATATAAAACAAGCACTTCTCCAAATCTGGAGGAACAAAGGGATGAGTGCTACTTCAATATTTGCCATAATGGCCATGATGATGATACTCGGTTTATTCTTTGTAATAACCGTAAATGTAAATTTATTTACGGAAATGGTTAAGCAGGATTATGACCTTGTTGAGGTTTATTTAGATGATGGAACATCAGAAGCAAAAGCACAAGAAATGATAACACAGCTTGAGAGCCGTAAAGGTGTAAAAAGTGTTGAATATAGATCTAAAGAAGATGCTCTTAAAATCATGAAGACAAGGTGGGGAGAAAGTGGATATTTACTGGACTCTCTAGGTAAAAACCCATTACCTAATTCTATACTAGTAAAAGTATCTAATCTTGATAGTGCAGTGTCTATTACACGATATGCAAATAATCTTGATGGAATTGAAGATGTAAAATTCTATCAGGAAACAGTAGAAAAATTAACAAGAGCAACAGATTTTTTACAGCTTTCAGCTTTAATAATAATGGGATTTTTAGTTGTAGTATCAGTAGTAGTTGTATCTAACACAATTAAACTTACTGTATTTAACAGGTCAAAAGAAATTTCTATTATGAAATACGTAGGAGCAACCAATTGGTTTATAAGAGGGCCGTTTCTTGCGGAAGGTATTATTATAGGAATGATTTCTTCGCTGATATCCGTTGGAATTACAACTTTATTATATAGTAAAATAGTAGATTTAATAGGCAATGAAGTGCTTTCTATTATTTCGTCGCCACTTGTTCCGGCGGGATATTTGGCTAGTAACTTAATATGTATATTCCTAGCAATGGGAATTAGTATAGGTGCATGTGGAAGTATTATTTCCATGAGAAAATTCTTAGATACTTAAAATAGGAGGACGGTACGTTGAAAAAGAAAATTACTATATGCAGTTTGATTCTTGTAATTGTAGTTGCCTTTAGTGGAGTGTCACTTTCCTTTGCTGAGAGTGTATCTGAAAAGCAGGATGAGCTAAACAGTGTAAACAGTAAAAAAGAAAATTTAGCAGGAGATTTAAAAAGCCTGGAAAAAGATATAATAAATCAACAGAAAGAAGTTAAAGACTTAGAAGCTTCTCTCAGTGTTAAAGAAAAAGAACTTGAAATTGCCCAGGCTGATTTAGAAAGAACCCAGAAAAAAATGCAGGCGAGGGAAACTGGTCTAAACCAGCGATTGAGGGTTATGTATAAGAATGGTTCAGTTGGCTTTTTAGATGTTTTGCTAGGCTCGAACAGCATATCAGAGTTCATATCAAACATAGAAATGATTAAGAAGATTTATGAAAATGACATGGATACTCTAGAAACATTGAAAAAACAGCATTTAGCTCTAGAAGCGAAAAAAACAGCTCTAAACCAACAAAAAGAAAAGCTTGCCCAACAACAGGAAAGTGCAGCACAAAAGAAAAGCGCTTTAGAGGGAGATAAAGCAAAGCTTGAAAGTCAAATTGACCAATTAAATGCTGAGGCTGACAAAATAAAAGACCAGATTTACGCAATGCAGGATCATGATGCTGTATACGAAGGTGGCGTTTTTATGTGGCCTACAACTTCTACATATATTACTTCTGAATTTGGATTTAGACTACATCCTGTTTTAGGAATTTGGAAGGGACATACTGGAATTGATATTGGTGTTTCATCAGGTTCGCCAGTTTACGCTTCTGCAGATGGGAAGGTTATTGTTTCTGGATGGTATGGTGGATATGGTAATGCAGTTGTAATTGACCATGGTAGTGGTTTAAGTACATTGTATGGACATAACAGCTCTGTAAATGTAAGTGTCGGTCAAACTGTAAAAAAAGGTACTGTTATTGCTAGTTCCGGAAGCACAGGGATTTCAACAGGGCCACATCTTCACTACGAAATTCGTGTAAATGGAGAATACGTAAATCCGATGTCATATTTTTAATTGAAATTTGAATGAGAAGTAGTAGAATGAATTTAGAACCAGTAATTTTAAAAATATTAGAAAAGCGTGGAATATCATCAAATGATGAGATTGAAGAATTTTTATCTGATAAACCGCAAAAAACATATAATCCATTCCTTCTTTTAAATATGAAAGAAGGAGTGGATTTAATATTGTCTTCTATTAGTGAAGATAAAAATATATGCATATATGGAGATTATGATGCTGATGGGATTACTTCAACTACAATAATGCTCCATGTTTTGTCATGTTTAACCAAAAAAATATCATACTATATTCCTTCCCGTTTTGAGGAGGGATATGGTCTAAACATGGAGGCCATAAGACAGATTAGGGAAAACGGTGCAGATTTAATAATAACGGTTGATTGCGGAAGTGTATCTTATGAAGAAGTAGAGTATGCTAAGTCCATAGGTATGGACATTATTGTAACAGATCATCATACAATTACTGATACCAAAGCAGATTGTATTCTCATAAATCCAAAGCAGAAACAATGCAAATATCCGTTTAAAGACCTTGCGGGCTGTGGGGTGGCATTTAAGCTTTGTCAAGGATTGGTTCAGCAGGCTGGGTTGCCAAAGAAACTTTTGACGGAGGTTCTTGACTTAGTTGGCATAGGAACTATAGGGGATATTGTTCCGTTAATAGATGAAAATAGAACTTTAGCTAAATTTGGACTTAGGTCAGTAAATCTTGGGTTAAGACCGGGGCTGGACTCTTTAATTGAAGGAATTGCATTAGACAAGGGCTTGATTAGATCGGAGGATGTTGCCTACAAAATAGTGCCACACCTAAATGCATCTGGAAGGATGGTTGATGCCAAAATTGCAGTTGAGCTTCTTAAGGCTAAGGAACAAAAAGATGTTGAAAATGGTGTTAAACAATTAATTCAACAGAATTCAATGCGTAAAAGTATTCAAGAAAATACGTATAAGGAATGCGTGGACATAGCTAGCCAATTTCATAAAGGGGATAATTTTCTAGTTGTCCTAGCTGAAGATGCTCATGAAGGAATAGCAGGAATCGTAGCAGGAAAGATTAAAGACTATTATCATAAACCTACCATACTGGTTACACCTTCCGGAGAGTACTATAAGGGTACTGGAAGGAGTATCGAAGGTATAAATCTATACAATTTATTGAAGAATCATGAGGACTTGTTCATTAAATTTGGAGGACATGAAGCGGCTTGTGGCTTTACTATGGAAAAAGCACACCTTGAGGAATTAAGGGATTTGTTAAATAAAGATGTAGGCTGTATGTTAGAGAATGATCCTTTACTGCTTACTAAAAAACATTTTTTTGATGTAGAAGTAGATATGGACAGCTTGACTTATGAATTGGCAGATCAGCTTGAACTCTTGGCGCCATACGGGTGTAAAAATCCTCGTCCTATTTTTAAAATAAAAGATGTAAATATAGTTGATGTTAAATATATGGGTACAGAACAGCAACATGCCCGATTCGTTATATGTGATAATTTAAACCAAAATATTCAATGTGTACTATTTGGAAAAGCAAGAGAATATGATAGAATATTAGTCAGCGGTAAGAAGGTGGACCTTCTTGGCACTTTTGAATGCCAGACATGGAGAGGTACTAAAAAGCTGCAATTAATTGTAAATAATATAGAAAGTTCTAAAGAATAGGTGAGTAAATGATCAGAATGAGAAAAAAGAAATTCTTTATATTAGTTTTATTCATTGTGATTTGCTCTGTTACATTAACAGCAGGTGGATTGATTTTTTATGGAAAAGTTATAGACAATTCTGTAACTGTCAGTGAAGAAAACTATAAAGAACTGTACGAATTTGCAAATAAATATTCTAAACTCTATAGCTTGCAAAAAGTAATAGATGAGAAATTCCTATGGGATGTTGACGATGAAAAAATGTTGAATGGTGTATATAAGTCTATGACAGAAAGCCTTGGTGATAAGTACTCGGACTATATGACCAAAGATGAAATGGAAAAGTTTAGGAACTATCTTGATGGAACTTTTTCTGGCGTAGGAATTAATTTTGCACAGGATAAAGATGGAAATATCGTAGTTTTAAGAATTGTGGAAGGAAGTCCTGCTTCTGAGTCGGGTATTAAGCCGGGCGACTATCTAATAGCCGTAAATGGTAAGAAATATGAAAGTACAGAAAAAATGGCTGTCGACATGCGAGGAAAAGAAGGGACTGAAGTTGACATAACTTATTCAAGAGATGGAAAAGAAAAAACTGTAAAAATCACTAGAGCGTTAGTGACGGAAAAGTCGGTATTTTCAAAGGTTTTGAAAGACAAAATAGGTTATATAGCAATTACGTCCTTTGAAAAAACAACAGCGGAACAATTTGAAACGGAATTGAGAAACTTAGAAATGAAAAATTTAAAGGGACTCATCATCGATTTAAGAGGTAACGGCGGTGGATATACTGATCAAGGAATTAAAATTGCAGATATGCTTTTACCTGAATGTACTATTTCATATACAGAAGATAAAAATGGGAAAAAAGAGTATTATAACTCCGATGCCAGTGGAACAGAATTAAAATATGCGTTATTAGTTGACGGGGGTACGGCTAGTACTTCAGAAATATTAGCGGCAGCAGTAAAAGATAATAACGGCGGGAAACTTGTAGGTGAGCGAACTTTTGGAAAAGGAATAATACAGGGAACATATCCCTTTGCTGATGGATCTGCTGTAAAACTTACAATAATGCAATTTTATTCTCCAAAGGGTGACACTATACACAAAAAAGGCATAGAACCAGACTACAAGGTGAAGATAAAGGAGTCAGATAAGGTTGACAAACAACTTAAGAAGGCAATTAGGTTGCTTTCAGAATAATTACTGTTTGACTTTAACGTGTAAAAGTATTATAATAGTTGAATAAAAAGTAAATTTGAAGGGAGTTGCCCATATGAGTTACGAGTCAAAATTCAAACGCGATGATATTGACGAATTGTTTAAGGCTATATTAACACTAGAAGATGAAGAAGATTGTTATAGGTTTTTTGAAGATATATGTACAATTAACGAGATTCATGCTATAGCTCAACGACTTCAGGTTGCTAAACTGCTTTCGGAGAAAAAAACATATAATGAGATAGAAGAGATTACTAAGGCTTCTACTGCTACAATAAGTAGAATAAATAAGTGCCTGGTATATGGTGCAGATGGTTATACTAGAGTCTTAGAAAGATTAAATAAAGAATAATAATTTTGGAACGCCTAATGGCGTTCCTTTGTCTTTTTTGGTATAATTTATATTAATAATCAAAAGGAGTGTTGACGTGGGAAAAATATATATTCTTGAAGGGGATTTTCCAAAAGGGAAAAAAGGTCATGAACTAATAAAAAAGGCTGCAATTAGCTTTTCGTTAGAAGAAGAAATGGACCTAGAGGATAGAATAATAAGTGATGATATAGTTTTAGGAGAAAAGGGAAAACCTGAGTTTGTTTCTACGCCTATACACTTTTCTTTGAGTCACAGTGGAAGCCTATGGATGTGCATGGTTTCAAATAACAGATGTGGACTTGATTTGCAGATCGTAAAAGATTGCAACTATAAGGGGATTAGTGAAAGATACTACAGTGAAGATGAGAAAAAGTATGTAGATTTATGTGGGATTAACGGTTTTTTTCAAATATGGGTAAGAAAAGAAGCCTTTGGAAAATACACGGGACAAGGGTTCTTTGGTGAAATGCCATCGATGATATCGCCTAGTAACGATATATTAGAAAATGTATATTTCCAGGGAAAAAAATATTATTTTAATATAGTCGAGATTAGTAATGATATTAAGTGTGTTGCATGTACGCTTGAAAAAGAAGATATTGAAATAAGATTATTATAATGGCATTAGCGGGGGATTAGTATGAATATTGAAGACGTGGCATTGAAAAAACTATCAACTAACGACAGGACAATTACAGAATTAAAGAAATATCTTTTCCAAAAGGACTTTCCTGAGGATGAAATAGAAAGGGTAATTTCTGATTTTATTTTATACGGATATTTAGATGATTATAGGTATTGCACTGGATATTTCAGATATGCTTTTGGAAAAGGCAGAGGCAAAAAAAGAGTTTTTATTGAGCTTAAACAAAGAGGAGTGGCAGATAATATAATAGAGGAAGCCTTTGAAGATTATATAGAGGAACAGGTGGTTGATGAAAAGGCAATGGCTTTGAAAGAAGCAAAAAAAACTTTAGATAAGGCAGGATTAACCGAAGGTCAAGAACTTCCTGATAAAGTTATAGGGCGTATCGCAAGACGTCTATCGGCATTAGGCTATACGTCTGATATAATATTTAAGACTTTGGATAATATAAAGAGGAAAAACACATGGGATTAAAAGAGAGAAATCAAAGAACTGAAATGCTTATCGGAGAAGAGGGAATCAAAAAGTTAAAGGATGCAAGAGTTTTGATTTTTGGCGTTGGAGGAGTGGGAGGATTTGTCTGTGAAGCATTGGCAAGAGCCGGAATTGGAGCAATAGATATAGTTGACAATGATGTTGTGAGTGAGAGCAATATAAACAGACAAATCATTGCAAATTACAGGACATTAAGCAGATATAAAGTCGATGTAATGGAGGAGAGAATCAAGAGTATTAATCCTGATTTAAGGGTGACAAGCTATAAATGCTTTTATTTGCCAGATGATGAAGAATCTGCTGGTTGTTTTGACTTTAATGACTTCGATTATATTGTTGATGCTATAGATACTACATCTGCTAAAATAGATATAATCTCAAGAGCTAAGGAGTGTGATGTTCCTGTTATATCTTCAATGGGAACTGGTAACAAGATGGATAATACGAGATTTAAAATTACAGATATAGAAAAAACTTCAGTATGTCCTCTTGCAAAAGTTATAAGAAAAGAGCTTAGAAAAAGAGGCATAAAAAAAGTTGATGTCCTTTTTTCTGATGAAGAGCCTAAAAAAAATGGACAGATGGTACCGAGCAGCATCAGTTACGTTCCTGCAACAGCGGGGCTGTTGATCGGTGGCTATGTAATAAGAAAAATATTGGGGGCTGAGTAAAATGAAAGATAATATAAAAAAAGAAATAATTGCCTTAAAACGAAAGGAAGAAGCTTTTTTGAAAAAAGAAAGAACAGAAATAGCTTTAAAAGAGGTGATTTATGAGAAAGTTCCAGAAAAGCTGATTGGAACCTTAGAGCTAGCATTTACAAAGGCTTTTAAACTGGTTTTTTTACAGGGGACAGGTTTGATTGAAAAAACTTTTAAAAAAGAGGATTTAGACTTAGAGTTTGAAGCAAATGATTTTATTCTGCATAAGAAGACATCGAAAAAAGCAATTAAACGAATGGATAAAATTTCAGGTAAAAGTAATTTACTAAATAACTCTTTTGCTACGGTATCTGGATTTGGAATGGGATTATTAGGAATGGGTATTCCTGATATTCCAGTTCTCGTTTCCATTATTTTAAAGGGTGTATACCAGATAGCATTAAGCTATGGCTTTGATTATAATAATGAAAACGAAAAAATATATATTCTGAGGCTGATTCGTGTGGCACTAACAGCTGGAGAGGATAGATTAAAATACAATGATGAACTTGAGTCGATGGACTATGAAGGCGTTACTGTAGACCAGGAAATTACTAAAACGGCAAAGGTTTTGTCTGATGAATTACTGGTGGAAAAATTTGTACAAGGTATGTTTATCGTGGGAATAATAGGTGGTTTTGTAAACCATTCTGTATATAAAAAAATTAGTAAGCTAGCTTCGATAAAGTATAAAAAAAGATATTTATTTATGAAGCTTCTAGACAACAATTAAAGTAATAATACACTTGCAATTTTGCCTATGGTAATAGATAGTAACAGGCTCCCAAACCATATAAACAGAGAACTTGGGAGTTTTTCTTGTTTAAAAAGTAAAATTGTAGAGTTAAAGCAGGGCACAAAAAAAGTAAGTATTAATAGGCATACTATTATCTGGCTCTCCGAAAAAACACCGTTGCTTATAACATTAATTAGAGAGGCAGAACCAAAATCTCGCTTTATAATATTTAGGAAAAAAAGGCTAGTTGCACTGGCAGGAAGATGGAAAAATCTTTCTGTAACAGGGGAACATATTTCGCAAATTTGTGATAATAGATTGTAATAGATTGCTATTGAAATAACTATACTTCCTACACAAAAAGGTTTTGCTGTTTCGTAAATAAACCTTAAAGAATTTTTTACAGAAGTCATGATGTTATACCAGAAAACAGAAGCTGACATTTTTCTCTCCGCAGAGGGCGAAGACTCTCTTAACCACAATAAGCCTTCATTTAGAGGGAAAAGAAGGTTTATGAATAAATATATTATAATGACTACAGAGATAGTAAACATCAGATAGGTTAGAAGTGCTTCTTTTGAGACCATTGATGCGAAGGTAAGAAAAATTGCTAGCTGTGATGAGCATGGTACAAGAAGGATCAGAAGTATTAAAAGCCTTGCTTTCATTTTTCTGCTTTTTATAGAATTAAGGCTGGCAAGAGCTACAGTAGTGCAGCCTAGGCCTAGTACCATATATAAAAACTGATTTATTAAAGGAGAGGCTTTTTTGAAAGGGGAGAGATAATAAATAAATTTCCCCATTATTTCCAGCAGAAGAATTATGGGGAACAAAACTGTAAAGAGATATTTTGGAGTCAGGGTAAAAAGTCCAAAATCTCCTAATAAAATCCAATTTGTGAAGTCTTTTAATTCAGCCATTTATGCTTTTTAATCCTTTCATTTAATGGTATAATAATATATATGTTTTTATTTTTTTAAAATGTGAGAAAGGTTACTGAATGGAAGGTTTTTTTACAATAATATTAATTACTTTAGTTTCCATAGTGATTGTTCTTCTATTATTGCTTTTAAATAAGATGGGAAGAGACATAAAGGATTCTAGGATGGAGACAATCCAATATATAAATAATTCTTTTAAAACTTATGGAGACATGGTTTTTGCAAGTCAAAAAGATGCTATTGATATGCAGGAAAAAAGACTTGAACAGATTAGAGAAACCATGGAAAAACAGATTGATAATATAAGGATGACAGTAGATGAAAAACTACAAAAAACTTTAGAGGATAAAATTAGTCAGTCCTTTAGGCTTGTAAGTGAAAGGCTTGAGCAAGTATATAAGGGACTTGGAGAAATGCAGACTTTGGCAGCAGGTGTAGGAGACCTGAAGAAAGTCTTAACAAATGTAAAGACAAGAGGTATTTTGGGAGAGATTCAGCTAGGAGCCATATTAGAACAGATATTAACAAGAGATCAGTATGAAGAAAATGTTAAAACTAAGCCTACAGGTAGTGAAAGAGTTGAGTATGCGGTAAAGCTTCCGGGAGATGATGATGGTTATGTTTATCTACCAATAGATGCTAAATTTCCGGGAGATGCTTATAGTAGACTTATGGATGCCTATGAGAAGGGAATTCCTTCAGAAATAGAAGAGGCTGCTAAGATTTTGGAAAAAACTATAAAATCAGAAGCGAAAGATATACATAATAAATATGTAGAGCCTCCATATACAACTGATTTTGCAATAATGTTTTTACCCTTTGAAGGTTTATATGCAGAGGTGGTTAGAAGAGGTCTTTTAGAAACCTTGCAGAAAGAGTATAAAGTAAATATTGCAGGTCCTACAACTATGGCAGCCCTACTAAACAGTTTACAGATGGGATTCAAGACTTTAGCCATCCAAAAACATTCAAGTGAAGTTTGGGAGGTTTTAGGCGCAGTAAAAACAGAGTTTGAAAAATTTGACGATGTATTGGCAGCAACACAGCAGAGAATTAATCAGGCAAATGCTGAGTTGGATAAATTAATCGGGACAAGGACAAGAAGTATACAGAGGAAATTGCGAGGTATTTCCAGCCTTCCGGAAGGAGATGCAAAAAATATTTTGGAGATTGAGGAATAAATATGAGCATATATGCTATAGGCGATTTACACTTATCATTTGATGAAAGAATAGAAAAACCCATGGATGTATTCGGATCTCGATGGATCAATCATACCGAAAGACTTATGAAAAACTGGAATGAAAAAGTGTCGTCAGAAGATACTGTAATAATAGCAGGAGATGTATCGTGGGGGTTGAAACTGTCAGAAGCAATGGCAGACTTTAAATGGATTCATGAACTAAATGGAAAAAAAGTAATAATAAAAGGAAACCATGATTTGTGGTGGAATTCTATAAATAAATTAAATAACTTATATGAAGACCTTGTTTTCTTGCAAAACAGAGCACATTTTATAACCTTGGAAAATGGAAAGAAACTTGCTATTTGTGGTACAAGAGGCTGGATTTCCCCGGGAACTGATGGCTTTTCAGAACATGATAAAAAGATATATTTAAGGGAAAATTTAAGGTTGAATATGTCTTTAGAGGAGGCAAAAATAATGGGTGCAGATGAAATAATTGCAACCCTTCATTTTCCACCTACTAATGACAAGATGCAAGGGTCAGGATTTACAGAACTTTTGTCAAAATACAATGTTAAAACTTGTGTATATGGGCATCTTCATGGAAAGGATGCATTTAAAAATGGTCTGCAAGGCATCTATAATGGAGTGGACTATAAGTTGGTGTCTTTAGATTATCTTGAGGGTACACCTGCATTAATACTTTAGAAAGAAAAGAGGTAAGAGGATGAAAAAAGCAATTTTAATTGTACTTGATAGCATGGGAATTGGAGAACTTCCTGATGCAGAAAAATACGGAGATACAGGCGCAGATACTTTTGGACATGTTGTGGAAAACTCAAGGGATTTTCAAATACCTAATTTGAGAAGACTAGGTTTAGGAAATATTGATGGAGTCGCAAAAGGAAGCCTTAAGGTTTTAGAACCTGTAGGTGCTTATGGAAAAATGAAAGAAGTATCTAAAGGAAAAGATACTATTACTGGACATTGGGAAATTGCAGGTATTGAAACAAAGACACCTTTTAAAACTTATCCCGATGGATTTCCAAGAGAATTTATGGATAAGTTTGAAGCATTAATAGGTACAGAATGTTTAGGAAATTATCCTGCGTCTGGAACCGAAATAATTGATAAGTTAGGGCCTCTTCATGAGGAAACTGGGAAACCAATTGTATATACATCAGCGGATAGCGTATTCCAGATTGCAGCTAATGTTGAAGTTATTCCTCTAGAGAGACTATATGAAATATGTAAAATTGCGAGGAAGCTTTTAGTTGGTGAATTTGCATGTGGACGAGTAATTGCCAGACCATATATCATCGAAGATGGTAAGAGGATTAGAACGGCGGATCGTCATGATTATGCAGTATCTCCAAGTAGTGAGACAGTTCTTGACAAAGTAAACAAAACAGGGAAAACTGTATATGCAGTAGGAAAGATAAGTGATATTTTTAATGGTCAAGGTGTTACAAAATCTGTACATACTAAGAGCAATATGGATGGTGTAGACAAGACAATCGATGCAATTAAAGAGGATTTTGAAGGATTTATCTTTACTAATCTAGTGGATTTTGATTCCCAGTACGGCCATAGAAGAGATGCTGCAGGGTATGGACATGCTATTATGGAGTTTGATAATAGACTGCCTGAAATTATGGAAGCAATGGGAGAAGAAGATATTCTGATTCTATGTGCGGATCATGGCAATGACCCTGTTCACGCCGGATGGGATCATACAAGGGAATACGTTCCGGTTTTAGCTTGGGGAAAAGAAATAAAAGAAGGGATAGATCTAGGTGTAAGAGAAAGTTTTGCAGATATTGGTGCTACTATAGCAGATTTTTTAGGTGCAGAAGCAACACTAATTGGAAAAAGTTTTCTTAAGGACCTAATTTAACGAGGTGAGCAACATGAATATGAACGATATCATTTATAAAAAAAGGGAAGGCGAAAAGCTTACTAAAGAAGAAATAGAATATTTTATTGAAGGTTATGTAAAAGGGGAAATTCCCGATTATCAGGCGTCTGCCCTCTTAATGGCTATATTTTTTAAAAAGATGGATAAGGAAGAAACTTTTCTGCTGACAAATGCGATGAGGTTTTCGGGAGATACCATAGATTTATCATCTATAAGAGGTAAAAAAGTTGACAAGCATTCAACTGGAGGTGTTGGCGATAAAACCACACTTGTGGTAACTCCAATTGCAGCAGCATGTGGAGTCCCAATTGCTAAGATGAGTGGAAGAGGACTGGGCTTTACGGGAGGAACTGTAGATAAGATGGAGTCAATACCTGGCTTCAGAACTTCTCTTGAACCAGATGAATTCTTAAATCAAGTAAATGATATTGGAATATCAGTTATAGGTCAGACTGCCCATATTACTCCAGCAGATAAAATGCTATATGCCCTTAGAGATGTTACAGCCACAGTAGACAACTTTAGCCTTATAGCATCAAGCATTATGAGCAAGAAGCTGGCTGCAGGAAGTGATGCCATTGTACTTGACGTAAAGTGTGGAAATGGTGCATTTATGGAAAACTTTCATGATGCTGTTACCTTGGGAAACTTGATGTGCGAAATTGGAAACTCCGCTGGCAAGAAAACAGTAGCTGTAATAACTGATATGAGTCAGCCTCTTGGAAAGGCAGTGGGAAATAGCCTAGAGGTAATAGAAGCAATTGAAACTTTAAAAGGCCATGGACCTGATGATATTACACAGCTTTCTTTAAATCTTGCAGGGATAATGGTGTATGTAGGTGGCAAAGCTTCCACAGTTGAAGAGGGAATAAAGCTGGCAGAAGAGGCTTTAAAAAGTGGTAGAGCGCTTCAAAAGCTTGAGAACTTTATTAAGCGACAAAATGGTGATGAGAGAGTAATATACGATTACACCCTTTTCCCTAAGTATTCATGCACAAAGGAACTACTTGCAAAAGAAAAAGGTTTTGTTGCAGGTATAAATGCTAGGACTATTGGACTTGCATCACAGCACACAGGTGCAGGAAGAGCTACCAAGGAGGATAGTATTGATTTGGCCGCTGGAATAGTTCTTAATAAAAAAGTAGGCGACAAGGTAGTTGAAGGAGATGTCTTAGCAACTATTTACGGTAATGATGAAGTTAAACTTGAAAACGCAGTTGAGCAAGCAAAAGAGGCATTTATTATTAAAGAGGGAAGACCAGAAAAGTCAATATTGATTAAAGAAATATTAGGATTATAGAAATGGAAGAAAAACTAAAGGTCTTAGTTGTAGATGATAATCGAGTAAATCGCATTATCCTAAAAAAAATTATATCTGAAAAATATGACCCTATTGAGGCATGTAATGGTGAAGAAGCAATAGACATTCTAACTGCTAATGATGACATTGCGGCAGTTTTACTGGACATGAAAATGCCTGTAATGGATGGATATCAGTTTTTAAAAGAGGTTAAATCACAAAAAAGATTCAAATCAATTCCAGTTATTGCAATTACAGCAGAGACAAAAGGCAGTGAAGAAATAAAAGCCTTGGAACTAGGTGCCAATGACTTTATTCATAAACCAGTTGCTCCACAGATTGTATTAACAAGACTTGATAATATTACAAGACTTCAACAAGCCATAAAGGCTGCAGAAACTGATTTTTTAACTAAACTATATAACAGAAGTGCATTTGGGAAATACGTAGATTTCTATTTGGAAAATGCAGACCCTAAAACCCAGAAAGCTGCTCTTTATGTTTTAGATTTAGATGATTTTAAACATGCTAATGATACTTTTGGACATATTTTTGGTGATGCTGTATTATCTGAATTTGGAGAGATTTTAAAAGAGGTATGTGGCAAAAACGCAATGGTTAGTAGAATTGGTGGCGATGAGTTTTCTATACTTCTAATGGACTATGAAGATGATTCACAAGTTGAACAACTTGCAAAAATCATCCTTAAAAGTTTAAGTGAATGTAATGTATCAAAATTCAATTCTCTACTTACATGTTCTATTGGAGTTGCACTTTACCCAAAGGATGGTAGAAATAGAAGTGAACTTTATTTTAAAGCGGATCAGGCTTTATATGAAGCCAAGAGACTTGGAAAAAACCAATACACAATCTATGGTAATGAAACACCAATAGCAAATAAAAGTTCTGATGAAAACAAAGAATGGATTTTAGATCAGCAGGATGCCTATATTTATATTTGTGATGCTGAAACTCATGAGCTTTACTACGCAAACTTAAAGGCGGTCAGACTTTTAAGAAGCGCATCTAAGGAGGAGCCGAAGTGTTTTTGCTATTTGCTTGGATTAAGTGATAATGGCTTTGAGTTTTGCGCCAATAATCCACTTAATGGAATTAAGTCTTATACTAGTGTTTGTTATAGCTCTAAGTTAGGGAAAAAGTTATTGTATAAAGGAAAATATATAAAGTGGGATGAAAGGCTGGCAAGAATGGCAATAGTAACTGAAATGGAATAGAAATAGAAAAGGAGTTATATATGGAAATTGTTGAACTTTCTAAGCTTGGTTTTGACTTTATTGAAAAGAGTTTCCCTTGTGGAGTTTTAATTACTACAACATATCCAGCACTAAAAATAAAATATGCAAATGAGACATTAATAAAAATGCTAGGCTATGAAAACCTGAAAGAGCTTATGAAAAAAAATAATGACTCATCAATAAATCTAGTCCATGAAGAGGACTTGCCACGAATCAGGGAAGAGATAGAAAAAGAAAAGAATCAAACTAAAACATACGAAGCTACATATAGGTTATTAAACCGCGACGGAGAGAGCGTATGGGTTATACAGAGATATCAGTATATTATTGTAGATGGGAAAGAATATTTATTTTCTTATTTTACTGATATTACAAGCCAAAAAGAAGCAAAATTTGCTGCAGAAAGGCAATATAAACAGCTTATATCCATATATAATGCAGTTACATGTCCTCTATTATGGTTTACCTATGACGAGAATCCTTCTTTGTTATATATTAATTCCGAGGCTGTTAAACTATTGGGCTTCAAAGATAGAAAAACTATAATAGATAGTGGTAAATATAATCTGCTAGAATATGTTTTTGTGCCAGATAGAGAAAAGGTTGCTCAAGGTATAAGGGAACTTCATGATTTAGGGGATAGAGTAGACTTAGAATTAAGATTAACGCCTACTAACGACCAGGTTTTATATATTAATGCCACTTTTACATTAGCGCTGACAATTAAAGGGAAGTTATCAGTAAGTGGAATATTTCTAGATGTAACTAAAGATCGAATTCGAGAACAGGAATTAAAAACAGAAAAACAAAAACTTGATATTGCAATTAATACTTCCGGCATTGATGTTTGGGAGTATGATATTGTAAATAAAAGATTAATTCATCCTTCTAAATTAGTTGAAAATTATAATATGCCGGAAATAATCGAGAATATACCAGAGGCAGTTATGAACTATGATTTCGTACATGAGAAAAGTTTAAAGGATTATTTTGAAATGTATGAAAGCGTGCTAAATGGAATACCTAAAGTTACCAAGGATATTTTGTTCGTCCAGAAGGATAAACATGAGAAGTGGGAACGTTGTACCTATACGACCATGTTTGATGATGATGGGAAGCCTATAAAAGCAATAGGCTGTTCTGTTGATATAACTAGTACTGTTGAAAAGGAGAAGCGGTATAGGGAAGAAGAACAATATCAGAAAGCTATAGAAAGCGAAAACCTTCTTGTAAAGGTTCGATTAAATATAACAAAAAATATTGTTGAGTCTGACATTCCCAGGGGCTCCGTAGGGGTATCTTTTACTGGCAGACCATATACAGAAGCAATAGAAGCCCTTGCTGATACTGCCGACACAGACGACCAGAAAGATCATATAAGGAAGATGTTAGACAGGGGAGAAGTTTTAGAGGCTTACCAAAAGGGTGAAAAGACTTGGAGTTTTGAATACCAGAGAAAGCTAATAGATGGCAGTGTTATTTGGGTAAACACAACTATAAAGACTTATCAGAATCCGGATACCTTGGATATAATGTCTTTCATGTACACTTATGATATAAACCAGCAGAAAATGTCTCAGATTACTGTAGACAGAATCGCAGAAAGTGAATATGAGCTTCTTGCGATTATAGACAAAGAGACTGGGATAATGTCAATTAGCAATATTAATAACGAAGATGTAGCATATGGAGATTTGAAAAAATTACCATATAAAGAAGCAATTGAGAACATATTAGTACCATATGTTTTAGATGACGAAAAGGAAATATGTCTGGCGGCTTTGGGCCTTGATACAATTATAAGGCAGCTAGAAATAGATCAGTCATATAATTGCTATTTTAGTCTAAAAAACCAATGGGGAAATATAAAAAGAAAGAAATGGAAATTCTGCTATTTAGATGATACGAAAAAAGACATTCTGCTGTCTAGAAATGATATAACAGATATCTTTGAGTCAGAACAGAGACAAAGGCTTGTGTTACAAGGTGCGCTTAGGCAGGCCCAGCAAGCTAGTATTGCTAAGACTGAATTTTTGTCCAGGATGAGCCATGAAATTAGAACTCCAATGAATGCAATTATTGGTATGACTACTTTAGCTGCTCAGGCTATAAAAGACCCTGTGGAAGTAGCTGATTGTCTATCAAAAATTGGGCTTTCTGCACGATTTTTATTATCCCTGATTAATGATATATTAGACATGTCTCGTATAGAAAGTGGAAAAGTGGTAATTAAAAGTGAAAAGATAGCTTTTGAAGATTTTATTAATGGAATTAATGCTATGTGTTTTGAGCAGGCAAAGGCAAAAGGCGTAGGATATGATGCTATTATGACAAGCTTTACAGAAGATAATTATGTTGGTGATTCTATGAAGCTACAGCAGATTTTGATTAATATTATATCTAACGCAATTAAATTTACCCCTAAGAATGGTAAAGTTCAGTTTATTATAAACCAGGATAAAATCGAAGATGATAAGGCTTATATGCGTTTTACTATTAATGATACGGGGATAGGTATAAAGGAAGAATTCATCCCTAAAATATTTGAACCTTTTGAGCAGGAGCATACAGGTTCAACTAGTATGTATGGTGGGACAGGATTGGGTTTAGCAATCTGTAAGCATTTGGTAGATTTAATGGGAGGGAAAATTTCTGTGAACAGCATAGAAGGTGTTGGCACAGAGTTTACCATTGAAGTGCCATTACAGCTTTCGGAAGAGAACAATAGAAGAGTAAAGGTAAAATCTGAACTGGATTTTGAAAAAATTTCTGCGTTAATCGTCGATGATGAAATAGTAATCTGTCAGCATACACATAAAATTTTATGTGAAATGGGGGTTAAGGCAGACTGGGTTGATTCTGGAAGTAAAGCAGTTGAAAGAGTAAGGCTTAAGTGGGCAAATGGAGAAAGCTACAGTATAATACTAGTGGATTGGAAAATGCCTGAAATGGACGGAATTGAAACTGCAAGAAAGATAAGAGAAATTGTGGGCCCTGATGTTACTATAATTATTATGACTGCATATGACTGGGTGACCATAGAAAATGAAGCAAAACAGGCTGGAGTAAACATGCTGGTTTCAAAGCCATTATTTAAGTCTTCAATAGCATCTACTTTTGAGAAAGTTTTTATTGAAAAAGAGCAGAAGGAAATTGCTATAGAGACTATTGAGTATGATTTTAAAGGGAAAAGAGTTCTTTTGGTAGAGGATCATATGTTAAATGTTGAGGTCGCAAAGAGACTATTAAACTCCAAAAACATGGAGGTAGAGGTTGCAGAAAATGGTTTAGCGGCCATAGAGGCTTTTGCAACAAGTCCATTGGGATACTTTGATGCTATTTTAATGGATATAAGAATGCCAATTATGGATGGTTTAACTGCAGCTAAATCTATTAGGCAGTTAAAAAAGAAAACAGCTAAAACCATACCGATTATAGCAATGAGTGCTAACGCTTTTGATGAAGATATTGAAAAATCTAAGGAGGCAGGGATGGATGCTCACCTTGCAAAACCTATAGAACCAGCAATTCTTTATCAGACCTTAAATAACTTCATATAAAATATAAGGATACTAAAAAACCCTTTCTAAGGCACATTGTTTATGCATTAGAAGGGGTTTTTAACGTAAACAGGAGTCAATTCGCTATTATAGAATCTGTAATTAGGTGACTGTATAATTGCCCATTTTCTTCATATGTGCGAAAAACCCCGGTTATCTCAATCTCACTTCCTTCTGGTGGATAGTCATCTGGATAGGAATGGTCTCCTTCCCAAACGAATTCTAGACCTTGCTGACAACATCCGGCAGCATCGGCAACGATTACAGCAAAATAAGTTTTATCGGTGGCTTCGTCGGTTTGGACTGCCATCTGACCCTTGACTTTAATTTTTTTCCCTACATAGTCATCAGGATTTAAAATCATACTAAATACTTCAGAATAAACCATGGTACTACTCAAGGATGTTAGGTCAACATCTATACTATTTGATGGTTTAGAGGTGTTTGGATCGGATTTTTGTTCCTCGGCGTTTTCTAACTCATTGGAGCAGCCGGTTATAATAAAGGATAGTATTAGTACAGTAATAATAATCCATTTGCTTTTCTTCATCATAATATTCTCCTATTTAATATTAAGCTTATGAGACTAAATAACCCAAAGGCCATGATATCTACTGCAACTATAGTCGATCCAACAGGCGTTCCGGTAATGATAGAACTTAAAATTCCAATAGTTGCACAGAAGGTGGATAAAAGTGCAGAACATATGGTTACAGATTTAAAACTTTTAAATAAACGCATAGAAGACAAGGCAGGGAAAATTACTAATGCTGAAATAAGTAAGGAGCCAACTAAATTCATGGCAAGAACTATAATAACAGCAATAATAACGGCAATCATCAGGTTGTATGCCCTTGCATTTATGCCTGTAGATGTTGCAAAAGTTTCATCAAAAGTAACTGCAAAGATTTTGTTGTAGAACATTAAAAAAATAATTATAACAAGCAGAGACAGTAGTATACATAGCCATACATCAACTTTTGTAAGGGTTAAGATTGAAGTAGAGCCAAATAAAGTACTGCATACATCGCCTGTGAGATTGGAAGAGGTTGAAAATATATTCATTAATAAATACCCTGTAGCCAAGGCACCAACAGAAATCATGGCAATTGCAGCATCCCCTTTGATTTTTGCATTTTGTCCTCCTCTAAGCAGTAATACAGCACAGATTACTGTAACAGGTAGAACGAGTACCATATTATTTGTCAATCCTATTACAGTTGCAATCGACATAGCGCCAAAGGCTACATGTGATAATCCATCTCCTATAAAGGAGAAGCGTTTAAGAACCAATGTAACACCTAGCAGAGAAGAGCATAATGCAATTAGAATCCCTACGACTAAAGCATATCGTACGAAAGGATACTGAAAATATAAATCGAGTTTTTCTAATATCATATTCATTAATCATTACCTCCAAAGGGAGAGGAGGAGAAAGTTCCTCCCCTGAGGTTAAGGTACTGTTCCTGTGTCCCGAAAAATAGTGGGTTGCCAACATGTAAAATATGGCTGGCGTATTTGACTGCTGAGTTTATATCATGAGAAATCATAATAATTGTAATGTCTCTTTCTTTGTTTATTTCAGAAATTATTTCATACATCTCTCTAGTTGCCTGGGGATCAAGACCAGAAACGGGTTCGTCTAAGAGCAACATTTTTCTTGTTGCACATAGGGCCCGAGCCAACAAAACTCTTTGTTGTTGACCACCGGACAACTGGCGATAGCAGTGTTTTGATAAATGGCTGATCCTCATCTTCTCCATATTCTCTTTTGCAAGTTGTTTTTCACTGCAAGTATAATATGGCCGCAGACCACATCTATTTAGGCATCCTGAAAGCACTATTTCTTCAACAGAGGCGGGAAAGTCGCGCTGCACAACTGTTTGCTGGGGCAGATAACCGATTTCTTTTGGCTTAAGGCCATCACCAATTATAACTTTACCTTTTAGAGGGGACTTCAGATGAAGAAGTGTTTTCATTAAAGTAGTTTTACCAGAACCATTTTCACCTACTATACATAGGTAATCTCCACAATCGACAGAAAAATTTAAGCCACTTAGAATTGTTTTACTTTCATAACCTAGGGAAAGGTCTTGGCATGTAATCTGAGCCATTATTTTACCTCCATTATTTCAATGCTTCTTTTAGGGTTTTTAGGTTATCTGTCATAATAGAAAGGTAAGTTGCACCAGCAGCTACATCTTTTGAGGTGGTTGACTGCATGGAGTCAAGAGATAATATTTTCTGGTCTTTTGTGGCGGTGTTCTCCTTAATGGTTTGAGCAATTTTATGATCTGTCCCTTCGATAGTCATTATGCTATTTAGACCAAGATTATCAACTTTTTTTGCAAGAAAAGCGATGGTTTTAAAGCTGGCTTCTGTTTCTGCGGAGCAGCCTACAAAAGCGGCATAATATGATAGACCGTAGTCATCAACTAGATATCTGAAAGGGAATCGGTCTCCGAATAACAGTGTTTTATGCTTCCCTTCTTTTATTGTTTTCTGATAGTTTTTATCTAAGGAGTCTAACTGTTTGATATAAGATGTGCCATTTGCTTTATAATCAGCTGCATTTTTCTCATCGATTTCTCCAAGCTTTTCTGAAATAAAAGAAGTAAGGGTGCTAGCATTTTTTAAAGAAAGCCAAACATGCTCATCATATTCCGGATCTTCTTCTTCTGAGTGTTCCCCTTCTGCGTGTTCCCCTTCTGCGTGTTCTCCTTCCATGCCCTGGACAACTTCTTCTTCTTTAACAGTATCGCCAAGAAAATCTAACAAATTGATTACAACCATATTTTTATTTGTAGCTTCCTTTAAGGCATCTTCAACCCAAGAGTCAGATTCTCCTCCAACATAAATGAACATATCGCAGTTTGATATTTTTACGATATCATCTGTGGTTGGTTGATAACTGTGTAAATCCACCCCGTTATCTAAAAGCATAGTTAAATCAGTATTTTCTAAATGGTCACCTAATATTTGTTTAACCCAATCGTATTCGGGGAAAATAGTACACACAATACTTAATTTTTTCCCATCATTATTATTATCGCTGTTATTTTGTGAGCAAGCTGTCATTGCACCAACAATCATCAGAATTATCATAAGGCTAGTTATTATCTTTTTCATATAAAATCCTCCAATTAAAATAAATTAAAAAACACAATTAATAATGCAAGAATAATTAAACTAATTTTAATTGGTAAGTTTAACCTTAAGAGATACTAAAGTAATAGTTTCATGGCATATAGAGGCTATTATTTTGAAAGAGAGCATAAAGAATAGCTTTATGAGTAAAGCTGCTGCTACTAAGGCTGTTGCTGTTCCTACAGTATTAAGCGTCTGCTGGCAGGTCATTATATCAGAACAAATAGGACAATCTTCCCCAGTACATCTATGGGTAGCTTGATCTGTAATATGAAAAAGGGAAAGAACGATTACAACTAAAAGAATAAAGGATATTAAAAGAATAAATAGTTTGTTTATATTTTTCATAGTTCCCCCTTCGTTAATTATTAATGTTGCTAGATAAAATGGCTAGCATCAATTCGCAAATGATTTGCAAATTAGTATAACATGTAGTAAAATCATTGTCAATATGGGGGGAAGTCGTTGGAAAGGTCAATTGTACATATTTAAAAACACTGTTCAAATAAATTAAAAAAAAAATATAGACAATACTCTTGACAAATGATAAAATGCCTTGATTATTTTCGCAAAATCTTGTATTAAAAAAAAATATAATTAAGAGAAAGGGATTATTGTATGAGAAAAAAAGGATTGGGGTAAATTCACTAGAGAAAAATGACTTAGTGTCTCCATAAATTATTCATAAAACTATTGCCCCTCTAATATATATAAGAAATACTTGTGTATAGAAGGAGGGGTATTATAGTGAAAAAAATTTTAACCTCTTGCCTTGTAGCTGTCCTAATTGTCACGGGATTTATGGGAGTGAGTAGATTAGTTAATCCTCAAAAACCACTAGTAATAGAGACAGTTAGCGATACTGTGAAAAAAGAAACAAAATCTAATATGCAGATCGCTGCAAAAGGAGCAATACTAATTGATGCTGGAAGTGGAAAAGTATTGTTTGAACAAGACAGTCATAAACAGCTTCCTCTTGCATCGGTGACAAAGGTAATGACAATGCTTTTGGCCATGGAAGCAGTTGAAAAAGGGAAAATTACTTTAAAAGACAAGGTTACCATATCAGAATATGCTGCATCAATGGGCGGAAGCCAGATGTATATGGAACCAGGGGAACAGCATACTCTAGAAGAGCTGCTTAAAGGTATAGCAATAGTATCTGCAAATGACGCATGTGTAGCTGTTGCAGAATACTTATCTGGCAGTGAGGAAATTTTTGTTGAGAACATGAATAAGCGAGCCGAGGAGTTAGGAATGCGGGATACCCATTTTGTGAATACTAATGGATTACCTGTAGCAGATCATTTTAGCAGTGCATATGATATAGCATTGATGTCTAGGCTTTTAATACAGCATAAGGAAACATACGAGTGGTTTAATACCTGGCAGACAACTATAACTGTAGGACTTCCGGGGAAGGAAAAAGAATTTGGATTGACAAACACAAATAAGCTAATAAAAACATATCCTGGAGCTAATGGTATAAAAACTGGATTTACAGCAGAGGCTGGTTATTGCTTGTCAGCATCAGCAACAAAAAATGATACAACATTGATTGCAGTAGCACTTGGAAGTGAAACTTCTAAAATAAGAAATGCAGAAATCGCTAAAATTCTGAATTATGGTTTTGCTACATATCAAGCAGCCACGGTAGCTAAAAAAGGTCAGATTATTAAAAAAGTTGAAATTCTAAGAGGGGAACCTTTTGAAATTAATGCAGTGACTTGCGATAAGATTACTGCCTTAGTTAAAAAGGGTGAAGAGGATACAGTAACAAGTAAAGCCAAAATAGACAGTGAAATAAAGGTCCCTTTTGAGAAAGGACATAAAATTGGAATACTGGAAGTTTTTGTTGGAAAAGAAAAGGTTGTAGAATATCCATTAGTGGCCGACATAAAAGTCGAAAAGACATCATTTGTAAAATACTACATACGTAAGATAAAGAAACTCATATAGAGAGTAGATTGGGGGCTACACTTAATGGATAAGGAGTATATTTTATCATTCTCTTCATTTTACAAGGCGGCGTATGCTAGAGACGTCCTAGAAGAATTTGGGATTAATTCAGTCTTGAGAAAGCTACCGTCAGAATTAATTAAATCCTGTGGCACAGGGCTGTATCTGAGGATAGACTCCATACAGCGTGTACGGGATATATTCGAAGAAAAGCAAATAGTACCGAGGGGGATTTACTTGATTAATAGAAGGGGTAATGACCAGAAAGGTACAGAGTATAAAAAAATATAAATTAAGGCGGTGCCAAAGGGCACCGTTTTTATTTTGACTTGTAATGTCTTTTTATTAGGGGATTTGATAATAATTATTCTGTGTATATATATAACAGGAGATAAAGAGATATCAACGATTGGGAGGGAAAAATGGAAATATTTCTAGGAGTACTTATACCTTTTGCCGGTACTGTATTAGGAGCGGCTATGGTATTATTTATGAAAAATGAAATGAGTAATAGGTTGGAAAAGGCCTTACTAGGCTTCGCATCGGGAGTGATGATGGCAGCATCGGTTTGGTCTTTGATTATTCCGTCAATGGATATGAGCCGACAACAAGGTGTTTCAGAATGGATTCCAGCTGCTGTTGGATTTCTAGGCGGAATATTATTTTTGCTTGTATTAGATAGTTTAATACCACATCTGCATTTAGAAAGCAATAACCCTGAAGGGCTTGATTCAAAATTAAAAAAATCAACACTGCTTGTGTTAGCCGTAACTCTTCATAATATTCCGGAAGGAATGGCTATAGGCGTTGTTTTTGCAGGAGCTATAGATGGAAATGTGGGTATCACTTTTGCAGGGGCATTAGCCTTATCTATAGGTATAGCCATACAAAATTTCCCTGAGGGAGCAATTATTTCAATGCCTTTGAAAAGTGGAGGCATGTCAAAAGGAAAGTCATTTCTTTATGGCGTATTGTCAGGGGTTGTAGAACCCATTGGATCAATATTAACTATTATGCTTATTGGGTTAATCACACCACTTCTTCCATATTTATTGTCATTTGCAGCAGGGGCAATGATTTATGTAGTCGTAGAAGAGCTTATCCCCGAATCACAGGCAGGAGACCATTCTAATATAGGAACTATAGGGGTGGCTATAGGGTTTGTACTGATGATGGTATTAGATGTTGCTTTAGGATAAAAACATTTTTAATACAATATCTTGACAAACAATTTAAAAACATGTATAGTTGTATACAACAACACGGAACAACATATAGACACAAATATTTTTTAATATATAATAGATTGGATTTGGAGGTTAACCATGTTAGAACTTGGAAAAAAGACAAATGTATTGGAACAGAACAGCTATAAATACACCTTACAGAATATAAAGGAACCTAATCTTTATAGAGAGATTTATGATTATCAAGAGGTCCCTAAGGTGGCGTTTAACCACAGAAGAGTTCCTATGGGTATGCCGGAGGATATCTGGATAACTGATACATCTTTTAGAGACGGCATGCAGTCAATGGCTCCATATACAGTAAAACAGATAGTTGACTTATATAAGCTTCTAGCCAGGCTGGGAGGTCCTTATGGTCTTATCAGACAATCAGAGTTTTTTATTTATACGAAAAAAGATAGGGAAGCAGTTGAAAAATGTCTTGAGTTAGGCTATACATTTCCCGAAATTACTACTTGGATTAGAGCTAAAAAGGAAGACTTTAAGCTTGTAAAAGAGCTTGGGATTAAAGAAACTGGTATTTTAGTGTCTTGTAGTGATTATCACATCTTTAAAAAAATGCAGATGGACAGAAGGCAAGCTGTAGACTTTTATATTACAACGATTAAAGAGGCTTTTGAAACTGGAGTAGTTCCAAGATGTCATTTAGAAGATATAACGAGAGCAGATTTTTATGGGTTTGTAGTTCCTTTTGTAAATGAAATAATGAAGCTTTCTAAGGAAGCAGGCGTTCCTGTAAAAATAAGGGCATGTGACACTATGGGATATGGAATACCATACACAGAAGCATCATTACCTAGAAGTGTTGCAGGTATAATATACGGTCTTCAACACTATGCAGGTGTTCCTAGTGAAATGTTAGAATGGCATGGACATAACGATTTTTATAAAGCTGTGGCTAATGCTTCAACTGCTTGGCTTTATGGGGCATGTGCTGTAAACTGCTCACTTCTTGGAATTGGAGAAAGAACAGGGAATATCCCCCTAGAAGCCATGGTCTTCGAGTATGCATCTCTGAAGGGTTCACTAGATGGTATGGATCCTACTGTAATAACAGAGATAGGGGAATACTTTAATAGGGAGATGGGATATGTAATACCACCAATGACACCTTTTGTTGGAGAAAATTTCAATGTTACAAGAGCCGGAATCCATGCCGATGGATTGCTTAAGGACGAAGAAATTTACAATATATTTAACACGAAAAAATTGTTAAATAGACCAGCTGGAGTTGCTATAAGTAAAACTTCTGGTCTTGCAGGAATCGCATATTGGATAAATGAGCATTATAAGTTAAGCGGCGAGGATCATGTTTCTAAAAACGATGAGTTAGTTGTTAAATTGAAAGACTGGGTAGATAAACTTTATGAAGATAATCGAACAACCAGCTTATCAAACAGTGAATTAGAAACAAAAATCCAAGAGTTAACCAATGGGAAACTAAGAAAGTAGTGAGGTAGAAAATGATTGAATATAAAACGATTTCACTTGCCAATCAAGTCTATGAAAAATTAGAAATGAATATTTTAAGTGGTGTTTATGATTATGGTGAAGTAATCACTGAAAATAGGCTTTCTGAAGAATTAGGTGTAAGCAGAACTCCCATTAGAGAAGCCCTTAGTAGATTAGCTCAAGATCATTTAATTGCAGACTCTAGTAAGGGAACTATTGTGGTGGGCATAACGCCTAAAGATATCGAAGATATTTTTGAAATAAAGAGAAGGATTGAAGTTTTAGCTGCAACATGGGTTGTTGACAATATAGATGAAGAAGGGCTTAACAAGTTGAAGGACATTTTGGAACAGCAGGAATTTTACGCGAGCAAAAATGAACCAAAAAAAGTTAGGAATCTAGATACTGAATTTCACGATGTAATGTATAGTAATTGCGATAGTGTGGTAATACAGTCAATTTTATCACCTCTTCATAAGAAATTACTAAAATATAGGCAGGCATCCTTGGAAAATGAGGATAGAATGAGCAAGTCAGTGGAGGAACACAGAGGCATCTATGAAGCTATTAAAAAAAAGGATAAGAAAAAAGTTGAAGAATTGATGCTTAACCATATAAACAATGCGGGCAAGAATATAATGAAGAGGGGAAAGTAAAATGGGACTTACAATAGCACAAAAGATAATAAAAGAACACTTAGTAAGTGGAGAGATGATACCTGGTAGTGAAATAGCTATAAAGATTGATCAGACACTTACACAGGATGCAACTGGAACAATGGCTTACTTAGAATTTGAAACTATGGGTATTCCAAGAGTTAGAACTGAATTAAGTGTTGCATACATAGACCATAATACATTACAGTCAGGTTTTGAAAATGCAGATGACCACAGATTCATACAATCAATGGCCAGAAAATATGGGTTGTATTTTTCTAGGCCAGGTAATGGAATTTGTCATCAAGTTCACTTAGAACGTTTTGGCAAACCTGGGAAAACATTGATAGGTTCTGATAGCCACACACCTACAGGGGGAGGCATTGGAATGCTAGCAATGGGTGCAGGAGGCCTAGATGTTGCTGTGGCTATGGGAGGCGGCGCATATCACATAACAATGCCAAAAATGTTTTTTGTCCATTTGACAGGAAAACTTAGAAATGGCGTGACAGCAAAGGATGTCAGCCTTGAAATATTGAAGATCTTAACTGTAAAAGGAGGAGTAGGAGCAATAATTGAGTGGGGCGGAGAAGGTGTATTAAACTTGTCTGTACCAGAGAGGGCAACTATCACAAATATGGGAGCAGAATTAGGCGCAACTACTTCAATTTTCCCATCTGATGAGGTTACCAGATTGTTTTTAAGAGCACAGGGTAGAGAAGAGGACTATATTCCTTTATTCAGTGATGAAGATGCTGATTATGACAGAATTATCGAGATTAATTTGTCTGAATTGAAGCCTATGATTGCCTGCCCTCATAGCCCCGATAATATTGTAACTGTAGACAAACTAAAAGGGACAAAAGTTGATCAGGTATGCATAGGTTCATGTACGAACTCATCACTATACGATATGCTTAAGGTTGCTGCAATGCTGAAAGGCAAAACTATAAACCCTAATGTTAGTCTTTCTATTTCCCCAGGCTCAAAACAGGTACTTACAATGCTTGCTGATTGTGGGGCTTTATCTGATATTCTTGCTAGTGGTGCAAGGGTTTTAGAATGTGCCTGTGGACCTTGTATAGGTATGGGATTTTCGCCAAATTCTGAGGGAGTTAGTCTAAGAACATTTAATAGAAATTTTGAAGGAAGAAGTGGAACTTCAGATGCTAAGGTATACTTGGTTTCTCCTGAAACTGCAGTAGCTGCAGCTATTACTGGGGAAATAACTGATCCAAGAATCCTAGGGGATGTTCCAGCGGTTAATCTGCCAGAAAAATTTAAAATTGATGATAGCTCCATTATCCCTCCTGTTTCTATTGAAGAGGCTGAGGAAACAGAGATTTTAAGGGGACCTAATATCAAAAGATTCCCTAAGAGTAAACCTCAGGAAGACGTACTTAAAGCACCGGCAGTTTTAAAAGTCGGGGATAATATAACTACTGACCATATTATGCCTGCGGGATCAAAAATTTTGCCATACAGATCAAATATTCCTTACTTGTCTAAGTTCTGTTTTGCTGTATGTGATAAAGAATTTCCTGACAGAGCAAGAGCGGCTGAACAGAGTGTAATTATCGGCGGTAATAATTATGGTCAGGGTTCATCAAGGGAACACGCGGCTTTAGTACCTCTATATCTTGGAGTTAGAGTAGTAATTGCAAAAAGTTTTGCGAGAATCCATGCTGCTAATTTAATAAATGCTGGCATAATGCCACTTACATTTAAAAATGAATCTGATTATGATGAGATCAATCAAGACGATGAATTATATTTATCCGATATATATAAGGGCATGGAAACAGGTGAAATCAGGTTAAAAAACTTGACTTCGAATAAGGAATATACAGTTAATTGTAGCTTTACTGATAGACAAAAAGGTATTTTGAAGGCAGGCAGCCTACTTAAATATACCAGGGAAGGAAACTAAATATGGATTATGTAAATGATGCGGTAGAGAAATTTCGGGAACTAATTATTGAACAGCTACAACGTTGTGAAAAAATGAAAAATAGTGGAGAACCAAAAGATTTTCGAAAGATGGATAGGATCACCATTGGTATCATCGATGGTGACGGTATAGGCCCAATTATCATGAAAGAGGCAAAGCGAGTGCTATGCAATCTTCTTGATGATGAAATTACTCGCGGGAAAGTTGTTTTGGAAGATATAGAAGGTCTTACGCTAGAAAACAGAATGGAAAAGGGACAAGCTGTACCTCTTGACGTTCTAGAAAAGATAAAGAAATGTGATGTTTTGTTAAAAGGACCAACTACTACTCCAAAGGGAGGTACTTTGGAAAGCGCTAACGTGGCCCTTAGAAGAGAGCTTGACTTATACGCAAATGTTAGGCCTGTAGTAGTCCCGGAAGAAAATATTGATTGGATTTTTTATAGAGAAAATACAGAGGGTGAGTATGTCCTTGGAAGCCGTGGTGTAGAGTTACCAGGAGAGTTAGCTATGGATTTCAAGGTAACTACTGATCTGGGGACTAGGAGAATTGCAAAAGCGGCTTTTGATTATGCAGTTGCTAATGGTAAAACTAAGGTTGCTGTTGTTACTAAGGCTAATATAATGAAAAAGACAGATGGTAACTTTTCGAAAATATGTCATCAGGTTGCAGAAAATTATGAAGGCATAGAAGTAGAAGACTGGTATATTGATATTATGACTGCTAATCTTGTAAATAAAGAAATAAGAAGCCAGTTCCAGGTATTCCTGCTTCCAAATCTTTATGGTGATATTATTACTGACGAAGCTGCGGAAATACAAGGTGGTGTGGGAACAGCGGGCAGTGCGAATATAGGAGATAAATATGCTATGTTTGAAGCAATTCACGGTTCTGCTCCAAGACTAATTGAAGAAGGAAAGGGAGACTATGCAAATCCTTCTAGTATTTTAAAGGCAACAGCAATGATGCTAAGACATATTGGTTATATCGATAAAGCAACTGTTTTAGAAAAGGCTCTTGATGAAAGTGAAATAGGCAATATGACTTGTAACCAATTCTCAGATATGATTATAAATAAAATTAAAGGCTGAAGTCGGTTTATCTGACATCAGCCTTTTTATTTTTATTTTAGGTTTTCAGGGTTTAAGCATTCAAGTTCGGGTATTACAAATATACCATCTTTTCTGATAAGAACATCATCAAAATATATTTCGCCACCACCATATTCAGGTCTTTGTATCATTACTAAATCCCAGTGAACAGCTGACTTGTTGCCATTTGGAGCATCCTCATAGCACATTCCCGGAGTCAAGTGGAAACTGCCTGCAATTTTTTCATCAAACAAAGTATCTTTCATTGGATTTAGAACATAAGGGTTGACACCAATGGCAAATTCACCAAAATATCTTGCTCCTGGATCGGTATCGAGAAGCTCATTTATTTTCTGTGTATCATTAGCGGTAGCATCTACAATTTTTCCATCTTTTATCTGAAATTTTATATTTTCGTAGGTAAATCCCATTTCTTCGGAGAAGGTATTGTATGCAATTGTACCATTCATTGACTCTCTAACGGGGGCAGTGTAAACCTCTCCATCAGGAATATTTCTTTCTCCGGCGCATTTTACAGCACCTATGCCTTTAATTGAGAAAGTAAGGTCAGTCCCTGGACCAACTATACGTACCTTGTCAGTTTTATTCATCAGATGGACTAATGAATCCATTGCAATGCTCATTTTTTTATAATCTAGAGTACAGACATCGAAGAAAAAGTCTTCAAAGGCCTCAAGGCTTGTACCTGCAAGTTGGGCCATGGATGGATTCGGATACCTTAAAATTACCCATTTTGTTTTATTTACACGGTAGTCTAAAGTTGGCTCTGTCAATTTATTATACATATTCATTTTTTCAGATGGTACGTCTGAAAGCTCTGAAGTGTTGTCGCCAGCCCTTATGGCAATATATGCATCCATACCCTTCATCTGGGCAAGTTGATATTCGTTTTGAAATTTAATCTGTTCTTCATCGCAGTGCATCAAAATCTCTCTGGTTACTGAACTGTCTCTGAGGCTTACAAAAGGTTTTCCTCCTACAGAATATACATCTTTTATTATCTGTTTTACTAAGGGCTTACAGCACTCACCTTCATAATCTATTAATATTTTTTCGCCTTTTTTTAAATTACAAGAGTAGTTTACTAAGACGCTTGATAGTTGTTTAATTCTTGGATCCATAACTTCCTCCTTATTTTATATATTGATATTATACCCCAGTAAACCTAAAAATAAAAGTAGCACAGTTTTTTTAGTTGACTTTAAAGGCAATTAGGATAAAATAGTTGTATGAAAAATTATTTTATTATTAACCCTATGGCGGGACAAGGAAAAGGTATAGATAAGCTGATTAAGCAGATAAATACTACATCTACATATTTAGGAGAAAATTCAATTATATATATAACAGAGTCAATTGGCGACGGGGAAAAATATGCACGAAGAGTTAGCCAAGAAGCTTACGATAAAAACGAAAAGATAAGGGTGTTTCCATGTGGAGGTGACGGAACCCTAAACGAGATAATCAATGGAATCTTCGGATTCCACAATGTTTCCTGTGGTTGCATACCACTAGGAACAGGAAACGACTTTATAAGGAATTTTGGAAATTCTAAGGATTTTTTAGACCTTGAAAGCCAGTTTGCAGGGAAAACAATAAAAACCGACCTGATTAAATATGAGGGCGTAATTGATGGAAAGTATACGACTAGGTATTGTGCCAATATGTTTAATATAGGATTTGACTGTAATGTTGTAGATTTAACAGCGAAATTAAAGACATATCCTCTCATATCAGGATCTTTAGCATATCTAATAGCAATAATAGGAACCCTCGTAGAGAAAAAAGGTGCAAGACTTAAAGTAGAAGCTGATGGAAAGATTATTGAGGACGGAGACGTATTGCTATGTGCAATAGCCAATGGTTCATTTTGTGGCGGCGGAATAAAGAGTTCACCACAAGCTTCAACTTCAGATGGATTATTTGATTTAAACATAATTCATCATGTGTCAAGAAGCCGTTTTGTAAAGCTTTTCCCAAGTTATACTAAAGGGAAACATATTGATAAACCGGGGATAGAAAAGATATTTTTAGCAAAAAAATGTAAATCTGTGAAGATAACCCCGAAGGCAATGTGCTTTAGACTTTGCACAGATGGCGAAATATCAACTGTAGGCGAGATAAACATGGAAATTGTAAAAGATGCTTTTGAATTTATAGTTCCAAAGTTATAATTCTACAGTCATAATATCACTATATTCAACCATTCCTTCGATATAAACGGCTTTTATAAGGCCGTTTTCTTTTTCTATAGTAGATGTAATTATTCCAGCTGGTTGATTGAACTGAAACTTGTAAGTACCTTGATCCAACTCATCTTGCACGGCAAAAGATATTGCTACAGCTGTAGAACCTGAACCGCAGCTACCCTCAAAGTAAGTTGTGTCGACGTCTTTCACATAGACTATGGGAGTGAGAAAGCAATCTTTCGTGTTGTAAAACATTACACCTAGAGCAGGTGGATCGTAGAGCTCTTCAACAAGAGACTTTATTTTTTCAAAATTTTTCATAGTAGGATCAGCATCTTTAACTACAGCATGAATTATTCCGCCAAAATCAACAATTGTCATTTCATCTTTATTGACAATGCTTAGGGGATTTGGCATCTGGATTTTTGTGTAACCTTTATCGGCCTCTATAATAACCTTTAAAAGCTGTTTGCTTCCGCTGGTTTTAACCTTCACAATATTTAGACCAGTTAATCCCATTGCTTTGGCAGCAATTAGAGCAAAAGATCTTGAGGCATTTCCACAAAATTCCATGCCGCACATTTCAATTTCTCCAACAAAAGGTAGTTTGTCTCTAGAGGACAGTTCTTTTATAAAAGCTACCTGCTCTCCTTGTAAATCTTTTATGTCTAAGAGTTTTTTACCAACTAAAGCATAGTCTTCTTTTTCAATTTTATCCAAGACAAATATTGTTATATTGCCGGCCGGATTTGCCACTATAATATTAATATTTCTACCCATTAAATTGCTTCCTTTTTTATAATATAATAATAATATATCATACATAATCACAATTGAAAATACAGAAAAAATATGTTATAATCGAAAACGAGTTAAAAGTTCTATCTAAGAATTTTTATAGTTTTTTATAATGGAGAGTTGTCAGAGTGGTCGATCGTGCGGCACTCGAAATGCCGTGCCCGTCTAGGGCCCAGGGTTCGAATCCCTGACTCTCCGCCAAAAATAAAGGCCTGTAATTTAATAGTTACAGGTTTTTTTATTAAACCACTATACATTTCTTTAAATAAATAATATTCCATTTCAGTCTAAGGGATTCTCCCTATTTTAATCATTTAATTATAATTCATACTTTCATCATACCTTTATCATGAAATATTTTTTGCAAATCATTTTTATATTACTTTTTATTAAAAAAGACTGCAAAATACCACATAAATATTCATGAATAAAGAAGTGGAAAATTAGCTGTGACCATTGTATTGAAAAGGGTTGAGACTTTTTGCAAAAATAATTGACTGAAAAATCTGTAAAGAATCATTTGAACCTATTCATGTTGCTCGATATAATGAAGCCAACGTGAAGGCATGAACCATTTAAAGTATTAAATAATAAGTTTTTAGGAATGGTTTGCATCACTGGTGATAATAGAAAGGAGTATATTTATTATGGATTTCACTTTAAGTAAAGCTCATCGAGAGTTACAAGAAAAGGCTAAAGCATTTACAGAGGAGGTTCTTTTCCCTTACGAAATGGAATGTGAAGAGAACAACGGGATTACCCCAGAGACTCATGCGTACATAAACCAGCAGGTTATGGAATGGGGATTTAATGCTACAAACCACTCTAAAGAGCATGGTGGTCAAGGAATGACATTATTTGAACAGATGTTAGTTAGTGAACAGCTTGGTATGTCAACTGGCGCTATTTGGGACGCAGTTCCACAACCATCATATCCTATGTGCTTTGGTACTAAGGAACAGATTGAAGAGTATCTTATCCCTACATGTCAGTGTAAGCGTCGTGATGCATATGCAATCACAGAGGCTGATGCTGGATCAGACCCAACACAGTGCTTAACAAGAGCTGATAAATGTGATGGAGGTTATCGTATTAATGGTGAAAAATGGTATGTTACAGTTGGTAATATAGCTGACTTCCTTCTTGTTCATGCTCATGTTGATGGAGATCCAAACAAAGCTACAGTATTTTTCGTTGAAAAAGATGCTCCTGGAGTTAGCATCAAACGTACACCTGAATTTACACATCATTTTGCTTTCAAACATCCTGAATTTACATTTAAAGATGTTGTAGTAGATGAATCAAGAATTCTTGGTAAAGTTGGTGATGGATTCAACATGACTAAAGACTGGTTCGTAGAAGCTAGATTAGGTATTGCTGCTCGTTGTGTTGGTGGAGCTGAGCGTGTTCTAAATGTTGCAAATGAATGGGCAGCAGGAAGAATGCAAGGCGGACGCCCTATTAGAGAGTATCAAGTAATTGAACATATGCTTGTTGACATGACTATGGATATCATGGCAGCAAAAAGCTTGCTTTACCGTGTTTGCTGGGAAATTTCCGGAAACATCTCAGATCGTAAATTAAAGCATGCTCGTGCATCCGCTTTGAAATTATATTGTTCAGAAATGGTTGGCCGTGTATGTGATACAGGTGTTCAGATCCTTGGTGGTCGTGGATACATGAGAGAAAATCCAGTAGAGCGTCTATGGCGTGATACAAGAGTTGACCGTATTTGGGAAGGAACTTCAGAAATACAGCGTAACGTAATCGGTGGACAAATTAAAAAACGTGGTGTGGAAATCTACACAGGTTGGGACTACGAAAAATAAAATCGTGAGGCCTATGCTCTCACAGTAACAGGAGGCTTATATGTTACCTTTAAAAGGAATAAGAATTCTCGATTTAACAACACTTTCCGGCTACTGCGGGATGGAACTGGCAGATTATGGAGCAGAGGTTATCAAAGTAGAAACACCATGTGGAGGGGATCCCCTCCGTGGGTTAGCACCATTGAAAAATGGTGCTAGTCCACATCATGTTTTCCGTGATCGCGGGAAAAAAAGTGTTACTTTAGACCTATGTCATCCGGAAGGAAAAGAAATTTTCAAAGAACTTGTAGCAACAGCTGATGCTATTTTAGAAAACTATCTTCCAGGGACTATGGAAGATCTTGGTTTAGGATATGAAGAGTTATCAGTGGTAAAACCATCTATCGTTTATGGACGTATCTCTGCATATGGCTCTACTGGGGCGGAAACTAATGTTCCTCAATCTGACCTAGTGGCTCAGGCAAAGAGCGGTGTAATGCATTTTACTGGGTTTCCTGAAAATCCACCTACACGTATTGGATTTTCAATCTCAGAGCACTATGCTGCCAGCTTTCTTGCATCTGCCTTGTGTGTGGCTATTTATGATGCTAAGGAGACTGGGCAAGGACAGATAGTAGAAACATCTCTTTGTGGTTCTGTAATTGCAATATCTGAAGATAAGGTAATTACATATGGAGCCAGCCAAGAAGACCCAATGCGTACAGGAAATGCACATCCTCTTATAAATCCTTATGATATACTTAAATGTAGTAATGGATATGTTGCTATAGGTATTTCGTCAGATGCACAGTGGGCTAAGTTCTGTGATGCATTTGATATGCCAGAGTGGAAAACTTCAGAAAAATACTGTTCTAACCTAGTGAGAGGTCTACATTATTTTGGAGATCTAAGGGTTAAAATCGAAAAACTGTTTGAAGAATATACGATGCAGGAGATTGCAGCCATCTGTGATAAAGCTCTTATACCAGGTACTTTGTGTAGTACAACGAAAGAGGCTTTAGAAGAACCGCAATTGTACGAGAGAAACATGATAGTTACAGTAGAAGATGCTAAGATTGGTAAGCTACAAATGCCAGGAAGACCAGTCAAGTTTGCTGGTGAGACTGAAGAACCTATGGGTTCAGCACCAGGCTTAGGGGAACATAACGCTGAAATTTATGGGAAATTAAATATTGATTCTAAAGGGTTGGAGCACCTGCAACAAAAAGGTGTCATCTAGTAGATTTAATATAGAATCTCATAAGTAATTATATTAAGGAGTGTAAGGCATGAAAAAGAGACCTCTTGAAGGAATTAAAATTCTTGATCTTTCTCAAGTTTTAGCCGCGCCTTTCTGCGGTATGTTGCTAGCGGATATGGGTGCACAAATGATTAAAGTGGAACGACCGGGTAGTGGGGATATTTCTCGTGAATATGGGCCATACGTAAATGATATAAGTCTT
>JAWRJF010000008.1:0-13642 GCA_040307645.1 Anaerovoracaceae bacterium | reverse complement strand
ATTTTTCCGGAATATCAGTGCAAAGCAATGCTTACAAAGCTGGGCATCATTGACTTTGAAAAGAAGATGGATGAGTTATCCGGCGGACAAAGAAAACGTGTTGCAATGGCGGCAACTTTTGTCAGCGAAAGTAATTTTTTGATCCTAGATGAGCCTACCAACCACATGGACCATGACGTTATTAAATGGTTAGAGGATTTTTTAATTTCCTACAAAGGTGCCATTTTGATGATAACTCACGACAGATATTTTCTAGACAGGATTACAAATCGTATTATAGAGATCGACAAAGGTATGCTTTATGAGTATGCAGGAAATTATGATTATTATCTGGAGACTAAAGAGGCCAGAATGGAGATGTCTCTTGCTTCTGAACGAAAGCGCCAGGCTATTTATAAGAAGGAGCTGGCGTGGATTAGGCGCGGGGCAAAGGCCAGAACTACCAAGGCCAAAGGAAGGATTCAAAGGTTCCACGACCTTGAAGAAAGCAAGCTTGTTTTAGATGAAGCTGAACTGGACATAAACACTATCACCAGCAGGCTTGGTAAGAAGATCATTGAGCTAGATGGGATTTCAAAGTCTTACGGCAACAAGCTTTTGATAGATAATTTTAGTTATACATTTCTTAGAAATGATCGCGTGGGAATTATTGGCCCTAACGGCTGCGGAAAATCCACGTTGCTTAATATTATTATGGGATACGTCGAGGCTGACAGTGGCAGGGTGGACAAGGGTGAAACTGTGCGCATCGGTTATTTCTCCCAGGAAAATCAAGCTCTGGACAAAAACCAGCGTGTCATCAAATACATCGCAGACATTTCTGCCAACATCAAAACTGAATCCGGCAGCTTCTCTGCTTCCCAGATGCTTGAGCGTTTTTTATTTCCACCCAACATGCACTCTGTAGAAATTGGAAGGCTTTCCGGCGGAGAACAGCGCAGACTTTATCTGTTAAGCATTCTTATGACTGCTCCTAACGTCCTAATCCTCGATGAACCCACAAACGATCTGGACATTGAAACCCTCACCGTCCTCGAAGATTACCTTGACGATTTTAACGGTGCTGTAATTGTTGTCTCCCACGACCGATACTTCCTCGACCGTGTAGTACGGAAAATCTTTGCCTTCCCCGACCGGGGCCCAGGCCCAGGCCAAAGCCCCGGCCCCGGCCAAAGCCAAAGCCCCGGCCCCGGACAGATAAAGGCTTACAACGGCGGCTACACTGACTACGAAACCAAACTCATGGAAGCCAAGCGCATGGAATCCAAGCACGCATCTGCAAAGCATTCATGTGCAAAGGACGCAGACAACGAGATACTTTTATCCTCAAAAAACCTAGACCGTCCCGCTTCCATCACAGATGAGAAAACTACCAAAAGGTCAAGACCTCAAAAACTGAAATTTTCCTTCAATGAACAGCGAGAGTACGACACGATAGAAGACGAAATTCAAAACCTCGAAGATGAAATCAACAGCGTAAAAAGCCAGATGGCCAAACACGCCACCGACTTTGATAAATTGACAAAGCTGACAGAACAGCAAAACGCCTTAGAAGAAAGACTCATAGAGAAATTAGAACGCTGGGAATACCTAACCGATTTAGCCCAGCGAATCGAAGCCCAGCGCCAAGGCTAACCCGGCCGCAAAGAGGTTAGCCGGCAGCCCTGTGAAACCTAGGAAACTTGTTGCGCGGCGCAGCCGGTATCTAGTGGCGTGGCGCTGTTCCATGTGCCTTACCTCGCAGACTTGGGCGACTTATGCCACTTGGCGCCGCCCTTATGCGACCCGCCGCTTGGCGCTACCACTGTAAACTTGCCAAGCCGTTGAAGCCCAGCGCCAGAACTAACCCGGCAGCAAAGAGGTTAGCCGGCAGCCCTGTGAAATCTAGGAAACTTGTTACAGAAATATGTGATTTATCACAGAAGCGCAATTCGGAGCAAATCTGGTATAAATTTTTATCCCAGACAGCCAAAAAGGCATGGAAGTGTGATAAAATATGTAATAATATTACAAAAATTACAATAAAATGGAAGAGAAATGAAGACTTTTATCCCAGATCAAAGCGAAATGATTGATTTGGGATAATTTTTTATCCCAAAAAACCGCTAAAGTGGGGCATTGTGATAAACCCCGGATAAGAACACTATGAATACCTAACAATTTAAACATAGAGCCTTGCAAATCGGCAACTACGCATATAAAAATCTAAGGAAACCCAACGGTCTTGATAAACCCCTGACATACCATAAAACCCTAACGGACCATTAATGTCCAACGCAGCAACCGCTATAGATCTTACTTGCAAACTTGTCAAGCCGTTGAAGCCCAGCGCCAGGGCTAACCCGGCCGCACCGCGGCCGGTATCTAGTGGCGCGGCGCTGTTCCATGTGCCTTACCCCGCAGACTTGGGCGACTTATGCCACTTGGCGCTGCCTTTATGCGACCCGCCGCTTGGCGCTACCACTGCAAACTTGCCAAGCCGTTGAAGCCCAGCGCCAGAACTAACCCGGCAGCAAAGAGGTTAGCTGGCAGCCCTGTGAAATCTAGGAAATTTGTTACAGAAATATGTGATTTATCACAGAAGCGCAATTCGGAGCAAATCTGGTATAAATTTTTATCCCAGACAGCCAAAAAACCATAAAAGTGTGATAAAAAAATATAATATTATACCAAAAATAGAATTATATGGAAGATAAACGAAGATTATTATCCCAAATCAATGCAAAATGTTAGATTTGGGATAATTTTTTATCCCAAAAAACCGCTAAAGTGACACTTTGTGATAAACCCCGGGTAAAGCCACTATGCTTTGTGATAAACCCCGGGTAAGGGCACTATGCTTTGTGATAAACCCCGGATAAGAACACTATGAATACCTAACAATTTAAACATAGAGCCTTGCAAATCGGCAACTATGCATATAAAAATCTAAGGAAACTAAAAAAACATATTATAAAAAATGTTTTATAGGCGAAGGTCTTGACTTGGGAAAAAATGTAATGTAAGATAATGTAAAATAGCATAAAAAAAGGAAGAAACGCATCAGTTCAGAGAACAGTGTCGGCTAATAGAAACGCATCAGTTCAGAGAACCGTGTCAGTTAATAGAACAGTGTCAGTTCAGAGAACCGTGTCGGTTAAGAGAGGCGCAATGTCAATTAAAAGGAAGGGGGCGATAAAAATGTGGAGTTAAGTTGAAGAAGAGTGAAGAAGAGTGAAGAAGAATAAAACTCAAGTTCGTAAAGGGAAAGGGGGATAGAGATGAATATTTTAAATTTTAAAGAGGAAGTGAAAAATGCATTGGATGCCATGATAGAATTAAAGGAGCAGCTAGAGAGAGAGCTGAAGCTTTTGCCGAAGGGGTCATTAGCCATAAAGACGGTGAATAATCATGAGTATTTTTATCATGTCTTTTATGAATTTGAAAAAGGCGAGAAACTGAGGAAACAGGTTATAATTCGGGGGGATGAAGAAGAACTTAAGCTTAAACTAAAAAGGCGGAAATACATATCGGTCCAGCTGGATAATATTAAACACAATATTAAGGTTGTGGAAAAAACCTTATGTTGTATTAGAGAATCAGACCTTCAAACAGTAGTGGGGAATTTAAGTAAGGTGTATAAAAACATTCCAGACCATTGTTTCTTAGAACTTGTTGGAGAGCCGCCAGAAAGATTTGGGAGAATAAACGTGAATAAGAATCCTAAATATCCGGAAGGATTAGTTCATAGTACTGCAAGAGGAGATAAAGTTAGATCTAAGTCGGAGGTTATAATAGCGGATCAACTATATTCTCTAGGGATACCATATAACTATGAACCAGAGATAGAATTGGAAGGAAAAAAATTTAACCCTGACTTTGAGGTTTGGTCTTACAAATTCAATAGAGTTATTTATTGGGAACACTTTGGATTAATCAACAAAGCTAGCTACGTTAGCTGCATGGTTAGTAAAAAAAGCATTTATATAAGAAATGGTATAGTTCCTTGGAATAACTTAATAGAGACTTTTGATGATGAAGAAGGCGTAATAGATGGAGCCATTATTCGAAATATAGCAAAGATTTTTTTGGTGTAGTATAGTTTTAAATTGTGTTAAATAAACGTTTAAAATGTGTTTAATTCAGATTTGACGAAAAAATATAAATATTTATTTTTTTCATTTTAAAACCATAATACACAGAATTGAAAAACAAATGGGAGTATCATTGAGGTAAAGTATATCGATATTACTTATTTGAAATCATATTATTGGAGGCAAAAATGAAAGAAGTAAAAGAAAAACAGGCTAAACAGCCGTCCTTGGTCTTATCAATATTAATAGTATTATTTTTAGTTGTCTGTTTTGTTAGTCAGCTGATTTTAGTTGGCGAACCTGATGTTCATATGACTTTAGTATTCGCAGCTGTATTTGCAGTGTTGATGTTAGTCATATTTAATAAAACATCTTTTGACCTTATTGAAGAAGGAATAATACATGGATGTAAAATTGCCACAGTGTCCATGATGATATTAATGTTTATCGGTGTAATGATCCCCGCTTGGATTGCGGCAGGAACTATTCCTACATTAATATATTACGGATTGAAGATTATTTCACCATCCATTTTCCTTGTAACAGCAACTTTAGTATGCGCTATAGCAACATTATGTACAGGTACATCATGGGGAACAGCAGCAACTTTTGGTGTAGCACTTATGGGAATAGGTGGAGGACTTGGAGTACCTGCAGAGATGACAGCAGCTGCTGTAATATGTGGTGCTATTTTCGGAGATAAAATGTCACCTATATCTGATACAGTAAACCTATCTTCAGGTACATGTGAAGTAAATATTTTCGACCACATGAAGAGTGTTGCAACTGCAACTATCCCAGGATATATAGTAACTCTAATCGTATTTGCTATTCTAGAAACAAAGTTCAAAAGTGGTGCAATGAATAGCTCAGCTGTTAATGAGATGCTAAGAGTATTAGCAAAGAATTTCAACTTGTCACCTATGTATGCAATCATTAGTTTGATTCCAATGATTTTAGTATTAGTATTGGCTCTAAAAAAAGTAAACGCATTGGCTACAATCGTTTCATCAGCAATGATCGCTATGATAATTGCGGTAGTTCTTCAGGGTCATTCAATTACTGAAATGATGTCATTTATGAACTATGGATTTAAAATTGATACAGGAAACTTTGACGTAGATAAGCTTATGAACAGAGGTGGATTACAATCAATGATGTGGACCGTATCTATTGGATACTTAGGTCTTTCATATGGTGGTATTTTAGAAAAAACTGGCGTTCTTAATACATTGTTATTCAGTGCACAAACTATTACAAAAAATGCAAGGAACCTAATTCTTACTCACATCGCAACAGGAATTGCAACAATAATGCTTTCTGCCAGCCCTTATGTAGCGATACTTATCCCTGGAAGAATGTTTATTGCAGGATATGAGAGATTAGGAATTAAGAAAACAGTTGCATCTAGAACTTGTGAACACTCAGGTATTTGTGTAGATCCATTACTACCTTGGACTTTAGGTGGTGTGTATTTCTCAGGGGTACTTGGAGTAAGTCCTTTAGATTACGGAAAATACTGTATATTGTTATGGTTAGTACCATTAATTGCTATATTCTACGCAATAACAGGAATATTTGTATGGAAAGAAGAGGGGGCTAAAGAATGATGGATAAACTATTTATAAACGGTAAAATTTATACAATGGAAAAAGAAGGGGAGTTTTTTCAGGCATTAGGAGTTAAAGATGGCATAATTAGTTTCTTAGGGACTAATGAAGAAGCTAAAGAACTAGAAAGCAAGGAAATAATTGACCTTGAAGGAAAAGTTATGGTGCCTGGAATGGCTGATTCCCATATGCACATGTATGCATATTGTCAAAATCAAACATTTGTAGATCTATCTGAAGTGAAGAGCATCGAAGAAATGATTACAGTGATGACTGAGAGAGCAAAAGTTTCTGCCCCAGGAACATGGATTAAGGGCGTTAATTTTGACCAGTCTAAATGGATAGAAAACCGTTTCCCAACTAGACATGAGCTTGATAGAATCAGCACTGAGCATCCTGTACTTATAAGAAGATGCTGTCTTCATGCAGTTGTTGTAAACACTAAAGCATTAGAGATTGCGAAAGTAGGTAAGGGATACTGTGGAGGCACAGGTGGAATCGTTGAAACAGAAGAAGACGGTATGCCAAATGGAATTTTAAGAGAACAGAGTACAAAGGTTTTTGATGAAATTTTGCCAGATCCATTTTTAGACACTGATCTACGAAAAGAAATTTTTAGTGATGTAATGAAAGATATGGCTAGTAAAGGAATAACAACTATACATACATATGCAGCGAAAATTTGGAAGTATAATGAAGACGTAGAAATTTATAAGGAATTTGAGAAACAAAATCAGTTACCTATAAGAGTTACGGTTTGCATAGACGAAATATTTGAGCCGGAAGTTTTGACAGAAGAACAGAAAAAGGATCCTAATAGAAAAGTTCAATATGGCGCATATAAGATTTTCTCAGATGGATCTATGGGCTCACGTTCCGCAGCTTTAAAGGAGCCGTATAGCGATGATCCGGAAAACCTTGGTTTTGTGATTTGCAGTCAGGAAGAATTAATTAATACTGTTCTTAATTCTTATGAAAAAGGCTTGCAGCCAGCAATCCATGCTATCGGAGATAGAGCTTTGGACATGACATTAACTGCAATCGAAGAGACTTTAAGAATTACTAGAGAAAAGGGCATGACAGAAGAAGAGCAGAAACAACGTTTGCCTTTTAGAATTATTCACGTTCAGATGGTAGATGAAAAGACAATAGAGAGAATGAAGAAGCTGCCTTTGATTTTGGATATTCAGCCTATTTTCTTAAATACAGATTTACATTGGATTGAAGATAGAATTGGCAAGGAAAGAGCAAAGGGTTCTTTTGCACTAAAATCCATGGCAGACAACGGCCTTATTATAACTGGAGGATCTGACTGTCCGGTAGAGACATATGACCCAATAAAGGGAATACATATGGCTGTAAATCGTCGTGACTTTGAAGGGTATCCTGAGGAAGGTTTCTATGCAGATGAAAAGCTATCTCCATATGAGGCAATGCTAATGTACACAAAGAACGTACATTATGCTACTGGTCAGGAGGAATTTTTAGGAACATTGAGCAAAGGTAAATTCGCGGATCTTGCGGTTTTGGATAGAGATATTTTTGAAATCCCTGAAGAAGATATTAAAAATATTAAGGTTGAAAGAACTTATATAGCAGGAGAGAATACTTTTGTGTTAGAATAATATAATAGCGATCGGCTAAATTTCTATATTATAGGAGGGAACTCTATGCATGCGGATATTTTAATAATAAATGGTAAATGCATGACGATGAAAGATGGAGAAATTGTAGAATGGATTGCTATAAAAGATGGTAAGATTTTAGACCTAGGCAGTGGAATTGACTATAAGACCATTGCCGGGTCTTCGTCTGTTGTTATAGATGCAAAGGGCAAAACGGTTTTACCTGGTTTTATAGACAGTCATTTTCATGTTGTGCAGACTGCCATGAATGCAGATAGCATAGATCTCAAGGGAGTTAAAGATTTTAGTGAAATAGGTTGTAAAATAATGCATGGGGAAAAGAATAATTCCCAAGAAAGCATTTTTGGAGTAAGACTTGAAAGAGAAAATTTGCTGGAAAACAATTTTCCGGATAGAATTGAGTTGGACAAGTACTGTAGTAATATTCCAGTGTGGATTAATTGCATAGATTATCAGGTGAGTATGCTAAATACCTATGGGTTATTGTATTATAAAGTGCCTTTTAGAATGGAAGGTATAGACATGGATGAAAACAATGTTGCCACAGGAGTTTTTAGAGGAAAGGCTAATGCAACTTTGAGAACTAATATTTTAAACAATTTTCCTAATAAACGAAGGAGAGATTGTGTTAATAATCTGATGCCTAAGTTATTATCTGTTGGGATTACTACTGTAAATGCCATGGAAGGCGGATATATGTACAGTGATAAGGATGCGGATTTTATTTTAGAGCATCAAGATGAATTTCCTGTAGATATGGCTTTGTTCTATCAGTCAATGGACCTTGATAAAATAAATAATCTGAATTTAAAGAGGGTCGGAGGCAGCCTTTATGTAGACGGAACTATCGGAGCCAGGACTGCGGCCTTGTCTTTTGAGTATCAAGATTTTCCTGGAAAAATGGGTAGTTTAATATATAAGCAAAACGAGTTAAATGAATTTGTAATGGAATGTTACAATAAGCGTCTTCAATTGGCTCTTTATGCTATTGGTGACAGGGCGATTGAAATGGTACTTGATGCCCATGAATATGCATTATATCATACGGGTGTCGTTGGGCTGAGACACAGGATTGAACATGCTGTAATGGCCAACGAAGAACAGATTAAACGTGCAGCAGAAATGGGGATAATTTTTACCATGAGTCCCGCCTATGAGCGTTCATGGGGTGGAGTTGGTAAAATGTATAATAAGCGTCTTGGCAGTAGGTATATAGAGACAAATATGTTTAGAGAAATAATAGACTTAGGGGTTGTTTTGTGTGGCAGCTCAGACAGTGATGTTAATGATTATAACCCGTTTATTAGTATAGCAGCTGCGGTTAATCATCCCGTAAAAGAGCATAGTGTTAGTGTTTATGAGGCGTTACAGATGTATACGTGTAATGGAGCCTACGCTATTTTTGAAGAGGATAAAAAAGGTACTCTTGAGAAGGGTAAAATTGCAGACATAATCATTTTAGATAGAGATATTATGAATGTGGCCACAGAAGAAATAGAAAATACTAAGGTGATTTCTACTATTAAGGGTGGTGAGCTTCTATATAATTCACCAGATGTATAAAGTAAAGGTGATTCAATGTTAAAAATTAATTTTTTAGGCAAGATTACTATAAATTATAATGGAGAAGATGTGACGGATAAATTCGGGAACAAAACCTTAGCTTTGCTGTGCCTGCTTATTTTGAACCAAGAGAAATCTTTGAGCAGGGAGAAAATAACTACTTATCTATGGCCAGACAGTAATGAAGAGGCGGCAAAATATAATTTGCGTTATAATTTATGGACTATTAAAAAACATATTGGACCTGATGAAGATGGGAATGTTTTCTTGCAGATTGATAGAGAACGATGTGCCATAAACGAAGGGTATAAATATATTTGTGATATAAGAAAAATTATGGCATTTCACCCAAGTGATAATGATTCAGTTGACACCCTCGAAGAACTAAAGAAACTGTTTGTGGGAGACTTTATGGAGGGTTGTTATTTTAATAAGTGCAATGATATTAATGAGATAATTATTTTTGAACGAAGCAGGTTTGAAGATTTAAAAATAACTATTCTGAAACGATTATTGGAACTGTATTATAATGAAAACAATAATCAAGCCTACAAGCAGACGCTAAAAGAGGTTTTGGAAATTGAGCCATATGATGAGGATTTGGCTTATAAATTAATGGATTTATATGAGAAAGAAGGGAAAAGAGGAACAGGAATAGTCTTTTATAATAATTTTAAAAATAGACTTATTACTTGCCTTGGGATACAGCCTTCCGAATTTCTGAAACAAAAATACCTGGAAATGAAGATGACGGATAGTAAACTATCTCAAGTTCAGGTGGCTGAAGAAAATAATAAGATAGAAATATGTACTAAATGTATACAGAGCGTAAAATTATTTTGGATTACTGATGTAATCAGACAGCTATATAAAGCTGATAAAAAGTTGTTTTATCAATATTTGACTAAAGAACAATTTATGGAATTAAAATACGTTCAGCCTATTATCGAGCCAATAGATCAGGGCGATTCTAATGTGGAGGAACTTTCCGGACCAATTCCGGATGTTAGGATTGTAAATACATTTTTAGAGTTTATTACAAAAATATCCGAAGTCTATGCCCTTACTATTCATATAAAAAACATCCAGAGCATGGATGAAATATCGAAAGAAATCTTAAATTATCTAAAGGATGAGAAGATAAAATTTCTGTAATAATTCTCGTTTACAAAAATCAAAGCTTATGATACCATAGTAACAGTTTGACCTCTAGGTATGAGAGAGGCATTTGCTAAAGGAGATAAGACACAAGTTTATGAGAAGAACCAATGACCTTGGAAAAGATTCAATGTTACCATTAATAATTAGATTAGCTGTGCCGGCAATGTTGGCACAGCTTGTTAATGTGCTTTATAGTATTATAGATAGAATGTACATTGGCAATATACCAGTAGTCGGGGATGTTGCACTGGCAGGGGTGGGGGTGTGTGGACCAATAGTAACGCTGTTCACTTCCTTTGCAACCCTTGTAGGCGTCGGTGGATCAATTTTGATGGCCATGAAAATGGGACAGAAGAAAAACCGTGAGGCGGAGGATATTTTGTCTACCTCTACGTCCATGCTTATTATTTTATCGGTGGTCCTAACAATTGTATTTCTGATGATGAAAAAATATCTATTGATTTGGTTTGGCGCCAGTCCGGAGACTTTCCCATATGCCAATACATATCTAACAATATATACCTTGGGTACGGTGTTTGCTATGATGGCGTTAGGGTTAAATTACTTTATCAGCTGCCAAGGTTTTGCATCGGTGGCCATGTTCTCGGTTTTTATCGGGGCCGTAAGCAATATAATATTAGATGGTGTTTTTATATTCGGTTTTGGAATGGGAATAGGCGGAGCAGCCATTGCCACTGTGATTTCTCAAATGTTTTCTTTCTTGTGGATTATTGCATTTCTTACAGGCAAAAGAGTTACGATTGGTATTCACAGACATAAGATTAATAAGGATGTTTCAAAAAAAATAATTTCCCTGGGATTGCCACCGTTTTTGATTTTAGCTACAGACAGCATAATACTGATTTTGATGAATGTTGTGCTACAAAAATTCGGAGGGCAGAAACAAGGGGATTTGCTTATCTCTTGTAATGCCATAGTGCAAAGTTTTATGCTTTTGATTTCAGGTCCTATGATTGGTTTGACTGGAGGAACGCAGGCGGTAATCAGTTATAACTTTGGGGCAGAAAATAAAGGAAGGGTAAAAGAGGCGGCTAAGTACGTAATGATTCTGTCGGTTGGATACGCAGTGATAATGTTTATCTTATCTAGAATAGTACCACAATATTTTGTAATGGTGTTTACTGATAATCTAGAGACGATTTCTATGTCAGTATGGGGAATAAAGGCATACACCCTAGGCATAATTCCTATGGGGGTTCAGTATGCAGCGGTTGACGGTACTACGGCTCTTGGCAAAACAAAACAGGCTCTTAGCCTGTCTATCTTTAGAAAAATGGTTTTCATTGCCTCGCTTATATTTTTGCCAACATTATTTATGGCACAAACCACGTTCTACGCTGAGACAATTGCAGACACTTTTTGCGGGATAATAACAGGAACAATTTACTATTTTACATTGAAAAAATATATGACAAAAGGCCTTGCCAATAGATTTTAATAAGATGTTTAAATAAGATATTTAAATAAATGAGGGGTGGAAGAAATTTTATTTCGGCCACCCCTCAAATTTATGGAAAATTTATAATGTTATTAAACGAAGTACGAACAAAATACTTGCAATCCACATTACTAGTGGAATATCTTTGACTTTTCCAGTGAATATCTTTAAGATAACCCAAGTTAAGATACCAAACATAATTCCGTTTGCGATTGAGTATGTAAACGGCATCATTATCAAAGCAAGGAATCCACCAAGAACATCTGCGATATCTCCATCAAAATGCATGTTCTTAACAGCACCGATCATTAAAAGTCCAACCCATACAAGTGCAGGAGCTGTAGCAAAAGACGGAATTGCTAAGAATATTGGTGAAAAGAATAAAGCTAAAATAAATAATACAGCTGTAGTAACTGCAGTAAGACCAGTTCTTCCACCGTTAGCAACACCGGCACTTGATTCAACGTAACTTGTTACAGTTGAAGTACCAAGGCATGCACCAAGGATTGTACCACAAGCGTCTGCCATTAAAGCACCTTTTGCTCTAGGAAGATCTCCATTTTCATCAAGTAAATTACCTTTTGAAGCAACACCGATAAGAGTTCCTACTGTATCGAATAAATCTACATAAAGGAATGAAAATACTATTACTAAGAAGTCAAGAAGGTGTCCGCTTATCCACTCAAAATCGAATTTGAACATTGAAGGTGCTGCAGGAATGAAGCTTGCACCGCTGAAGTTAGGGAATAAAGAATAAACACCAGCTTCAACATCTACAACATACCATCCAGTAGCCTGTGCTACCATTCCCAATATCCATGTAGTAAGGATTCCAATCAGAATATAACCTTTAACATTAAAATGATGTAAAATTGCAACAAGCAAAAGACCTATAAAAGCTAATATAAATTGTGGAGCTTTTACAGCACCAAGATTTACTAGTGTTTCAGGCTGAGCAGTTACAATACCTGCACCCTTTAAGCCGATAAGTGTAATGAAAAGACCAATACCTGCAGTGATTGCATATTTTAGGTTTTCAGGTACATCATTAACTAATTTTTCTCTAAAGTTGCATAGTGAAAGTAGAACAAAAATAATACCTTCTACTAAAACTGCTGCAAGTGCAATTTTCCAAGGGTCTGTAACTCCAGCTTTTGCAAGAGGTACACATACTGAAAATGCGAAGTAAGCATTTAGTCCCATTCCAGATGCTAAAGCGATAGGATAATTAGCAAAGAATGCCATAAATAATGTGGCAATTGCAGCTGATACTGCAGTAGCAGTAAATACTGCAGCGCTGTCCATACCTGCAGCGGCAAGCATACCAGGGTTAACAGCTAAAATGTAAACCATTGATAAGAATGTAGTACAACCGGCAACGATTTCTGTTTTTACATCAGTGCCATGTTCTTTGAGTTTAAAAATTTTCTCCATGTGTGACGTTCTCCTCCATATAAATATAATAAGTAACTTTTTAAAATACATATCTATTATACCATCTAGTCGGGGGGTATTTTCAACAAGAAAAGTGTAAAATGTGAAAGAAAAAGTCCTAAAAAACAAAAAAATGGTCGAATTTAGGGAAAAACACGAACAATATGACAAAAAGTACATCATAAGTTCGTAAAACGAGGGCCGCGGCGTCCGGCTCCGGCTGGGGGAAGGCCTCGGTCAGTTGGGGAGGCGAGAACCTTGGGGCTACAGAATCCAGCCCGCCTCAAGTAAATCCGGCCTCAGGCTCAAGTGTAGCCCGCCGGGGAGGGGAAGGCACCGGTTCAAGTGCAGCCGGCCGGGGAGGGGAAGAAATCCCGGGGCTGGGATGGGCCGGCCTCGGTACATTTTTTATATGCTTAGTTGTCGATTTGTTAGGGTGCTATGTTTAAATTGTTGGGTATTCATAGTGGCGTTATCCGAGTTTTATCACAAAGCATCACTTTAGCGGTTTTTTGGGATAAAAAATTATCCCAAATCAATCATTCTACCTTGATCTAAACTGTACCCAGTATTATGGACACTTTAAGTTTTGGGAACCCCTGTTTAGGACATCTCATTTTGAGGTCCCCCTTGGTTTAGACAGTGGAAAAGTCGTGCCCTGTAAAGTGGACATATAGGTAGATTGCCTACTTCTCT
>JAWRJF010000007.1:0-5737 GCA_040307645.1 Anaerovoracaceae bacterium | reverse complement strand
TTATGATATAATGATAAGTGTTAATTTATAACGAAAAACGTTATTTAATCCCCTTGAGGTGATATTGTTGATTAGAATAAAATTATCAGAGTTATTAGGTAAAAACAAGATGACAAGAAAAGCCCTTGCAGAGTTAGTTGGTGTACGCCCAAACACAATTGGTGATTTATACCATGAGAAAGTAAAAAGGGTCGATTTGGATTTGCTTAATAATATTTGTAAGGTTCTCGGTTGTGACCTAAGTGACCTACTAGAATATCAACCAGACGATGAAGAAGAAAAATAGCACAACTAGAAAAGGTGAGAAAATGAGATATTTAGGCAGCAAAGTAAAATTGCTGAATACTATAGAAGATATTATTGAAAAGTATGATATTGATGGGGAAACATTTGGAGATTTATTTGCAGGGACTAGTTGCGTTGGAGATTATTTCAAAGATAGGTATAAGATTCAGGCCAACGACTTTCTATATTTCTCCTATGTTATAAGCAAAGCAAAATTAAATAATAGTAGAATTCCATCTTTTTCAAACTTTACTAAAGAGTATAAAAGGAACATTTTTGATTGGCTTAATTCCCTTGAATTTACTGCAGACAGCAATTATTTTATCTATAACAATTATACCCCAATTAGTGAAAGAATGTTTTTTACAGAAGATAATGGGAAAAAGATCGATGGTATTAGAATAAAGATTGAAGAACTTTATAGAGAACAAATTATTTCCGAAAATGAGTATTTTTTCTTACTAGCATCTCTTATTGAAAGTACCACTAGGTTTTCAAACACTTCTGGCACTTATGAAGCATTCTTTAAATTTTGGGACCCAAGAGCAACAAAAGACTTTGTCTTGGAACCACTTGAAATGAATGAACAAGAACTTTTTGCTAAAAATGATGTTTATAATGAAGAAACGAATAGTTTAGTAAGGCGAATTGAAGGCGATATAGCGTATATCGACCCTCCATATACCGTAACTCAATATGTCTCAGCTTATCATATGCTAGATACTATTGCTAAGTATGATTCACCCGAAATAAAAGGTGTAGGTGGGAAACGAGGAAGGGGTAATAAAAACTCATTATATGCTCAGAGAACAAAGGCATTACAAGCCTTCGAGGATTTATTTAGACAGATTAATTACAAGCATATATTGGTGAGCTATAGTAATCAGGGACTTGTTAGTATAGAAGAACTTGTTGAACTTGCAAAGATATTTGCTAAAGACGGCAAGGTATACATAGAAAGTACCGATTATAGGGAGTACCAGAATCATAGATCAAGCAACAAGAGAAATGGCAAATCCCTCAATGAAGTAGTAATATATTTTCAAAAAGATATGTCTTTAAATAAGTCCCCACTTAATTATTCTGGCAGCAAGGACACTTTGCTTCCTGCTATAATCAAAGAGCTTCCTCCTTCTGTTAATACTTTTGTTGATGTTATGGGAGGCGCATTTAATGTTGGGGCAAATATCATTGCTACAGACTGCGTTGTTTATAATGAACTTAACCCCTATATTTACGAAGTTATTGAATGGCTTCTAAAAACTGATAAAGCCGAAATCATAGAAGCGATAGAGGAAGGGATAGCTAAATATAAGTTGGAAAAAGGAGAGAAGGAACCATTTGACAAACTTCGACGAGATTATAATGAAGTGGATAATTCGCCATTAAATTTGTATCTGCTCCATATGTATTCTTTCCAAAATATGATCAGATTTAATGGTAAACATAAGTTTAATACTCCCATTGGAGTAGCAGGCTACAGTGAGGATATAAAGCAAAGAATACTTAACTTTGAAGTTAAAGCGAGAAATCTAAAAATGATGAATGTTGACTATACATCAATAAAATGGAGTGAATTTCCTTCAGACACTGTTTTTTATTTTGATCCACCTTACTTTATTACAAGTGCTGCTTACAATGATGGTAAGAGAGGAATGAAAGGTTGGTCTGCAGATGAGGAGGTAGAGCTGTTAAATATCCTAAGCCATATTGATTCATTAGGATATAAATTCATGCTTTCAAATGTTATGCATCACAAAGATAGAACAAATCATTTACTACAAAAATGGGCCGAAGAGCATAAATACCGCGTGATTGATATAGGAACAAGTGGATGGCGTTATGCAAAAAATGAAGTCCTAATAGTGAATTATTAAGGGGGGATATTAATGAATCATATTCTTGTTTTGCCAGAAGAATTTGAAGCTAAACTAAATAAAGCACATGCAGATAATGATATTCATGCAAAATGGCTTCAAATTGGTGTCGACACAGTTCAAGATATGATAAATAGGGTCATATCTGAACTGAACGAGAGATTTCCTAAATTAGAAATTACCAATTATAGGGCTGATAATAAAGATAATATAAAAGAGACTATTGGAAATAGAGGAAGTAATTCTATATATTCTGGATATTTTGAAACTGAAGATGGTAATGTAGACGGGCTGTTTTTTTATATTCCACCTTCACTTAACTCGGGAAATGATTTTCTAACCAGACAGGTTATGCCTAGTTTGTTAGGAATCTATGAAGGAATATCTCAGGATATGGTTGATTTACATTTTAATAATAGACCAGTATATATTGTGAATATAAATGAGACAAATAGATCAGAACAGAGAGCCGTAAAAGTAAGTTTTATATGTGCAGAATTACTTGGATTTAAATATCTGGATATATTCGGACGAGAGTTCCAAGATGTTATAACGAACCTCAATGAGGGAGATGATGAATTTCAGATATCTTCTTTAGCTGATTTTAATCGGTTATTTGCAACGAATGGTAATAATGAACTATTCGTAGTTAATGATGAGGAGAAGGTGTTGCAGCTACTTTCAACTAAAGTTACTACGTCATCAAATCCATCAGCTGAAATGTATAGATATCTTTTGAAGGTATTACCAGCAATCTATATGGCAATTGATGCGGGGTACCAAGTTAATATAGATGATTTTGATAATGTACACTTGAGTATGTTTGATGTCATTAGAACCTATATTTCTAAAATTTAACGCAAGAAAATTGGGAGGGAAAATAAATGCAGATAATTTATTATGGTGCCCCAGGTACAGGAAAAAGTTATAGTGTAGATGAACTGGTAAAAGCATCTGGTATTGGTGATGATAGAATTTTTAGAACTACGTTCCATCCAGAGTATACATATAACGATTTCGTAGGACAATTGCTACCTAAAGTCGAGAGAACAGCTGGTGGTACCACTAATATCAGCTATGAATTTACAAAAGGAGTATTTACAAGAGCATTAGAAAAAGCATACGAAGATACTGCAAAAGAGGTATTTTTAATAATAGAAGAAATGTCAAGAGGAGACTGTGCAGCTATTTTTGGAGATATTTTTCAATTATTGGATAGGGAATCTCAAGGTGTAGATAAAGGCTATAGTAAATACTTTATTAATAACGACATCATTGCTAAAGACATAATAGCAATCACTGATGATAAAATTAAATTACCACCTAAATTAAATATTTTAGGAACTGTTAATACGAGTGATCAGAATGTATTTGTAATGGATACAGCTTTTAAAAGAAGGTTTGAATGGCATTATATAAGCACTAAGCCGGAACCAGTAGGGGGTCCATATAAAAACAATATTGACATCGAAGTTGTTTTAGACAATGCAGGTACAAAAAAATCTGTTAAGTGGGTTGATATTTACGGTACTTTAAATAAATTCATTTCGGACTCACGATTTTTAGGACTTGGCGAAGATAAGCAGTTGGGCCAGTTCTTTATAGAATTTAAAATTGGTGGCACACCAAGCGATCATAAAAATCAATTTAAAAATAAACTATTGCATTATTTATGGAGTGATATTCATAAATCAAGTTATAGCACTGAAATTAGTTTGTTTGATTCATCAGTTACAAGTTTTTCCGAACTGTATGATGCTTATGAAGATGATAAAAAGGTTTTTAGCGATAAGTTTTTAGAATGCATAGAACTGTGGCTAAGAGGTAGTTTATGATTTCTTGGTGAATAGGGGTGGTGCTAATCTAATGAAATTTCATTATGGACAAGATTATTATAATGTTGATGGTATAGATTTATCACCTTTTGGTCTTGAAAAAGGTGATACAAAATATTTAAAATCTGATAATAAAGAAGTGTTTGATTTTGTCGGGTTTGTTTTAGATGAAGGTAATTTATTATCTGTTTTTCCGAAACATTTTTACAGTGATTTAGAGTTGGAAGATTTGAATCGTGACAAAAAGGCGAATTTAGAAGATATTAAATTGTTATTTGATGTGTTTGTAAAATATACAAAGGAAGTATCTACTACTGCCAAAGCGACTAAGTACATCGGAGAAAAACCTGAGTTTGTATCTGACTACCCTTTTGCCTCTTTTTTCGAAGTCTATAAATATTTTCGTCAGTATGGTATTTATCGTGAAAGTAATATTGAAGTTAAACCCAATGCAAATGGACCAGTTGCATGGAAAAAAACAATTCAAAAGGCACAGGCAATAGTTAGCAATGGCAACTTGATTTTCACTCCCCTTTATAGAAAGAAAAAAAGGCAACAGAATGTATTCCTTAGTGAATGCATGGTGTTTGTTATCGATCATACGATTAATAGTTTTCCATACTTTATTCGACTACCAAAAACCGGTTACAAAATAAGTTCTTTTGACTTTATCAAACATCGAGAATATACATTGCAACAATTGCGACAAATTAATAGTAAAACTTTTAAAGATACCCATAAAAAATTGATAGCACACTTAATTAATTTTTTTGAACAGTATAAGAAATCGCCAAAAGGCGGTGATATCCATATCAAAATCAATTATTTTGATAAAATATGGGAGCAGATGGTTTCAAAGTACCTGAATAAATATTTTAAATGTGTTGACGAAGTTTCCGATTCTATCATATTTGATAAAAGTTTAGTAGCATCGCCCTTGAGATTTGAAGCTAAAGAATTTTCTATCGATGATTCTCCACACCGGTTTAAAATACGGTTAGATCATCATGCAAAACAAGATGATTCTATTTATATTTTTGATTCGAAATATTATTACAACGTCTCGGATTTAAATTATAAGCAATTTTCATATAATGAGATACTCAGAGGTGGTATTTCGAAGAGCACTAAAATATATAGTGCCTTGATACTACCAAATAATTCTACCTGTTCAAATCTGCACTTTTCATTATCTCCTGCTTATTTAGGTGACCGAAAAACAGGAACAAAAATTATTGAACAGTATCTTAATATAAAGGAAGTAATGCAAACCTATATATCAAATTAATTGTTGATGAGGGGGGAGTGCCTTGGCGGGTAATCGTTCTTTTAAAGATTACGTGGCTGACAGATTCTATAATGAGATATTTTCTGCCATACAAACCTATGCAACGGATAATTGTGAAGATTTAGACTTACGGTTATACAGGGTTCGAAACATCGGCGGCATAGAATTGTCAGATGTAGAAGTTAAGTTTGCGTCAGTTAATGACTTACCGGACATGAAAATAGAATTTGATGTTGCTGTAGAAGCTGAGTTAGAAGTTCGTGAGTCAGATTATCACTATGACGAATCGGAAAATTGCCGGCAATGGTTTTTGCTGGAATGCTCAGGAGATTTAGATTGTAATTTGGATGATTTTTCAATCTCCAGTATAACTGAGTATACTAGCAAAAATAAGCAGCCAAAACCTATGTCAGACTCCCTTGTCCCTATCATTCATAAGGAACAACTAGAAT
>JAWRJF010000006.1:0-5007 GCA_040307645.1 Anaerovoracaceae bacterium | reverse complement strand
AATTAACCCAAATCCGAGAGTTTACAAGGCACTGAGGAATGAATTGAATTCAGTAGCAGAACAACTAAAAAGGCTCTCTACCACCGATAAAGATGATGAACTGCTTGATTTGACGGCCTATATTCTAAAAATTATAGACGGAATTAAGGGGGAATTTAATGAATATGGAAAAGAAAAAAGCAACTGATTTAACCACATCTGCTCCAACAGATATGAATCAGTCGCTCAATCCCAATAATAATATTATAACCAGTGCAAAGACCAAAAGCAATGAAAATATTTTAGAAACCCTGTCACTGAATGAGATTTATGACACAGTGTTCACCCCACGAAAAGAAATCATCGAAGGTATGCTCTACACAGGAGCATACCTCTTTGTGGGAGCACCAAAGGTAGGAAAATCCTTCTTTATGGCACAGCTTGGCTACTGCATCAGCAAGGGGTTACCCCTATGGGATTTCAAGGTTAACGGTGGAACGGTTCTGTACCTTGCCTTGGAGGATGACTTTTCAAGAATACAAAAACGTCTATCCACAATGTTTGGTGATGAAGATAACGAAAACTTTCACTTTGCCACAAGGTCTAAAAACTTAACCGAGGGGTTAGAAGAACAGCTTTCTAACTTCTTAGTACAGCACCCCGACACAAAGCTAATCATCATCGACACCTTGCAAAAGGTCAGAGAAAAAGGCGGCGAGAAGTTCAGCTATTCCAGTGATTATGAAATTGCATCAGCCTTAAAAGAGTTTGCAGACATGCACAATATTTGTGTTTTAGTAGTTCACCACACACGAAAACAGCAGTCTGAAGATAGCTTTGATGATGTATCGGGCACAAACGGCTTACTTGGTGCGGTAGATGGTGCATTTGTTATGGTGAAACCAAAACGAGTGCAGAATTCAGCTAACATTGACATTGCCGGCAGAGATGTGCAGAATATGCGGCTTAAAGTGTCTTTTGACGGAGAAAAATGTTTATGGAATTTAGACGGCATTGAACGTAATATTGCAGATAAAGCTGAAAATCCGTTGCTACTCAAGCTTTCTTCTTTTCTGACAGATGAAGTCCCGAGTTGGTGCGGCACTGCAAGTGAACTAATTGAAAAATTAAAGCTTGATGACATATCTCCAAATGTGCTTACAAGACGATTGAATGTTCTTGCTAATCAACTTATTAACAGGTATGGCATTACTCTAGGTTACAAACGAACACATACGGAACGGCTGATAATCTTGGAAAAGATAGAAAAAACATGACTCTCTAAAACAGGGAGTCACAAGTTAATTCAAAGGGTGCTGTGATTTACAGCATCCTTTTGCGTCGATATGACGGTATTTTTATGGCTGTGTGTGGTGTATAAATATCGTCGCATCGTCGCAGATAGATGTATGTGTTGCTTTTGTAAAATTATGGTGATATAATTTAAATTATAAGCAAACGTTGTGTAAAATGATGAATGATGAGAGGAGCATTTAACTATGCGAGCCACAGAAACTAATGTATTAAACTTTATAGGTGGACTGGATAAGGTGTTTATTATACCTCCTTTTCAGAGAAACTATGAATGGACATTTGAACAATGTGAAGAACTTTTTAATGACATAATAGCTTCACATAAAAATAATAAGAGTCATTATCTAGGTAATATAGTATACTATGTCGGAAAAAACAATGGTGCATCATACAATGAGTTTATTCTTGTTGATGGACAACAGCGTGTAACCACAGTTCTTTTGCTTTTATGTGCATTAAGAGATATCATCGAAGATGAAAGTGTATTTGAAAGTGTCAATAAGAGATATTTAATTAATGATACGGGTGATAACAGATTTAGGATAAGGCTAAAACAGACAACATATGATTCAAAGAGTTTTATGTCAATAATAGATAATACCCCAATTGAAAATGATCAAAACAATGTGACTAAAAATTACTACTATTTTAAAAAGTTAATTTCTAAATGTAATGTTAACGCAAAAGAAATCTACGAAACTATACCCAAGCTTGAAGTGGTAGATGTTAATCTTCAAATAGAAAATGATTTAGGTGCGATACAAACTGTATTTGAGAAAATAAACTCTACCGGGAAAAGGCTTACACCAGCTGATTTAATTAGAAACTTTTTGTTGCTTGCAAATACTTCATCTGAACAAGACAGGCTGTATGAAGATTATTGGGTTAAAATAGAGCAGAAAATAAAGAATGATAATATCTCTAGATTTTCTCGAGACTACTTAATTATGAATATTTTCGAAGATGTTCCTGACTCAAGCATATATAAAATGTTTAAGGATCACTTTAATGGCACTGGTGCCTTACATATTGATATACTCCGAGATATGTACAAGTATTCAAAATATTACGAATGGTTAAAGTTTGAGAACTGCCCTAACAGTAAGATTAACAAGCTAATTAAAGTTTTGAATTTTGTTAAATCAGATGACGTTTATCCGCTGTATTTGTATTTGTTTGATACTCATTATGAATCAAATCCATTAGAGTTAATAAAGATATTATCGCTAATATCTGATTTTATGTTACGATATAGAATTGTATCACCGTCTGGTGGAGGTGGTGCACTTCGCTCCGTTGTTCAACAACTGCTTGAAGGTTTAAACTCAGGAATTATTGAAAATAATTATCAATCAATACTTTTCGAATTTTCCAATAGCACTGCTCCTTCGGGAAGGTTTCCAACAGATGAGGAGTTTACGGAGGCACTAACTAATTCTGTAAATACCAATTATGCGAAAGTTGTCCTTTTAAAAATAGAGGAGAGCGAGAGAAGTAACATACCTATTCCGTTAGAACAAGTAACAATAGAACACATTATGCCTCAGACACTTAACGATTGGTGGATAAAAAATTTAGGAGGTCAAGAAAATGCAGAAAAGGTACATGAAAAATATCTTAATTGCATTGGAAATTTAACCCCAATATCACAAAGCTATAATTCCAAGATTTCAAATAAATCTTGGAGCGATAAGCGTTCACACATAAAAGATGTACAGTTTGTTGTTACTTCGGAAATTGCTGAAAATACTGAATGGAAAGAAAATGAGATAATAGCAAGAAATATGCGAATTGCTAATAGAGCTTGCAAAGCAATTACACCACCGCTTGTTAGGACACGTAAATACCAAACAAAAAGTTCTACTAGCGAATTTGAGGCTGGCGTATATCCTATTTCAGATATTACCACGCCAATGTCTGGAGCAGTATTAGAATATATAATTTATGAGAATCAAAATATAGAAGTTTCAACATGGAAAGATTTTTTGGCAGCAATCTGCAAAATTGCATATGAATTAGATTCGGAATTATTCAAAGAAATTGTTTTAGGCAACAAGATACATAAAGCTACATCCAAAAATAACTATCCACAAAAGGACCCTATAATAACAGCTGTAAGCAATTTACTTGTTGAGGCTAAACCTATTGGAGAAACAGGATATTTTTCAGAAGGAGTAATAAGTTCAAATAGAGCGAGAGTGTATGCAAAACAGTTAATGGATTTGTATGGAGCAACAGATGGTCTTCAGATATCAGTACGTGAAAGATAATTGTTTAAGTTGTTTTTAATTGTAGAAAGAGCAGTAACTCCCGCCTGTTGCCCCGTGTTCGCCTGCGTGTGCGATTGTAATGACAAACTAGGGTAGTAATGCCACTGCAGAGGGTTGAGGGGGAATTTGGCGAGATTTAAGGGTGAACGATTGGTTCACCGTTTAATTTAGAGCGATGGTTTAATAGAAAAATGGATCGGCAATGTGCATGAAGTGTCAGAACGATTGCCGTGGACCCACCGTTCGATTTCGGTGCTGGATAAAGCGAGGTGGTCGGTAAGCGACCACTCGCAGCCACAAACGTCGGCAGTGCCGACGTTTTCGAGAGTTGCTATAGGTGGTCGGATTTGCGATTTATCGTAGCTTAGGTGGTCGGGATATGCACAAAAGCCAATTTTACGGCATTGTTAAGGTGGTCAGTGAGGTGGTCAAGGCAACTATCTCGCATTTTTATTCTGCTTTTATAAACACACTAAAACCATTCGCTGATAACATTTTGATAACAAAAAATCAGTGAAAGAAAAATAATAGGGATAATATGAAGAAAAACCACCTTAAAAAGACACTTTTACTAAACTAATATGTTTAAGTTATAGATACCTTAATCGAGTGGGAATAGTAAAAAACAGGCTCTAAAGCCTTATAAATAGCCGTTTTGTAAGCGTTGTGCTTGCAAAATGCTTGCAGATTAAAAATCACCAAAGGAATTTAATATTCTCTTGGTGATTTTTTTATAATCCATTAATATTATGTTATTGATTGAGGTTCAGAATATTGATGAGTTCTTCTGCTATTTCATCAGGTGTCATCATAGCAGAATTTAAAGCCATTCTTCCAGCTAGTGTTGGGCTAAAATCTTGAACCTCTTTTTTAGAGATATTATGCCATATGGGTAGTATAGTTTTTCCACCAGTCATTTCAATTTGAAATAATCCGTCTAGTTCATACTGGGTCCAACCTTTTTTAATATAATAATTAGATAATATTACAATTCCATATTTTGATTTTCTTAAACCGTTATCAATTTTTGAACGAAGGCTATCTCCCCAAGATATACATAGTTCATCATACCATACTTTGACACCTGCATTTTTTAGCGAATTATATAAGTCATTTGCAAAACTTTCTTTATCCTCAGAAGCATGAGAGATGAAAACATCGTATTCTTCGTTTGTTTCATCAGAATATATATTTCTATTTCCGTTATTGTAATTGGTTAATTCTGAAATTTGAGAAGTTAAAATTTTAATGCGGTTTTCATAATTTTGATATGTTTGTTTTTGCTGTTTTTCAATTTTTTTCGCCTCATTGACTTGTTCTTTTTGAAGTTTTTGCATTGCATCTAATCTTTTTTTTCTTTTATCGGCGATCCTTTTATTTATATCAGCTTTTTTGCTTGATATTTTTGCAATATCAGATAATGTCTATATAATGGTGTAAATTC
>JAWRJF010000005.1:0-19004 GCA_040307645.1 Anaerovoracaceae bacterium | reverse complement strand
AATGCATACCTCCGTTCTGTTGGGTTTGGTCACTTTAATTGTAACTGAGATTGCACTTATGCTCAATTTTTTTATACTAAAAAATGCTGGTGAAGGTGAAAATTAATTTCACCACCCCAACATTTATTATAGAGCCTTTTATTAATCAAATACAAAGGATATTTTCTTTCGTATTTTTCCGTCTTTATCGGTTTCATCTTCCATTTTTAGTCCCGCATTAAATGCTTTTCCATTTTTAGATAAAAAACCTTTTACTTGTTTAAGATGACCTTTTTCTATAAGCTCAGCAGCTTCAAGCTCTGACAACCTCTTTTTCGCAATAATACCAATTGCAAAATTACAGCCTTCAGTGGAAAAATTTGAGCATCCATAGCCAAAAGGAGTAGTCTGAACCTGTCCCCCACAAAGCGGACAAGTTACCCCAATATCATGGCGGTCCGAACTCCCTTCTTTTTCAAATCCTTCCCCTGTCGCAAAGGGGTTGATTTTCTTTGCTACTACATCTAATAAGTCCATCTTTTTTATATTCTCAGTGTAACGTCTAACATAATCGTCAAGAGTTTGTCTGTATTTAGATATGGTAATTTCCCCTTGTTCAACTCCTGCCAGTCCTTTTTCCCAGCTGGCAGTCATCTCGGGATTTAACATAGATGGCATAGTCAATAATACTACTTCAAAAATCATTTCTCCAAATTTCTCTGGTGTTAAAATCTGTGTTTTAGGATTAAGCTTAAGATATCCGATTCTCACCAGCTTATCTATAATTCCTGCTCTAGTAGCACTGGTACCTATGCCTGCGCCCTTTATTTGAGCACGCAGCTCTTCATCCTCTATTAGTTTACCTGCATTTTCCATGGCTAATACCATAGATCCAGAGGTATATCTCTTTGGTGGCGATGTTTTTCCTTCTTTAATCGTAATATCATCAATTTCCAGCGTATCTCCCTTTTTAAAGCTTGAAACCAGGTCTAATAGTTCCTTATTCTCTTCCTTGTCTTTATTATCGTCCTGAGAGGACATTACCTCCAAATAGCCAGGGGATTTCATCACCTTTACTGTTGCCGAAAACTCTTCTTTCCCTATATTAACAGTAATATTAACCTTCTGATACTCTGCATTTGGGTAGAATATACTAATAAACCTTCTTACAATAAGATCATATATTTTCTTTTGTATATCACTTAATTTATCATATCCATTGGTATGACCTGTTGGTATAATTGCATAATGGTCAGTAACCTTCTTGTCATCAGTATATTGGGTAGAGGCAATTTTACTATAAAGCTTTTTATCTATTACCTGTTTAATATAATCTGAAACAGGTTCATATGAGATAAGACCTTTAATATTTCCAAAAAGTTCTTTTGTGATAGCTGTTGTAAGGACCCTAGCATCGGTTCTGGGGTATGTAGTAAACTTTCTCTCATATAACTCCTGTGCCACCTTTAAAGTTTCTTCCGGGCTTATTTTAAACCTTTTAGAGCACTCTGCCTGCAGCTCTGCAAGGTTAAACAAAAGAGGCGCCTTCTTTTTCTCGATAGACTTCTTAATCTCTTTGATCAAAGCACTGTCGTTCTGTTTTAAATCATTTACAAAGTCTAAAGCGTCCTTTTCCCTCTTAAACCCATTATCTTTATAAAGTAAAGGGGATTCAAAGTAATCAGAGGTTTCTGTGGCCTTCCAGTCTACTGAAAACCCTGCTTCGTCCCTTTTCAAACCAGCAATTATCCTATAGAACGGGGTTTCACTAAAGTCACGTATTTCTCTTTCCCTTCTTACAACCATGCCAAGAACGCATGTCATTACACGGCCTATTGCAATTGCAGCATATTTTTCATTAGCTGCAGCCTTGTTTAACATACGTCCATATTTTACTGATAACGCTCTTGAGAAATTAATTCCCATGGCGTAATCTTCTATTCCTCTCATTATTCCCGCATTTGCAAGATTTTCATATTCAGAAATAGGCTTGGCTTCCCTGATCCCCCTAAGAATTTCTTCTTCTGTACAAGAATCTATCCAAACTCTTTTTTCCTCTATTCCTTCCCTGATTCCACTTAACCTTCTAATGAGCTCAATAATTACTTGCCCTTCTCTTCCTGAGTCACCTGCGTACAAGATTTTATCTATGTCTTCTCTATGCATCAGCTGATTCACAATGTTATACTGCTGCTCAACATTTTTTATTACGTCATATTTGTATTGTTCTGGCAGAAATGGTAAGTCAGATAAATTCCACTTTTTATATTTAATATCATACTTTTCAGGATAAGACATTTCTACCAAATGTCCTACACACCAAGTTATCGCATATTTATCATTTTCTATTACACCATTGCCACTGCCCTTAACACCTAGAATTGTTGCATACTCTCTAGCAACCGACGGTTTTTCCGTAATTATCAAAACTTTACTCAATAATCTTATCTCTTTCTTGTTTTATATTCTTTATAAAGTTTATCAAATTAGCCAAAGAATGTCAAAATAGCAGTTTATTTATTACGTCTCAAATCCTCACTTTCATGCTCGCCCGTTATTGAAAATTCTACCCATTCAGCAATATTTACTGCATGATCACCAATTCTTTCGAAATACTTGGCAATCATCAGCAAGTCAAGACATGACTCTCCATCAGTTTTATTTTCGCCAATCAAGTTGATTATGTCCTTTTTGACCTCATCAAAGTGGTCATCCACAATATCATCTGCCTTCATAACATCCCTTGCAAGGCATAAATCTTTGTCTACAAAGGATTTTATACTATTTGTAACCATTTCTATGGTCGCGTCTGCCATCTCCCTAATATGAGTCTTATTTTTGTTATCATCGCCTTCGATATATCTAGATATTTCTGCTATATCTGCTGCTTGGTCACCAATTCTTTCCATGTCAGAGATCATTTTAAGAGCAGATGAAATGGTCCTAAGATCTTTTGCCACTGGTTGCTGCTGTAATAACAGTTTCATGCACAAAGATTCTATCTCTCTTTCCTTCTCATCAATCTCAATTTCTGTCTCGACAACTATATCCAATATTTCATCATTGTCTTCAATTAATCCTTTAATTACATTAGAAATCGCCAGTTCACAAAGACTTCCCATCTTTATTAATTCTACATTCAATATCGCCAATTGCTCATCAAATTTACTACGCATCAGCCAAACCTCCCTGTAATATAATCCTCTGTTTTCTTATTCTTTGGTACGGAAAATAACTTCTCTGTATTCTCATATTCAATTATTTCTCCTAATAGGAAAAAGGCTGTATTGTCTGAAATTCTAGCTGCCTGCTGCATGTTATGGGTAACCATTACGATTGTATATTTTTTCTTTAATTCCATAGCCAGCTCTTCTATTTTAGATGTTGAAATAGGGTCAAGGGCGCTAGTAGGTTCATCCATGAGAAGAACCTCTGGGTTCACCGCCAAAGCTCTTGCTATGCAAAGCCTCTGTTGCTGACCACCTGATAGCCCTAAAGCACTTTTGCTAAGCCTATCTTTTAACTCATCCCATATAGCTGCATTTTTCAAAGAGCCCTCAACAATCTCATCCAGCTTAGCCTTGTTTCGTACTCCGTGAGTTCTAGGTCCATATGCAATATTATCGTAGACACTCATTGGAAAAGGGTTAGGTTTTTGAAAAACCATGCCTACCCTCTTTCTCAGATGATTTACATCCATATTTCCATAAATGTCTTTATCGTCAAGTAGTACCTTCCCAGTTATTTTACATCCCTCAACTAAATCATTCATTCGGTTAAGAGTCTTTAACAATGTTGATTTTCCACATCCTGAAGGTCCGATAAAAGCCGTTATTTCTCTTTCTGGTAGACTTAAATCTATTGATTTTAGAGCATGAAACTCCCCATAATATAGATTTAAATCTTTGATCTTAAATTTGTCCATTGTATATCCCTTCTAACTTTTTGCAAAATGTTTTGCAACTAAACTTGAAATGCCATTTATTACAATTATCATTATCAGCAGGATCACGGCTGTTGCGTAAGCCTGTTCCATATAAAGACCTTCAGAAAGTAACGCGTACATGTGAACGGATAAAGTTCTTCCACTTGAAAACAGTCCAGTTGCAACTCCCGTAACTGTCCCTGCTGTATATATTAAAGCTGCTGTTTCTCCAACTATTCTACCTATTCCTAAAATCACACCGGATAATATTCCCGGCATAGCAGAAGGTAAAACAATTTTAAAAACAGTCCTCAGCTTGCCTGCTCCTAAACCATAGCTTCCCTCTCTAAATGTATCTGGTACAGATATCAGTGCTTCTTCTGTAGTTCTCATTACCAGTGGGAGTATCATTATAGCAAGGGTTAGGCATCCTGCAATCACAGAATAGCTCCATTCTAAGGCTACTACAAACATTAAATATCCAAACAACCCGTATACGATAGATGGTATCCCTGACAACGTTTCCGTTGTGAGCCTTATTAACCCAATAAGCTTATTTCCTCTTTTTGCATATTCAACTAAATATATAGCAGAGAAAATACCAATAGGTACTGCAATTATTAAAGAAATTATTGTAATAGTCAAAGTATTAATTATAGCCGGCATCATTGATGCATTTTTAGTGGTATATTGCCACTGAAAAAGCTCCGACGTAATATTTGGAATACCTTTTATCAAAATATATGCTATTAAGGAAAAAAGAATAAATGCTGTTATAATAGCTGCTCCATATACAACTATTTTTAAAAACAGCGAAAAAGGATGGTTTTTATAACTCATGATTTAGCCCTCCTCTTCACTAATGAAAACAATAAATTTATTATCAGTATAAATACAAACAAGACTACGGCGGTTGCAATCAATGCTTCTCTATGTAAACCTTCTGCATACCCCATCTCTAATACTATGTTTGTAGTCATTGTTCTGATACCGCTTAAAACCCCTTCAGGCAAAATCGGCTGATTTCCTATAACCATAGATACTGCCAAGGTTTCTCCTATTGCTCTACCTATACCTAAAATTACGCCAGCCATAATTCCTGATTTTGCTGCAGGAATGGTGGTGAAAAAAACACTTCTTTCATGGGTTGCACCAAGAGCCAGTGATCCCTCATAATAACTTTCAGGCACTGCTCTTATTGCAGACTCTGACACACCGATAATAGTTGGTAAAATCATTATTCCAAGCATTATGGATGCTGTTAGAATACTTTTCCCTCCACCACCGAATAAATCCTGCATAAGAGGAACTAACACAACAAGGCCAAAAAAACCATACACAATGGAAGGTATTCCCGCCATAAGATTTATTGAAGGTTTCAAAACCTTATATATTTTTTCAGGACAAAATTTTGCTAGATATACAGCACATAAAACTCCAAGTGGCACTCCTATAATTATAGCCCCGGCGGTTACATATAAGCTGCCTACTATCATTGGAAAAATTCCATATATATCATTAAGTGGTTTCCACTTAGTTGTAAACAGGAACTGGAACAATCCTATCTCTTTAATGGCAGGAATTCCATTACCGAACATAAATACACAAATGAGTATTACTGCGATAATGGAAGCACAAGCTGCAATTAAAAAAACAATTTTCATAAAGTTTTCTTTAAAATTTCTCATATACGCCTCACGTGAAAAATTATAGGGCTTTTAAAAGCCCTATAAGCATTATTTTACTTCAGACCACTTTGTAACAGTACCAGTGTAAATCCCAAGAACCTGTTCAGAAGTTAATCCTGTAATTTCATTATTGTTATTAGCTATTACCGCAATTCCATCCATTGCAATAGCTTTAGCCATAATGCCTTTGCTTTCTTCGTCTTCCTTCAGTTCTCTAGATGCCATTCCGATGTCACATATTCCTTCCACTGTTGATGTAACTCCTGTTGTTGAATCTGATTGCTGAATTTCGATTTCTGCATTTTTATTTATTTTTAAGTAAGTTTCTTTTAAAACTTCCATTACTGGGGTTACTGATGATGACCCTGCAATAACAATTTTTCCTTTTACATTGCCACCAGCAAACTTTCCTTCGTTACCCTGGCTAATATAGCCTTCTTCTTCAACTACTTTTTGGCCATCTTCACTCATGATAAATTCTATAAAATCTTTTGCCAGTTTTGATACCTTTTCTCCTGTTACGATGTTAAATGGTCTTGCAACCTTGTAGCTGCCGTCTTTTATATTATCTACTGTTGCATCTACTCCATCGATTTGCAAAGCTTTTACTGAATCGTTTAAAGATCCTAGTGATATGTATCCAATAGCCTTTTCATTCCCCGATACGGTTGTCATCATTACTGATGTGCTGTTTGTGATTTCTGCTGTTTCTATTGTCTTATCTATTTTATTTCCATCAGCGTCTTTTTCTTCAATACCGAAAAGTTCGATAAATGCACCTCGTGTTCCTGAGCCATCTTCTCTTGAAACCACACTTATAGCATCATCAGATCCTCCTCCACAAGCTGTGATCATAGACCCGAATAACACTAATGTCATTGCTGTTGCTAATACTTTTTTAATCTTTTTCATTCTTTCTTCTCCTTATTATTTATTATATTTCCCCTTAAGTACACTAATAGTATAATTTTGTTATGTAAAATCCATAATCTTATTTATATTAAATCTATGTAAAATATCATGAAAAAAACACGATTTATGTTAAATCTAATTTTTTTAGCTTAATAAAGTCTCTTAATAAAAATAAGGTTCGATGAAATGAATAAAAAAACTGAGCCCATTTTCATGGACTCAGAAACTAATTTTTTATTTAATTTTTATTTTATATTGATTATTATTTACTTAAATATTCATCAATACTTGCAGCTGCTATTTTCCCAGCTCCCATAGCTTTTATTACTGTAGCCGCACCTGTAACAGCGTCACCGCCTGCAAAGATTTCAGGACGATTTGTTACTGCTCCTTTATCTGTGCCAATTCCGCCTCTATCATTTGGCTCTAAATTCTCAGTTGTTTCTAAAATCAACTTATTCAATCTAGTACCAATAGACATTATTACACAATCTACATCAAGTACGAAGTTTGAATCTTTAATTTCTACAGGTCTTCTTCTACCAGATGCATCAGCTTCTCCAAGCTCCATCCTAACGCATTCCAAACCACATACATGACCTTTGTCATCGCCTAAAACCTGAACTGGATTAGTTAGGTATTGGAAGTTTATTCCTTCTTCAACTGCGTGATGAATTTCCTCTGCTCTTGCAGGAATTTCCTCAGCTGAACGACGATATACAATGTAAACTTCTTCTGCTCCCATACGTTTTGCACATCTAGCCGCATCCATTGCAACGTTTCCGCCTCCAACAACTGCAACTCTCTTTGCCTCTTGTATTGGGGTATCATATTCCGGTTTATATGCCTTCATAAGATTAATACGAGTTAAATACTCATTTGCCGAAGAAACGCCTAGAAGGTTTTCACCAGGTATGTTCATGAAAGAAGGAAGTCCTGCACCAGTACCTATAAATACTGATTCATAACCCTCTTCAAGTAATTCATCTACTGTTATCGATCTTCCAATAATAGCATTTGTAACAAATTTAACACCTTTAGCTTCTAACTTTGATACTTCTGCAGCTACGATTTCTTTTGGAAGACGGAATTGTGGGATACCATATACAAGAACTCCCCCAGTCTTATGTAGACTTTCAAAGACTGTTACTTCATAGCCTTTGTTAATTAAGTCTCCTGCACAAGCTAGCCCTGCAGGGCCTGCACCTATTACTGCAACCTTATGACCATTATTGTCAGCAGGTTTGATTTCTTCGTCTCCAAAATGTGTTGCATGCCAGTCTGCCGCAAATCTTTCTAATCTTCCAATTGCAACAGGCTCACCTTTAACTCCATGTACACATCTACCTTCACATTGATTTTCCTGAGGGCATACACGGCCACAAACTGCAGGTAATGAACTTGTTTCACTAATAATCTGGTAAGCTTCTTCAAATTCTCCTTCAGCTATCTTAGCAATAAAATCAGGAATCTTAACCATTACAGGACATCCAGACATGCAAGGTTTAGTCCTGCATTTCAAGCATCTCATAGCTTCATTTATTGCCATTTCTTCTGTATATCCAGAGGATACTTCTATAAAGTTCTTGTTACGAACATTAGGATCTTGTTCCGGCATTGGGTTCTTTTCTCTAACTAAATTAATCATTGTAACGAACACCTCCAGTCAAGCGGCATACATGAGCTCTATCTTCAGCTTCCTGATCTTTATAATATGCATTTCTTTGAATAAGTTCATCCCAGTCAACTAATGCACCATCAAATTCCGGCCCATCTACGCATACGAATTTATTATCTCCGCCAATGGTTACACGACAGCCACCACACATCCCAGTTCCATCAATCATATATGCAGTTAATGATGCAACTGACTTAATATTATGTTCTGCAGCAATCTGACATACAAATTTCATCATAATTGGAGGTCCTACTGCAACAATTTCATCATATTCATTTCCTGCTTCAATTAATTCTTTCAGTTTATCTGTTGTAAAGGCCTTTTCTCCATATGATCCATCATCTGTTGTAATAAAAAGTCTATCAGTTCCTGCTTTAAATTCATCTTCTAAGATAACTAAATCTTTATTTTTAAATCCTGCAATCATATCTACATAGATTCCAGCTTTATGCATTCCTGTAGCAAGAGGATACGCAAGTGCATTACCTGTACCACCACCAACTACGCAGACTTTTTTTAATCCTTCCATTTCTGTTGGTTTTCCTAAAGGTCCAACTACATCAAGAAGGCAATCACCAACTTCAAGCTGATCCATCAGCATTGTTGTTCTTCCAACAGCTGCATATATTAAGTCGATTGTTCCTTTTTCAGCATCATGACCTGCCATTGTAAGAGGAATTCTTTCACCGTATTCATCAGTACGAAGGATGATGAACTGTCCTGGTTTAGCTTTTCTTGCAACTAGCGGAGCTTTAACTACTAGCCATGTCATTGCGTCATTTAAACGACGTTTACTAACGATTTCAAACATTTTCATATCCCCCCTTACTGTCTATCCATATTTTTCTTTTGCTTTATTAGGTTGTCGTATCTATCCATTGCAATAGTCTCTGCCTTATCAAACAGTTCTTTTGCTCTTTCTGGGAAGTTTAGTTTCAATGAATTATAACGAACTTCACCCATAATAAAGTCATTGTAGCTCTCGGTAGGTTCCTGGCTATCAATTGATAGAGGATTCTTTCCTTCTGCAACCAATGCTGGATTATATCTTAACAAGTTCCAGTATCCTGCACGAACAGCCCTCTTCATTTCAAGCATTGACTTATTCATACCAGCCTTAACGCCGTGGTTAATACATGGTGCATAAGCAACGATTAAGGAAGGTCCGTCATAACTTTCTGCTTCTCTAAGTGCTTTTAGTGTCTGTTCAGGGTTTGCTCCCATTGCTATCTGTGCTACGTAAACATATCCGTAAGCCATTGCTATCTGTGCAATGTCCTTTTTCTTAACGGCTTTACCACTAGCAGCAAACTTTGCAACAGCTCCAACTGGAGTTGCCTTTGAAGCCTGGCCGCCTGTGTTTGAATAAACTTCTGTGTCAAAAATAAGGATATTAACGTTTTCGCCAGAAGCGATTACATGGTCTAAACCGCCGTAACCAATATCATAAGCCCAACCGTCTCCACCAAAGATCCACATTGATGGTTTTGGAAGCATATCTTTATTTTCTAATACGTATTTTGCATCTTCATTAGTTTCAGCAATTTTTTCACAAGCTTCTATTAACAATTTACCTGTTTCATCTGCCGCCTCAGCATCATCCATTGATGCAAGCCATGCTCTCGCAGGGACACCGACAACATCAACAAGTTTTTCAACTGTAGATGCCATAGCTTTACGACGAGCCTTCATAGACATAGTCATTCCTAAACCAAACTCAGCATTATCTTCAAATAAGGAGTTTGCCCAAGCTGGACCTCTACCCTCTTTATTCATTGTATAAGGAGTACTTGGTGCACTACATCCCCAAATTGAAGTACATCCTGTTGCATTGGCAATAAACATTCTTTCGCCAAATAACTGGGTAACCAGTTTTGCATATGGTGATTCTCCACAGCCTGGGCATGCACCTGAGAACTCAAGCAATGGCTGCTTGAACTGAGAGCCTTTTACAGTATCATCTTTAAATGGTACTTCTTTTTCCTCTAGTTCATTAAATAAGTAGTCAAATTTACTTTGTGAAGCGCAAACAACTTCATCTTCTGCCGGTACTAATTCTAACGCTTTCTTTCTTGCTGGACAAACTTCTACACATGATCCGCATCCAGTACAGTCAAGCGCTGAAATTCCAATAGTGTAGAACTTATCCTTTGTACCCTTCATATTAAGAGCATCAATCTTTCCTTCTTCTACTTCTTCTTCAGTAAGTACGAAAGGTCTGATTACGCCATGAGGACAAACATAGGAGCACCAGTTACACTGCATACAGTTTTCCTTTGTCCATACAGGAATATCTGTTGCAATACCTCTCTTTTCATAAGCTGCTGTTCCTGCCGGAATATGCCCGTCTGCAGTATCTAAGAATGTTGATACTGGAATTGCATCTCCTCTTAAAGTGTTAGTTGGAACAAGAATATTATTAAGGTAATCTGTATGTTCTTCATCTCTGCCAACTAATTTAACTGGTTCAAAACTATCTGAAGCATCTGCCCACTGTGCCGGAACTACTACTTTATGTACATTTTCTACGCCTGCTTCAATAGCAGCGATATTCATGTTTACAATAGCTTCGCCCTTCTTGCTGTAGGACTTGATAGCAGCTTCCTTCATATACTTAACTGCATCTTCGATAGGAATAATATTTGCAAGTTTAAAGAATGCAGCCTGCAATATTGTATTTGTTCTTCTTGCACCAAGGCCAATCCCTTTCGCAAGAGAAACAGCATCGCAAGTATAGAATTGCACATTGTTCTTAGCGATATATCTTTTTACTTTTGCAGGAAGATGCTGCTCTAATTCCTCATCACTCCAAACACAGTTCAATAAGAAATATCCACCTGGTTTTACGTCTTCTACCATATCATAACGATGTAAATATGCTGCATTGTGACATGCTACAAAGTCAGCCTGTTTTACATAATATGTAGACTTAATTGGTTTATCCCCAAAACGCAAGTGGGAAATTGTTACTCCACCTGATTTTTTGGAATCGTACTGGAAATAAGCCTGAACTTTTTTATCTGTGTGGTCGCCGATAATCTTTACGCTGTTTTTGTTTGCACCTACTGTTCCGTCTGCACCTAGACCCCAGAACTTACATGATACTGTGCCTTCTGCTGTGGTGTCAGGGTATGAAGATACAGGAAGTGAAAGATTTGTTATATCGTCTTCAATACCAATTGTAAATCTCTTCTTTGGAGCATCTGACCATAAGTTTTCATAAACAGATAAGATATCTCCTGGCTGAACGTCTTTTGAACCTAATCCATAACGTCCACCTGTAATTACAGCCTTTGCAAAAGGAGTTCCTTCTAAAGCTGCAATAACGTCTAAGTATAATGGTTCTCCAATTGAACCCGGTTCTTTTGTTCTATCTAAAACAGCAATTTTCTTTACAGTCTCAGGTATTACATCTAGCAGATACTTAGTTGAAAAAGGTCTATATAGATGTACTTCAACTAGACCGACTTTCTTGCCTTGTGCTAATAAATGGTCTACTAATTCTTCTGCCGCATCACAAACGGAACCCATTGCAATTATTATTTCGGTTGCATCATCTGCACCGTAATAGTTGAAAGGTTTATAGTTTGTGCCAATTTTTGCATTTACTTTATCCATGTACTCTGCCACAATTTCAGCAGTTTCATCATAAGCTTTATTACATGCTTCTCTATGCTGGAAGAAAGTTTCTGGCTGTTCAGCAGAACCCATGCTATGTGGATGAGTTGGATGAATTGCTCTCTGGCGGAAAGCTCTAACTGCATCCCAATCAACCATTTCTTTTAATTCCTCATAATCCCAGTATTCAATTTTCTGGTTTTCATGTGAAGTTCTAAATCCATCAAAGAAATGAAGCATTGGTAATTTTCCTGCAATTGTTGCAAGATGAGCTACTGCTGCAAGGTCCATTACTTCCTGTACGCTATTTGAGGCAAGCATAGCAAAGCCTGTTTGGCGGCATCCCATAACGTCTGAATGATCACCAAAAATTGATAACGCATGGCTTGCGATTGCTCTCGCCGCAACATGGAAAACTGCTGGAGTTTGTTCTCCTGCAAGTTTATACATATTAGGAATCATCAGAAGCAATCCCTGTGACGCTGTAAATGTTGAAGTATATGCACCTGCGGTAATTGCTCCATGTACAGCTCCTGCTGCACCTCCTTCAGATTGCATTTCGATAATCTTTACTTCTTCACCAAAAATGTTTTTCCTATCTTGTGAAACCCATTCATCCATGCTTTCTGCCATTGGTGAGGATGGTGTTATAGGGTATATTGCTGCAACTTCAGAAAAGGCATATGCTACATGAGCAGCTGCTGTGTTGCCGTCCATTGTTTTTAACTTTCTCATGAACTCACTCCCCTTCCTTGATGCGTAAGGCATCATGTTGTAAATAATTATATTCTGGAACAAATTGTTTCTGTATTACATCTCTTGAACACATATATGTACATACTCCACAGTCAAGACATACTTCTGGGTCTACAACAGCATGTTCCTTTTCCATATAGATAGCATCGTTTGGACAGTTGCTTACGCAATCTCCACATGCGATACAGCAAACCGGACAAACCTTTGCCTTTTCTTCATAATCTGCAGTAGATGAACATGGCACTAACTTGGTTCCTTTATATGGTACCATCACTATTAAGTCTTTAGGGCATGCATATGTACAGTCTTTACAACCTACGCACTTTTCAGCGTCAACATATGCAGTTCCATTAACAATATGAATAGCATCGTAACGACAAACTCTCGTACAGTTACCAAGCCCTGTACATCCCGTTGTACAAAGTTCATGATCCTTTGGATTTATATTTTCAACGGCTTCTCTACAATCTGTAATTCCTAGTTCTTTATATACATTACCAGCTTTAAACCCACCTCTGCATTTTACAAAGGCAACCTTTTCCTTAAGCTTAGTAAGATCATGCATAGTATCTACGATAATTTTTTTCTTACACTTTACTGTGCAAGCTACACATCCAACACACTTTTCATAATCTATAACTGCGTGAAAGTCTACGATAGATATTGCTCCCTCTGGACATGCTCTTTCGCAGTCTCCACATCCAATACATCCGTAGCCACAGATTTCTCTAACTTTTTCATCATCTTCTTCTGTGGATGAGCAAGGAATAAAGTTTGTTGCATCAGCAGGGATCATAGAAATCAAGTTCTGAATGCAACTTTCTGTATTTGCGCATGCTTTACAACCTGTGCATTTTTCTTTATCAATTATGACTTTACCGTCCTCAAGCTTCATAGCGTCAAATTTGCAAAACTCTATACATGAGCCAATGCCCACACAGCCGCTTTTACATTCTCCTCTTTTAAAGCCTGTCTCAACTGCTTCTTCGCAAGTTTTACAACCAGCAAATCTTGCTTTCCCCGCTGCATCTCCGCTGCATCGAATAAAAGCAATTTCTTTTTTAACCTCTATAGGCTCAACACCCATAACATCTGCAATAGCATTTACTGCTTCCTGGTCACATGCAGGACAAAGTGCTACTGATTCTCCGCCTGCGATGGCTTCTGCACAAGCTTTGCAAGTCGGTTTGCCGCAGCCGCCAAAGCCACCACAATCTACGCCAGGCAAAATTTCAATTATTTTTGTCATTTTTTCACATGATGTAGATGCGCAATCATTTTCATGAATTGTCTTCATAAATTTTACTCCTCCTTTTGCCTATTTCAACATCTAGTATAGATTAATAATTCCCTAGATTTAACTTAATCTTACTATTTAAAAAACACGATGTCAACAAATTGACCTTGTATTATGACAGAATTGCGTGTATTTTTTGACGTACATTCTGTATATTGTATCCACATTGTGATAAAAAACAAAAGAATGCCCCATTATTTGGGCCATTCTTCCGTTATTATCAATTTAGCATTTTTAGATATAATATGAAAAATATATTAATAATTAAAATGGTTGTATAGTTCCTTTCGCAGTTAGTACTACCGCAACCACTAAGGCAACCATAAGGGCAATACATGTTACAAGATCTGTTGTATTTTCAAAATACTTTTTACCAAGTTTCTTTCTGTTGTATAAATACATTAAAGTTCCAGGTGCATACAGCATAGTCGCAACTAAGATATATGTAACTCCGCTGGCATATAATAACCATGCTCCATATATAGATCCTAGAATTGCTATTACCCATGCTGCTAATTTGTTATTGTTACCACTTTCAAGACCCTGTCCCTTTATTACCAGTTTTAGATAATAAAAGGCTGAGAATACATATGGTACCATTATTGCACTTGTTGACATAGCATAAACCGCCTGGTAAGTTCCTTCGTTAAAGTATATTATTACTATAAATACTTGTACGAATAATGCCGAGGCTATTACCGACCATGTTGGAGCGTTTCTTTTATTTGTTTTTGTTAAAATTTTTGGGAAGGATTCTTTTTCTGCCGGTCCAAATGCACTATCTACACATAATATTGTATATGAGAACATAGCCCCTCCAAGAGATATTATCACAGCTATATTCACAAGTGCTGCACCCCAAGATCCAACTACTGCTTCTAAAATTCCTGCCATTGGTGGATTTCCTAATTGTGCCAATTCATCTGTAGTCATTACACCCATACTTAATATTGATATGACAAAATATAATGCGAGTAGTGATAAGAAGGATATTAGAGTAGCTTGTCCTGCAACCTTAGTGTTCTTACCTCTACCCGAAAGAACTACTGCTCCTTCAATTCCAATGAATATCCATACTGTTGTATATGAAGTACCTTTTACCTGATCAAACAGTGACATTCCGGTTCCCGCACCAGTAAAATTATCTGTGAAGATCTCCCACTTAAATGCTCCCGCCAATATTATTGCCACTATCATCACAATAATAGGAACTATCTTTGCAATTACTACAATTGCGTTAATTGCTACAGCTTGATTTACTCCTCTTAACACTAATAATGCTAAAAGCCATATTACCACTGAGGCAACTGTCATAGATAACAGATTGCTCCCAGAACCAAAGGCTGGAAAGAAGTTTCCTAATGATGCAAATAATAAAGTTATAAAAGATAATTGCGCAAGTAGTGCACTCATCCAGTAACCCCATGCAGAGTTAAACCCTACATATTCTCCAAAGCCTTCCTTTGCATAGCTATAAATTCCACTAGTTAAATCTGTTTTCACAACGCTAAGCTTAAAGAAGCACATAGTAAGTCCTAACATTCCTATTCCGCAAATAAGCCATCCAATCAAAACCGCCAGGGTATGAGCACCTCCTGCGGCAAAGTCTCCAGATAAACTGAAGACCCCGCTTGCAAGAGTAGTTCCTATTGCGAATAAAGTAAGTTTTCCAACACCTAAGCCTTGTTCATTTATTTTATTACCCATATTTAGTTCCTCCTCTTCAAAAATAACTATTAAGAGGATTTAGAATCTTAATGACAAGCAGCTTAAGCCACCATCAAGTTTTCTGTATTCTGATGTATCCACAAGTAAAGTTTTATATCCTAAATCCTGTACTGCTTTTAATACTGCTGGGTATCCTTCTGGAACGATTACTGTATCATTAACCCAAATGCAGTTAGCAGCATAAGCTTCTTCTTCTGGAATAACAACCTTGTTATATTTAGCAAAATCAGGTTTTTCTACAAACTCTCCTGAAACTAGCATGTTATTATCTTCAAGATAGTTTACGCCAGTCTTTAAGTGCAGTACTTCTTCTAATTTTACTTCTGAGCAAGTCATATCGTATTTTGCTAAGATTTCTGTAAGCTGTCTGATACCTTCTTCATTAGTTCTTGCAGATCTTCCTACAAAGAAGTGATCTCCCACCATCATAACATCTCCGCCTTCTAAAGTCCCCGGTGCTTTAATGTACTCAATCTGGTCATCAGAGAAAAACTTTCTTACTGCCCCAATAATTTCTTCTTTTTCGCCATTTCTTGACTCAGCTCCAGGGTTGGTAATAATCGCACATTTTCTAGTGATTAAAGCTGGATCTTCTACGAAGCATGAATCTGGATATCTTTCATCTGCTTCAAGAACAGTTACGTCAACATCACACTGCTTTAAAGCTGCTATATAATCATCATGTTGCTTAAGTGCTAATTCATAATCAGGTTTTCCAGGATATAGTCCACTTGTGATACCTTCTACCATTGCCTTACATGGTCTTCTAACGATTACATGATTAAACTTTTTCATAACTTCTATCTCCTTTTATTATTAAATGTATTTTGTATAATATATTATATACAATATATGAATACTTTGTCAACTGGAAATTTTCTGATAATATATAATATATTATATAGCACCTTATTCCTTTTTTTTACTTAATATGGTATAATTATTACCTATTATGAAATTTGTGTAGAAGGAAAGAGTATTATGAACAGATTTAAAACATTAAAAGATCATGTTTACGATTATATCGCTGATCAAATTCTAATTGGAAATTTACTCCCAGATGAAAAAATAAATGAAAATGCAATTTCTCAAGAGCTGTCAATAAGCAGGACTCCTGTCAGAGAAGCATTAATTCAGTTGGCTTCTGAGGGAATCTTAGACAATGTACCACGAAAAGGCTTTGTGGTAAAAAGGCTATCAGAAAAAGATGCAACAGAGTTATATATTATAATTGGAGTTTTAGATGGGTTATCAGCAAAGTTATCATGTCCTAATCTAACTGATAGAGAGCTAAAAGATATGCAGTTCTATATAGATAGTATGAATATTGCAATAGACTCAAAAAACTATGAAATGTATCTAAAACAACAAAAAGCTTTCCATCAGGTTTATATCGACAAGTGCGGTAATGATGCACTAATAGAACATATTGAAAAGTTAAAAAATAAATTTCTTAAAAGAAGTTATATCGACGATCCTGAGGGAATCACAAATAACATTCTAAAGGAAACCAATGAGGAACATAAAAAGATTTTAAAACTCTTTGAGGAAGAAAAAGCATTAGAAGTTAGTGAGTATCTATCCAATGTACACTGGGCTCCAGAAAATGCTCATTTTGATTTAATGACTCTTAATAAAGACAGATAATATTATATAGTAATAAAAAATTAGGGATGAAACATACGATTTCATCCCTTTAAAATTCTTTCTCATATTTTTTAAAAAAATTGTAATATAGTCTTACATTCTCTAATTCTGTCCATTTCTTTACCATAACCGGATTGTCGTCCAGGCTATATATTTTACTCTCCTTGGCAGACAGAAGAAAAGGTGAATGTGTTGCAATTATAAACTGACAGTTGAAAAATCTTGCTGAATCTTCCATGAACTTTAAAAAATCCATTTGATATTTTGCAGACATACTATTTTCGGGCTCATCGAGAAGATATATCTTATTGTTTTTAATTTTGCTTGTAAAATAAAACAAGGCGCTTTCTCCATTTGACTGAGTTGGAAGGTTTTTCATTACATGTTCTCTCACGTATTCAGAACCACTCTTTCGTCTTGCATCATTAATTGCTTTTAGTTTCTCATAGTCTTCAAGAGATTTCATCTGAAAATGAGCATATTTCATATCTGTATGTTCTTGTAGCAGCTCTTCTCGACGCTTCTCAATCCCTTGATTTGCCTGCCTTATATCAAAAATATAGTCAAATACATCGTCACTGGTTATTATCTCGCTATCCATATAACCATTATATCCAAAGTCTTCAGCGCAAAGGGAAACATAATTATCAAAATGAGCACTTTTATTAAACAAAGACTTCCTCTCTGCTCCAATTTTTTCTGCAATTATATTAAGTATGGTTGTTTTTCCTGATCCATTACCACCGTAAAGAAATGTTATATGCCCAAAGGTTATTTTCTCAAGGCCCTTTTGAGGAAAAATATTAAATGGGTAATAAGAACTATAATAGGTTCTCTTGATTCCACTAATATAATTTATCTCTTTATACTCAGATGCAAAATTAAATTTTTCTAAATAAATCAATCGCGGAACTCCTTTCTTTCCAATTCGTTAAGACGGACTCTTTTATAAAGAATAACATACTTCCTATCACTTTTCAAAAACTCAAGTGATAAAACGGTAATATTTTTTTATTTAAGTCAAGTTCTACTAACTATCAAAAAATTACTTTTTTCTTCCCTATTACATTTCATATTACTAATATTATATATTATTTTCTGTCGCATTTTAGCCAGAACTTCCTTATTTGCGACAGATTTTTCCAAAATCAAAAAAAGCTGTCGCAATCCAAGTGTATTTCCTTCATTTCGGGTAACTTTTTATCACAAATCAGCCAAATATCCCTATAAAGATATAATAATTTGCATTTATATAACACCTCTACCTTACAAAACCCTTTATTGTTTATATATCAATACAATCTTATGTAATTAATTTCCATAAATTATATAATATGTCAATTTTCTGTCTCATCTCAACCAAAATTTCCTTATTTGCGACAGATTTTTTCAAATCCTAAAAATATACCCATATAGGGGATAAAGCTAGAGTACATTACGGTGTACATTACGGTGTACATCCCGGTGTATTTCAAGCAATCTCAATATGCATTTAGTCAGCAACTTATTTAATATCATTTCCAACAAATCTTCTGTTAAATTTGATGTTTGCTTTTCGCTCCGGCCCTTTCGGATTTGAGTCCCACCGATTATTTGCGAACACATAGAAATAGAGACAGGAAAAACCTGTCTCTATCAGACCGAAGACAAAGTCCGAGGGTTCACGACGAACCCAAGGGCTTTTTCTTATGCTATACAAATGTTAGTTCTTAATCTTAGTGTTTTAAGAAAGGCAGCAAATATGGAACTATCTGTTCCATATTCCTGATCTCTTTT
>JAWRJF010000004.1:0-2913 GCA_040307645.1 Anaerovoracaceae bacterium | reverse complement strand
AAAGCACACGTCTATTATCTTGTAGTAAAACAAAACCGTTTTAACAAAACCATTCAACTTTTGCGTAAAGCTCTTGAAGCTAATCGCTTTGGTCAGATTTATATGATTACATCTAATGTATTCTGGACCCGCCCACAAGATTACTATGACCAAGCCAAATGGAGAGGCACTTGGGATTTTGACGGCGGATGCCTTTCAAACCAAGCCGCTCATTATGTGGATATGGTTCAGTGGATGGGTGGCTCTGTAGAAAAGGTGAGCGCCTTCAGTTCTACTCTTGCGCGGCGTATTGAAGCAGAAGACACTATAGTAGTAAATATCAAATTCAGAAGTGGTGCTCTTGGTTCTATAAATGTCACCACCCTTACTTACCCCAAAAACCTTGAAGGCAGCATCACTATTCTCGGAGAAAAGGGAACTGTACGAATTGGCGGGGTTGCCATGAATAAAATTGAAACGTGGCAGTTTGCTAATAACGATCCCATGGACGAATCTATTAATGTTGTTAACACTAATCCCAAGAGTGTCTATGGTTCTGGACACCTTGATTACTATAGTCACGTTATAGATGTTCTAGATGGCAAAGCGTATCCTATAGTTACAGGGCGAGAGGCACGAAAAACTGTGGGGATTATTGAAGCAGCGTATGAGGATCGATAATAAAAGGAGTTCCTAACAAGAAATGACTTTAGAACAAATATCAAAATATAATTTTTGGCTTGTAATAATAACTGGATTTTGGGGATCTGCTTTTTTATCAAAGTCATTAGGAGGGTATCATATATTCCCTTTTAGGATTTTCTTCCTCTTTGCATGGTATATATTTGTGACAAATTTATGTTTAAAAAATAGGCTTAATTTAACTCAAATGAAGCCATACAAGTTTCCAGTACTATTTTTTCTTTTCTGTTTTTTTTACGCTTTCTGCAGTATTTTATGGGTGGCATCATTAGAACTATGGTTGAGAAACGTTGCATTTCTATTTATAGGGATTACTCTAATGTTTGGCTGCATGTACCATTTCAAAACATTCAGAGATTTAAAAATTTTTATTATTATGTGGATGGTGATACTTTGTTGCTTAAATTTTATTGGACTTTGGGAGGTTACGACAGGCAATCATCTTTTAACTTCTAATCTCTTAAATAGGCAAAATAAAGTATTTATACCAACATCAGTTTTTCATAACCAAAACGACTATGCAACATTCTTAACTTTGTCAATTTGCTTTCTTCTTCCCCTTACAAAGAATATAAAAAAGGTATTCCACCGCATATGCGGTGGAATACTATTAGTTTCTTCATTGTATTTATTAGCTTTTACAACATCAAGATCAAACATAATAGCCACAGTAATGGTTTTTATTTCTTGGTACTTTTCTTTTTTAAAAGAATATACGCTAAGGGGGAAATTCTTTTTACTTATACTATTAATACCATTAATGATTACCTTTTTTAGTTTCTTTATTCCAACTTCTATAATTCAATCGTTAACTTTCCAAATAACTGAAAGGATCGGATCTGGCGGGGTTCGAATAAATTTAATACAAAATTCCTTTTCTTTTTTGGCGAACTCTTTGGGATTAGGGGTAGGAGCTGGAAATGCTGAATGGTATATGCAAAATAAAGCAATATTTGATACAAAAGGGATAGTGAATGTTCATAATTGGTGGGTAGAACTACTAACAAATTATGGAATTATTATATTTTTTCTTTATTGCTGCCTTTATATGTACGTTACAAAAAAGTCCTTTAAAATTTCTAAAAAAACAAGATCCCCCTGGAATAAAATTTTCGCAGAGAGTGTCTTTTTAGGGTGTGTCGGGTTCTTTTTAGCTAGTTGCAGCTCTAGCTCAATAATAGCATTTAAGCCACAATGGTTTTTTTGGGGGTTCTCTTTTTCATATCTAGGCATTTTAAAACAATCCCCAGAAACTAAGGTTTAATAACTTCTTTAAAAACTTTTATAAGCTCCTTCGCTACACTTTCAGGTGAAAACTTCGCTTTTATCTCCTCAGATATTCTTTTTCTATCGAACACATTATTATTTTCGTACATATATCTCATAGCACAAGCTAACTCATCTACATCATCTACAGAAACTAACAAACCATTATTCTCATGAACAAAACATTCGGGACCTCCACACTTAGTAGCAATTACTGGAAGACCAGTAGCCAATGCTTCAATATAGACAACTCCAAAAGTTTCAAAGCGAGAAGGTAAAACAAAACAATCACTACGCTTTAGCTCTTCTGCAATAACCGATCTGGGCTGCATACCCATAAGTTTCACTTTACCCTCTAGATCATATTGTTTTATAAGCTTCTCTATTTTGCATCTCTCCTTCCCTTCTCCAAATATAGTTAACGTCATATTGGGAGTGTCAGAAAAAACGTTGTGAAAAGCTTCTATAATAAGATCCATTCTCTTGCTGAATTTCAAATTTCCAACAGATATAAAACGAAAGACTCCATCCTTAGTTTTCTTAATTGGTTCGTAATCAAATGTCTTAACATCAACTATATTAGGTAAGTACCTTGATTTAATCTCGAACATATCTTCAATAACTTTCACTAATGATGGACTCACTGCAACAACTGCATCAGCGCTACCATATGCTTTTTTTGCTGTTTCAAACACTTTTTTATTTAACTTAGGCTGAATGATAGCAGAAGAATGTTCTGTTATAACAAGAGGAACATTAATTTTTTGTTTCAATGAAACTGTCACATACCCAAGATCTGTGAAATGGGCATGCAATACATCGGGTTTTCCAAATTCTTTAAGTATTCGTGCATAAAGGATTTTCAGCCCCCATTCTGAAACCTTATGTAAAAGATGTTTAGGAATTCGCCCTACAGGAATATTTATACAGAAAACATGTACCCCGTTAACATCATAGCGTTCAAAG
>JAWRJF010000003.1:0-14036 GCA_040307645.1 Anaerovoracaceae bacterium | reverse complement strand
CTCAATTGACTACTATATGAGATTACACTACATGGTTCAAATAAAGAATTTTTCTAATCGCCCTTTAGGGCCCACACTGATGTGGATTTTAACTCGCTTTTGCGAGTTTTTTACTTTTTTGTCTAAGTTTATCCTAATTTTGAAATATTGTCCAAATAAAAAATTAAACAAAAAAACACAGCACACTAAAAATTCTAGTCTACCATGTTATGTATCTTGAATTATTTTAATAAACTTCCCATTCATGTAATTATCTCACTTTTCACACATCTTTATTTTATTATACAAGATTTTACAATTTATTTCAACTATTCTGCAAATCGCTTTAATCAGCTTATAAAAAAACACCTTACTTGATCCAACGTAAGGTGTTCCTAACTTTATTATTGAATTACAGTAAATCCATATATGCTAAAAGTTCTGCCTCTTTAAAGCAGCAAAAATATACGTTTATTACTACTTCAGGATGAGCCTCAAACCAATTTAAAACCGTAAAGAGCGATACCTTTGCAGCTTTCTCTAAAGGATAGCCATAAACACCTGTGGAAATACACGGAAAAGCAATACTCATACACTGGTTAGTCAAAGCTAAATCTAAGGAATTTCTGTAGCAATCCGACAGCAGCTCTGCATCCACAGGTTTTCCACTATAAACCGGACCAACAGTATGAATAATGCGATCAGCATAGTCTATATTATATGCCCCACTAATTTTTGCTTCTCCCGTTCTACAACCATTAAGTTTTCTACACTCCTCCAATAATTGCCAACCTGCTGCCCTATGTATTGCTCCATCAACACCACCTCCGCCAAGAAGACTGTTGTTTGCCGCATTTACAATAGCCCCCACATGCATATCAACCACACTGCCTCTAACAAAACTAATATGTGATTTAACCTTATAGTTTACTACTGCATTCTGCATGTCTTTATCTAAAATTAATTTTTTGCCCCATGGATTTATAATAAACCCAAGACAATCCGGCTGCGACTCTGCTGTTTTTAATAGTTCCTTAAAGCACTGGTTAATTCCAGGTGATATCTCACCCTTATTTAATTCTTCAAGACTTGTGAATAAAGGAATATAATACTGACTTTCTTCATTAGTAAAGGTCTCTTCCGCTTTTTCTGCTTGAACTATAACCTTCATATCGTGATTAAGCCCTAATTTAATCACGTTAAAAATTGGTTCTAAGGAAGTGTTTTCCCCCTCATAGTACCAGTTAAAAATAGTTCTCTCTAACTCTAAAGTATACTTGTCTCGGTTCATGACTATTCCTCCTCCTTTTAATCCAAAAAAACCTAAAATCTTCTTTCTAAGCCTACAATCATCATGTTAAATTTCTATAATCTAAGGTTTCAGGCTATTTCTTTATAATTATTTTTTGATCTTGCAATTTCTTTGATGAGCTTTTATTTTCTTTATTGCCCAATCATAATGGCTAGAAGTTACACTGATAAAATATGAACCCAAGTTAATCTATAATAAAGTGTTCTATCCGCTTCAAATCCTTCATTTCTTGTAATGTATGTCAAATTCATTTAGTTTCCTATACAAATTTTTTCTGGCAATTTGCATTTCCTCTGCGGCTTTTGATACGTTCCCATTATTTTGGTCAATGACCTTTTTTATATAATCTCTTTCAAATGCCTTTGTTTTTTCTTTTAACCCTAAATCATCTTTTGTTTCCATATAAGCATTAATAATTTCAGAGGGCAATTCTTCCTCACTTATTTTACCATCTATTGATAGTACAACTAGCCTTTCAATTATATTTCTTAATTCACGTATATTGCCAGGCCAGTTATATGATTCTAGATATTTAAAAATATGTTCATCAAATGGTTCAATTTTTTTATTTGTTTGTGAAGATATTTCTTTTATAAATAGATCGCATAATAGTTTTATATCTTCCTTTCTTTCCCTAAGAGGTGGTATTTCAACAGGAATAATGTTAATTCTATAGTATAAATCTTCTCTAAATCTATTCTCCTCAACTTCTTTTTTTAAATTTCTATTAGTTGCCGTAATCAATCTAAAGTCACTTTTAATTGTTTCATTTCCTCCTACCCTTTCAAAGGATTTTTCTTGCAATACTCTTAAAAGCTTGACCTGCATGTTAAGACTTAATTCTCCAATTTCATCAAAAAAGATTGTTCCTCCATCGGCTGTCTCAAATCTACCCTTTCTCAATTTTTCTGCTCCTGTATATGCCCCTTTTTCAGCGCCAAAAAGTTCTGATTCAATCAAATTTTCATTTAACGCGCCACAGTTCACACACACAAAAGGTTTATCTTTTCTTTTACTACTATGATGTACCAAATTTGCAAATACTTCTTTTCCCGTTCCACTTTCCCCTGTAATTAAAACTGCAGAATCTGTAGAGCCAATTAATTCAGCCTTTTGTATCAGTTTTATAGTAGCATCTGACTTCCCAACTATTTTTTTCTTTGATGAAAGGTCATCAAGATGTTGTTTTAAAGTATCATTCTCATTTTTTGTTATAAAAAGTTCTTCTGCTTTTTTAATATTTGAAATCAGTTCTTCAATATCTGCAGGTTTTACTATATATGAAAAAGCTCCATCTTTAACAGCATCAACAGCTCCAGAAATAGAACCCTCTGCAGTCAACATGATTACCTCAACTGCCGGTTTGATGTTCTTTATCTTTAAGAGGAGCTCCATACCATCCATTTTAGGCATTATTATATCTGAGATTACAACAGAAATAGAATTTTCCTTAATAATTTTGAGAGCATCAAAAGCATTACTAGCAATTAATACTGAAAACCCCTTTAGCTCCATTATTCTCTCATACACCTTGAGAAGCTCTTGATCATCGTCAACAAGCAAAATCGAATATTTTCTCATTTTTTCTTCTCCTCTATTTCCTTGGTAAACAAATAATAAATTCTGTGGACCCTGAACCTTTCTCAGAGATAACAGTTATACTTCCGTTTAAAGATTCTATTAATCTCTTTGTAATCCATAAGCCAATGCCAGTTCCTTCCCCTTTTGTTGTTAAAAATGGTTCAAACACTCTATCAATAGGTTCAATCTTAATACCTCCTCCATTGTCTTTTATGGAAATAACAATATTATCATCTTGATAGCAGCAGATATTAATGATACCTTCTTCATTTACAGCCTGAATTGCATTTATTATTATATTTTGAAGAATAACTTTCGCAGCTTCTCTGCCATTTGAAAAGATATAAGCATTATTATCAATATCAAGGTTAATAATTATATCCTTTCTAATAATCTCCTTCTTAGATAGTAACAAGATTTGATTAATCAACGTTCCAATATGAATCATCTCATATCCCGATGAATCTTTTCTTGAGTAATCTAAAAGTGTTTCTATAACATTTTGAGCTTCACTAACTGCTTTATTTATAGTATTTATTTCTTTTTTGTTTTTTTCGTCTGAATCAGCCATGTTTAGGATATATGTAGCCCCCTTAATCAATGCCAAAGTATTCTTAAGTTCATGTACAATTGCTGCAGAAAGTTGACCAACACCTGCCATTTTTTCAATTTGTTGTATTTCCTTTTCCATTAAAATCGAGTCTGTAATACAATCACTGGATACAACAATATTCTTAATATCATCTGTCCCAATTGGATAATATGTATTTTTAAAAACCTGACTATTAATTATAACCTGCTCAGAAAAAGAACATTTAGTATCAAGAATTTTTTCTATAGCTTTTTTTAAAATATCAGCTGTTATTCCTTCTGTATTTTTAGACTTTATTTTTACTTTCCCATCAGTATTAACTATCATCAAAGAGCCTTCTACAGTCTCTAGTATTGTGCTTATTTCACGATTCTTCTCAATCAAAGTCTCCATATAAACTTCAATACTTTCATTCATCGTCATAAAAGCATTTGTTAATTGCTTTATCTCATATATACTTGTATCGCTTGCATTCATATTCTTCGTTATATAGTCATAATCTCCATTTGAGATATGGTTAGCACTATTAACTAATTTTTTCATAGGTTTTGAGAAATTAAAAAACAGTATAAATGCAAAGATTATTGCTAGTACTATATCAATTATAACCAAGATTGTAATTGCTGATGATTTAATATCATAACTTGCCACAAATTCATCATTATTCATTTCAATAAACAAAGTCGAATTCGTTCCTTTAATTTTTGAATATACTATAATTTTATTTTTTCCATTATCGTATAGATTGACAATATCACTGTCTTTTTTTAATGCTTCTTTTATAGCCATTTTTCTTTCAGTAGATAGATTTCTATCATCAAAAATATTTTTCTCATAAACTTCGCCCTGTCTAACTGATTCTTCATCATAATCCGGATGATAAAAGATATTACCATCACAATCAAGCCAGTATATTTTTCCACTTTTACCCAAAGAAAACCCTTCAGAATACTTTTCTTTTATACTTTCAATTGATAAATCTAGACAGATCACCCCATACATTTCATCATTTTTATCATAAATTGGTTTAGAGCAAGTCATTGTCCAACCCTTACCTAAATAATCAGTATATGGCTTAGTCCAAATTGCTTTTCTTTCCGGATTGTTTTTTTCATTTGCTTCAGTATAAAAGACATCACTTCGTTGATTATGATCACTTGCAAATGCTGTAGATACATCATAATAAGGACTACATCTCAATAAACTATGTTTAGTAACAATATATGCCCATGTAACATTCTCTTTTTCAATGATTTCTTGAAAAGGTTTATCTAGTTCCCCAGTAATATTAATTGCATAATACAGCTCTCTATTTTTTTCTTCTGTATTAGGAACTATCAGACTGCTTTGCTCATTATTACTAAGAGTTTCATTCTTTTTTTTGATTATCATTCCCTCTCTAGTAATTTCATAGTCATCAGGTAAAGTATCAGAAACCGCCTTATTTTTAAGCAGCTGTTCCATCCAAATTTCCAATAGGTTAACATGTGTTTCTATTCTGTTAAAACTAATTGAAATTAATTCACTTTTTTCATCAACAATTTCTTGCAAACTAGATTTAGCATATTGAACATTTTTATTATCTTCTTTAATTTTTACATAATAACTAAAAAACATTATGGAAAATATATTAAATATCAAAAAAATGGCAATTATATTTGTGGCAAATGACTTTCTATATTTCACTTTTTTCATATTTCTCCTTTCCAAATGTTATGAACATTTTAACACAAATTCATGGGCCATAACCCATGAATTTGTGCCAGAATACATATTCTACTTTTGTTTAAAATTTACTAACCTTATGCAACTGTATCTGGGGATACAATTACAGGTGACCAATTTGCAGGATCTTTCTTCTCCATATACTTTGAGTATGTCCATAGAACAACTCCAAGCGCAGCATATATAACGAGAACTATCCATGCGCCTACGTCCATCGCTGTTATTGATGTATATAGAATCCATAGACAAAAGGCAATACCGATAATACCCATAAGTATCCCGGCTTTAACTTTATATGGTCTTTCCCATTCAGGATGCACTTTTCTTAGCTTCAAGAAGGAAATTGAGACTAATAGGTATACGGCTCCAGCGGCTACACCATAAATAGTATAAATATAGTTAATCCATGCATCAGGTGCAAATACTGTAAAATATAATGATAATATTCCAACTATTAAATTTGCAAATTGAGGTTGTCCATATTTATTTAGCTTTTCAAATCTTCTTGTCATTTGATGCTGCTTAGCTGCTCCATATAAAATTCTTGAAGCACTTAGCCAAAATGATGATAATGTTGTGATGCAAGTTAATGACCCCATTATTACAATTATTAAACCTAACCAATGCATTCCAATAATGTCAGCAACTCTAGGGTCGACAATATCAGTCTCAGCAATCCACTCGTTTGATACAATGCCTCCTACTGCTACAACTGCTAAACCATAAATAAGAACTGTACAAGCAAGTGATCCAACAAAAGCTTTCCATAAATCCTTCTTAGGGAAATTAGCTTCCTCTGATAATTGTGGAATAAGGTCAAACCCGACAAATTTCATAATTAATAATCCAATTGCTGCCCCATATCCTGTAGCTCCATTCGAAAACCAAGGTGTTATATTTGAATAATGCCAATCACCACTCAAAATGAAAATTGTTGAAGCTCCTAAAGATACAACCAACGTACTCCAAAATAAAATAGACTGAAGCTTTGCTAATACTTTTAATTCTCTGTTTGTTAAGAAAAACCATATCACCAAAATTACTGCAGCTATTATTTTTACCTGTAAAGCGGTAACTGGGAATATGTAACCAAGCATACTTGCAATTCCATATGCAACTGTTGGCATAGCCATAACATAAAGCAGCATTATGAGCCAACATGAGCCAAAACCTGTATTACGACCTAACGCATTAGTTATCCAAATATTTTGGCCACCAGCATATGGCATCATACTTGTCATCTCGGAATATATAAAACATAAAGGTAAAATCAATATTGCACATGTGATTAGTGAAAATACTGCTCCTGGTCCACTTAATTCAAACCAAAATTTTATTTCTACCATCCAAGCTGCTATCATTCCTCCTGCAGCCATTGAAATCATATTTGATAATTTCAATTCTTTTCTTAATCCACTATCCATATTTCCCCCTATAAATTCTTGTCTAATAATTTAATAGTTTCATCAGTAGATAAAACATCGCAATAAATTACATTCATAATTTTTAGCTCAGCATCATGTAATTCTTGGCTTCCTGCGGCACATGCATCTTCTACACATATGACTTTAAAGCCCGCATCTGCTAAACCTCTTACAGTACTTGCTACACACTGATCTGTTACAATACCTGTCACAACCACTGTCTCGATCCCCATGAATTGTAGTAATGTCAAGTAATTAGTTCCACTTGTAACACTATCTGTAGTTTTATTAACAACAATTTCATTTTCTAGTGGTTTAAGTTCATCAATCATTTGTGCTGCAAAACTATTGATAGGTAGTAACATTCCATTCCAACCTTCTGATTTTTGTACAGGTGAACGATCATTTCCATCCTCTCTCAAGCAGGCAATTCTTCCATATGTAACAGTTAAATTATTTGCTCTAAAGTAATTCAATAATTTCTTGTTATTTGGGATTACTATATCATCTAGTCTATCATGGAAAGGAATCCATCTTTCCCAATCACCAGCTTCTTTAAACTGTAATGCTTCACCAAAATCTCTAAGAACAAATTCATTTTGTAAATCAACTAATAGTAATGCTGTTGTTCTCGGATTAAGTTTTGGTTCTTCAACCTCTCCAATTGTTTCGTAATAAAAATTCAAATACTTCTCATTAACTTTCATTTCATAATTCCTCCTTGTGATTTTATATAAAACATATATTGCGATTTTCATGCCAAAAAATCCAAAATCCAAGAATGGCTATTTTTCAATATTTTATTATTCTAAATTATTATTAAATTCAGAATAATAAAAAAAGTGTTACCTTTTTTAGAACTTCCATTCACTAAAAGGTAACACTTTTAAATTATCATTAATATGCAGTCCTATATAGACCAGTTCCCAAGGTATTTACCACTAATAGATTATTTCAAAAATAATTCCAACCGTAAAAAAGGAACAAGGTTTAACATAGGGTACCATTATTTTTCTTGCATTTCCTTCAACGTCAATGTATAATATTCATTATTATTTATAATTATACAAAAGGAGAATATATATGGTACACAACGAAAAAGTAGTATTGGCCTACTCTGGCGGCTTGGACACATCCGTCATCATACCTTGGCTAAAAGAACACTACCAGTGCGAGGTTATTGCTGTATGCTGCAATGCCGGACAGAAAGAAGATTTCGACGCCATCAAAGAAAAAGCCTTAATCACCGGCGCCACCAAGTCCATCGTACTGGACATTCAAGAAGAGTTTATAAAAGATTTTATCTGGCCCACCTTATCGGCCGGTGCGATCTATGAGAATGCTTACATGCTGGGAACTTCTATGGCTAGACCTCTTATGGCTCAGAAACTAGTAGAAGTAGCACAGCAGGAAGGCGCTTTCTACATATGTCATGGTTGTACAGGCAAGGGCAACGATCAGGTAAGATTCGAAACAACCATCAAAGCTTTAGATCCCGCCATCAAAATTATTGCACCCTGGAGAGATGACAAGTGGACATTTACTTCCCGTGAAGATCTTATCCAGTACTCCAAGGAACACAATATTCCTATTACTCAAACAACAGAAAAAATATATAGTAGAGATGAAAACATATGGCACATCAGCCATGAAGGCGGAAATCTAGAAAATCCCTGGAATGAACACCTTGACGACATCTATGTTTTGTCCATGCCTCCAGAAAAAGCCCCCGACGAAGCAACTTTTGTGGAGATTGGCTTTGAAAAAGGTATCCCTGTCAGTATTGACGGTAAAGAACTGGGACCCATCCAGCTTCTGACTGTACTCAATTCTCTGGCTTCTGCCAATGCGGTGGGAACAATCGATATCATCGAAAACAGACTAGTGGGAATGAAGTCCCGAGGTGTCTATGAGACTCCCGGAGGTACGGTTCTCTACGAAGCACATCTAGCTTTGGAACGATTAATCTTAGACCGTGACACCATGCAGTACAAAAACATCGTAGCTCAGAAATTTGCTCAGCTTTGTTATGACGGACTATGGTTCACTCCCCTAATGGAAGCCATCAACGCATTTGTAGACAAGACCCAGGAATATGTCACCGGAAAGGTCAAAATGAAACTCTACAAGGGATGTGCAACAGCAGTTGCCTGCCAGTCCCCTAACTCGCTCTACAGTGAAGAATTTGCTACATTCAGCAAAGACGACGTATACACCCAGTCCGATGCTACAGGGTTCATCAACCTGTTCTCATTACCACTGAAAATCCGAGCTATCCAAAAACAAAACAAAGAAGGAGGACGAAATATTGAAACTTTGGAAAGGAAGGTTTACAAAAGCATCGACTTCATCGAGTGATGAATTTAATGCTTCTATTACCTTTGACAAACGACTATACAAAGAAGATATCGCGGGTAGCATTGCTCATGCAAAGATGCTATCCCGACAAGGAATATTGAGTCAGGAGGAAAGCTTAGAAATTGTATCGGCTCTCCTTTTGATTGAAAAGGATATCGACGATGGGAATGTGGAATTCACCATTGAAGGAGAAGATATCCATATGAACATAGAGACCCTACTCACCGCAAAAATCGGGGCTACTGGAAAGAAACTTCATACAGCCCGAAGCCGGAACGACCAGGTGGCCCTGGATTTCAAGCTTCATATCAAGAAGGAAATCGACCAAATTGATCATCTTCTTGATGCTTTTCTGAACACACTGAAGAATCTTGCAGAGGAACACACGGAAACCATAATGCCAGGCTACACCCATTTGCAGCGGGCACAACCTGTCACCTTTGCCTTTCATCTTTTAGCATACTATCAGATGTTCCTTCGTGATCGAAGTCGCTTTGCAGACTGCAGAGAAAGAATGGACTATCTTCCCTTGGGCAGCGGGGCCCTGGCAGGCACCAGCTACTCTACCGACAGAGAATTCCTTGCAAAAGAGTTGGGCTTTTCCCATGTAGCTCCCAATGCCATGGATGCGGTCAGTGACAGGGATTTTGCCATTGAGTTCATCAGCTGTTGTTCCATCTGCATCATGCACCTTTCCCGCTTCTGTGAAGAATTAATCCTCTGGAGCTCTAAAGAGTTCAGTTTTGTGGAAATCGATGATGCCTATGCCACAGGTAGCAGCATAATGCCCCAGAAAAAAAATCCTGATATGGCCGAACTAATCCGTGGAAAAACCGGCAGAATATACGGAGATCTTATCACCCTGCTGACAATCATGAAAGGTTTACCTCTAGCGTATAACAAGGATATGCAAGAAGATAAGCTTCCCGCCTTTGATGCGGGCGACACATTAAAAGACTCTCTGAATATTTTCCGGGAAATGATCGAAACCATGAAGGTAGAAAAAGAAAATATGGCTAAATCAGCCAAACTAGGTTACATGAATGCCACAGATGCAGCAGACTATTTGGTGGAAAAAGGAATTCCCTTCCGAGACTGCCACGAAATCATCGGCTCATTGGTCCTTCACTGCATCGGCAAAGGCTGCGCTATCGAAGATCTTTCTCTTACCGAACTGCAGAAATTTTCTCCTCTTTTCCAAGAGGATATCTTCGACAAAATAAATGTGAAGGCATGTATTGAAGCAAAAAAATCAAAGGGTTCTACTTCCTTTGACAGCGTAAAAGAACAAATTAAAAATCTCTAAAAAAAATCAAAACCCATGACTATAAACCATTAAAAACCGCAGGTATCCACCCTGCGGTTTTTATGAGCCTTAGGGCTATGTAGAGAATAAAAGCGCTACCCAAATACCTAAGGAGATTCTCATGTCATCAATTAATTATGTTACAGATTTATTAGGTTTAAAAGACAATAATATCATTTTATCAGAAAATATTTCTAAAAGTCTCTTTTTGAATAAAACCTATTTGAAAGCTTATATGACACCATCAGTGTAATTACCCAAATCACAAACAGTATGCCTATACCTATTACCTTATTCATGATAAAAAGGTTTAAAATCATCTTCATTGGATTAGCAAAAAAAGTAGAAAATAGCACTACAATGCCTATAAGTAAAAATGGAATACTAGCAAGTGTTTTCCCTTTCGAATAACCGTATTTGAAATAAATCGGATATTCCATAAAGATAATGAGTGTTGTCACTAAGAATGTAATTGGTACGACCAATAATAGTAGTTTGTAAATACCAACAATCGAATATAAGCAAGATATTATCAAGGAAAGTATAATACCGGCAATCAGCATCAATCCAACAAACAAAGTAGATACCAAATACCTACCCTTCACCACATCTTTTGATTCTATGCTGAAAATCTTATATAGAGGATCAATTCCCGCTTCCTCTCCTACCATAAATGGATACCCCGAGAAAAGGAGAGCAAACATCTGAGTTATAGTAATTACTGTGACTGGGTTCTTTGACAAAGCTGCATATATAACACTTAACCCAATTAGTATTATTAAGTTTTTCAATGTTAAATATGGACGAATAGACAATAGGTCTAATTTAAATACTTTATTAGCATTCATTATTTCTCCCTCCCATAAAGAACCATAACTCTATCGATTGAAACTTGATCTTCTACAAAGCCATCTGGTATTTCTTTTATTTTATCCCGTTTTACTAACAATTCAACATTGTATTTACTTACTTTTTTACCTAACAATATAGATTCACTGATGTTATTTTGTTTGCTTAAGGCACACTTTAAAATCATAAAATAATTTATGAACTCATCCTTTTCCATAGATAAAACAATCTTTCCTTTATCAATAAAAACAATATAATCTGCAATAGCCTCTAAGTCTTGTGTAATATGTGTCGAAAACAAAACTGTATGATTATCATCTTCCATATATTCAGAAATGATTTCTACAAATTCTTCTCGCATACTTGGATCCAAACCGCTTGTTGGTTCATCAAGAATTAATAGTTCTGCTTTATGAGATAAAGCAATTGCAAGCATTAATTTAATTTTCATGCCTCTGGATAATTCTTTTACTTTCAATTTCTTATTGATATTGAATTTAATAAGATGCGACCAAAAAAGCTCTTCATTCCACTCATCATATCCAACTTTCATAGCTTCATTTACTAAATTCATATTCCAATCTTTAGCCAAGAATGAATCATCCATAATAACGCCAATCTTCTGATTGTCAAATTTCTTATCTGAACCAATGCAATTAAGATTAATATTCCCATCATAATTATTTAAGGAAAGAATTGATTTAATAGTCGTTGTTTTACCCATTCCATTTTTTCCAATAAAGCCTGTAACATAACCAGTTGGAACTGAAAAACTAACATTATCAAGAGAAAATGTAGGATACTTTTTATTTAAATTGATTATTTCAACTTTATTCATAGTTTGTACCTCCTTCATAAATATATTTCATAAGATCAACTAATTCAGCTTCACTAAGATTAATTGATTTTGCGACTTTACACGCATTTTCTAGATTTTCTTCTATCTCTTTCTGTTTTTCCTCTTTTAAGAGTTCCGGATTCATAGAAGCAACAAAAGTTCCTAACCCTTGTCTAATGACAATAAATCCTTCTTTTTCTAACTCATCATAAGCCTTTTTAACAGTTAAAATACTTACGTTCAGCTCTCTTGATAATTGTCTAACGGAGGGTAATTGTTCATCAGCAGATACTATATTTTCTACAATATTCTCTTTTATTGCATTTTTGATTTGCTCGTATAAAGGAGTGCTACTTCCATTTATTAAAATTATTTTCATGATTACCTCCTTTTACATAACAGTGTATAACAGTGTATAACTTTTGTCAAGTTTTGATAAATACCTTACATAGGAAATATTACAATCTTGTAATCACTGTATTTCTATTAAGCTTTTCTTTCCCTTTTCTCTTGGTATAGGCTTCACATCATTCTTTTTTTTTCTAACATCTGCTGAATTCAAATGTTTCCTGAGCGCCTTAATAAGTAAAAATATCAGGTACACAAATACTGCAAATATCGCTACAACTACCACAAATTATACATTCACTACCCCAAGTAAAACAATCTCCGCCGTATAGTAATTCAATGAGTATATAAACTGCTACCTACTGACTAGAATATATCGTATTACGCCTTTTATTTATCGTATTACGATAAATTGTTATTGACATTTTACATTTAAGTAGTATACTGTTCTTAACAAACAAAGGAGGTTTGATTTTATGAAACAAAAACATCTTTCAAAATGGCTAAAACTTATTCTTATTGGTATCGGTATCTGTGGATTGATTATTTATGCTATGATAATTCCTATGTATGGTTTGGACTTAAAAGCAAGATATCCTGAATTTTCAAATCGTTTTTTGCCTTGGCTTATTTTTGTTTGGGTATCGGGTATTCCTTGTTTTATTGTACTTAATTTTGCTTGGAAAATATCAAACAATATTGGCAAAGACCAATCTTTTACTGAACAGAATGCTTCTTTATTTAAATTAATTTCAGTTTTCTCAGTTGCTGATGCAGGTTTCTTTTTTGTTGGAAATATCGTTTTGCTTCTACTTAATATGAGCCATCCAGGTGTTGTAATTGCCTCATTTGCTATCGTATTTGTGGGCGTTGCAGTAGCCGTAGCTGCTGCGGTATTATCACATTTGGTAAAAAAAGCTGCTGCATTACAGGAACAAAGCGATTGGACAATATGAGGAGGTTGTAATGGACGGAGAAATTATTTTTAACATTGATGTAATGCTTGCAAAAAGAAAAATGAGCGTTACAGAGCTTTCTGAAAAGGTTGGTATCACCCTAGCTAATGTATCGGTCTTAAAAAACGGAAAAGCAAAAGCTCTTAAAATATCTACATTAATAAAGTTATGCGAAGCATTAGACTGTCAACCAGGAGATATATTAGAATATAGAAAGAGATAATGAAATGAAATGAAAAAGAATAGAATTAAGGTCATATCAAAAATTGCCATTCTGGTTATTATTACTATTATCGGATTAGCATGTTTATGGAGTTATCTTGATAACTATTCTAAAACACTAAACATAAATTGGGGATTTTCATTGCCTTCAGAAGCACATTATTCAGAGGTATATAGTAAGGATTCGAGTCCAAGTTTCCACGGTGACGGAATACGATATCACATCTTTTCTTATAAAGAAGCTAGACCAATAAATGAAATGTTTTGTTGGAAAAATACGGAAGAAAAAACTATATATAACGCTTCTTACCAGGATGCCGTAACTGAATGGCTAAATAGTATAAATGTTTCTGCTGAAAATACACCAAACTATTCAGATTGTTTATATTGGTACGAATCACAAGATGATGTTAGTATAATATTGTAGACACGATTTTCCGAATACTATAAAATATAGAAAAGGAAGGAAGTGTCTAGAATGTCAAAAAGATATACAGAAGAATATAAAAATACCATTGTAGAACTTTATAATTCTGGCAAAACACT
>JAWRJF010000002.1:0-7553 GCA_040307645.1 Anaerovoracaceae bacterium | reverse complement strand
GCTTGAAAAGGCTGGATTAGTGTCTTTGCTTAAAATATACACATCTAAATGTTAATTCTATTGAACCGCCGTATACCGAACGGTACGTACGGTGGTGTGAGAGGACGCTAAATAAATTAATTATTTAGCTCCTACTCGATTGGTTTAAACAATAAAGAGAGATTGATAATATGGAAAAATCAAAGGCTTGGGATTTTGCGCTAGGATTAATTAAAGTTGATGGTATAGAGCCTACAGAAGAATTTTTAGAACTTGTTGAAAAAGAGAATAAAGGGGAAATAACAGACCAAGATATATTAAGTTTTTTAAATGAAAAATAAAAAAAATGGAGGTAAAAAAGATGATTAAAGATATTGAAAAGCTAACAAAAGAGCAAAAAGAATTAATGTTTAAAAGTATTGAATTTTCAGATTGTATATTAAAATAATATGTGATATTATCTCATCTTTGACAGTTGTAAAAAAGAAAAATCCTGGAACTCTGATATGCTCCCCTTGTAGTAGACAGTTAAAATAATAAAACTGTGTAAGACAAGGAGGAGCATCTTTTTATGGGAAGAAAAAGTAAGATTCCGGGTTTAGTGAAAATTGAAGTTGTAAAAAAATATCTACGTGGCGAAGATTCAATGAACCATATAGCTCAAGATCTTAATGTAGATTGGTCTACAGTAAAGCAATGGCTTCAAATATATCAATCACTAGGTATAGACGGATTACTAGGAACTTCTAAGAATGCTAAATATACAAAAGAATTTAAAATTTCAGCAGTAGAAGTTTATCTATCAAATAATATATATCTAATGGATATATGTAAAAAGTACGGTATTAAATCAACTTATCAACTTAGGAAATGGATTTTAAAGTATAATAGTCATGATGAACTAAAATCTTCTGGAACTGGAGGAGTATCAATCATGACTAAAGGACGTAAAACAACCTATGAAGAACGAATAGAAATAGTAAAATACTGTATAGAACATCAAAATAATTACGCTGAAACTGCACAGTATTTCCAAGTATCATATCAACAGGTATATTCGTGGTTTTCTAAATATGAAAACCATGGGATAGTAGCTCTTCAAGACAAACGAGGCAAAAGAAAATCAGTAGATGAAATGTCTGAAGTAGATAAATTAAAAGCTGAGAATAAATTATTACAAGCAGAAAATAGAAGAAAACAAATGGAGATTGATTTCCTAAAAAAATTGGAAGAGATAGAAAGGGGGCGTTAAGTCAAGTTAGACATGAGAATATATATCTAGCAATATGTGATTTACATGATACTAAAAGATATCCAATAACGGAATTATGTAATTTTGCAGGAATACAAAGATCATCATACTACAAATGGCTTAATAGAAAAGAAAGTGCCAATGAGCAATTCAACATACAATTAATCCCACTAATAAAAGATGCTTATGAAGAGAAAAATGGAATTCTTGGCTATAGGCAAATGACAATAAAGCTTAATCGTGAACATAATTTAAGGGTTAATCATAAACGAATTTATCGTCTTATGAATATCTTAAATCTAAAATCAGTATGTCGTAGAAAGAGGAAGAACTACATTAAGTCCACTCCTGAAATTACTGCAGATAATATTCTTAACCGTAATTTTGAAGCTGAGGGATTTGGAGAGAAATGGCTTACTGATGTGACAGAGATGAAATATGGATTAGGAGGAAAAGCATATCTAAGTGCAATACTAGATCTTTCAGATAAGAGTATTGTATCATTTGTGTTGGGGCACTCCAATAACAATGATCTTGTATTCAAAACCTTTGATATTGCACATTCGGAGCACATAGATGTAAAACCAATATTTCATAGCGATAGGGGTTACCAATATACAAGTAAATCATTTAAAAAGAAACTAGATGATGCTGGTATGATACAGAGTATGTCTAGAGTATCTAGATGCATTGATAATGGTCCCATGGAAGCATTTTGGGGTATGTTGAAATCAGAAATGTATTACCTAAGAAAGTTCAACTCATATTCAGAATTAGAAGCTGCAATAGCTGATTATATAGAGTATTACAATAATCATAGGTATCAGAAGAGGTTAAAGTGTATGACACCTATAGAATACAGAAATTACTTGCAGAATATAGCTGCATAGAATGAATCAACGCCAACCGTAATTCAACGATTGGCGAAGAAAGTTTTTTATTATTTCCACTGACTACTTGACAGGGGCATGTTCACTCTAGTACTTACAATGAGTTTCAGGATTTTATGATTTTTTAAAAGTGCGTAATATTTTCTACTTTTTAGTTTCCTTTAATATTTTTTTCATTTGCTGTGTAGATACAATTTGATAATCAGTCCTAAAGCCAAATGCTTCATGAAAATCATCTGTTAAATTGTTAGGAATATAAGTTGGGATATAGCCTTCCCAATTGACTTGATAAAAATTCATTTCCCTAAGATTTGTAAGTATTTCATTGCATGTATATTTTTCTCCTAATTTTTTTTCAAGAATGCGATATATAATTAGTGAAATGAAACAGGTAGTAAAATGAGCTTCTATTCTGTCATCACGACTTAAATATACAGGTCTTGCCTTAAATTCACCCTTCATAATTCTAAAACATTCCTCTATTTCCCATCGCCTTTTATTAATCTTTATGATTTTAGAAGCATCATCTTCAAGATTGGTACATACAGCATAAAAGCCGTCAAAGGCTTCTTCCTTTTTAATAAGCTCAGTATCAATGCTAAATATTTCCTTTTCAGCAATTTCACCGTATGAAGTACAGTGTGTATTGGAAATAAATCTTTTATAATCGTTTTGAGTGTTTATTTTCAATTTTGTAGGGTTAGTATCAATTATTTTTATCGCACGTTCAACTTGATTGTGGCGAATTTGTTGTTGATAATCCCTATACTTGATGGAATAAGTTATAATTAATTTTTGTTCAAGACCATCTTCCTTAATCCAACGTTCCTTATAAAAAATTCTATCTTTATACTTTTCATCATCAAGTTTAGAAATATCATAAGTTTTCATATCATTATCAAGACTCCATCCACTTGAATCAAGTGCCCATTCTCTAAGGTGTTTTTTCAACTTTTTAATCGATTGTGTTGTAATAAAGGCCCTATCTTCTTTATCGTTAAATTTACGATTGTTTATGGAAGCAAGACCAGCATCTGTGCATACAACAAACTTAGAAAGGTCAAAATCAGAAAGAATCTGTTTTTCTAAGGGGGTAAGGGTAACCTGCTCATTAGTATTGCCTTTATTAATGCTAAAAGCTAATGGAATGCCATTACCATCCATAAAAAGTCCCATTTGAATAATTGGAGTTGGTCTATGTTCTTTAGAAATACCATATTGCTTTAACCCATCTTCCTGCTCAATTTCAAAGAAGTAGTTAGTGCAATCATAATAAAGAATACCTGTATTTCTTTTAGAAATCTTTAAACTATTTTTATATAATTCAGACTGTATAAAATCAGACTCTTTTGCAATAACTTCAAGAGCACGATAGATATGCTGCAATTCGAAATTTGGTTGTTCAATAAATTTCTTAGATAATTGATTGGTTGCAAGCTTTGAGGCAGGAAATAAAATTCTACAGTAAATTAGTCTTGAAAGTATGGAATTGAGATCAAAAGTGAATTTATATTTTCTAGAGATTTCATTGCAAATCTTATGTAACCCAAGGGCATAATAAATTTGTTGGATAAAAAGGTATCCACCATTATATAAATGTTGTTCGTTTTTTTTAATCAATTTAGATTGAGAGTATTTAACAATTACTTCACGTTTGTCTTCCTTTTCCTTTTCATTAAGATCCTGAACATAATTTTTTGCCCATTCAATAGGGTCTTTGCCATTTAATTTTTTCTCTAAATCATCAAGTGTCCCAAGTTTTTCTACTACCTTTGTAGTTCTTTTATTATTTTCAACAACATCTTTTATTACATAAAGTGATGTAGCATTTTTTGACTTTGAAAAAGATAATCGCATAATAAAAGCACCTCCAATTACTTATATTATATCACAATACGAAACATTACGAAATATATTTTTATAAAATTTGACAAAAAAATAAAGCCTTTTCAATGGCTTCATCAATTTTTTTATTATTCAACTGTCAAAGACCCGACCCGACCCGAGAGCAAAAAGAATTAATGTTTAAAAGTATTGAATTTTCAGATTGTATATTAAAATAATATGTGATATTATATATATAATTAAAAACCATATTATTGGGACCTATCTAATATGAAGGGAGTTGTAGTTAATGAAAACTATTTTAAAAGCTGATGAAAATGCATTCTATAGAATTCCCATTTTTATTTCATGGCAACAAATATTACAATATGTATACATAATTGATGAGCGAAATAATGAACTATTTTTTATTGAAGATACAGGAATGGAAATTTGGTTACAAATATCTAATTGTGTAAAAATTAGTGATATTGTGAATTCCCTACATCTTAAATATAAAGATTTTGATAAGGAACAAATTAGAACTGTTGTTTTGGAATTTATAAATGAATTATTAGAAGGAGAATTTATCTATGAATGCTAGTTTTGATAGAATATTAAACGATGCATTTAATACTGAAACACCTATAAGTGCTACTATAGAATTAACTACCCTTTGTAACTGGAAGTGCAAGCACTGCTATATTAACTTTCATGATGAAAAGGGTTTGTCAGAATTAAAGGTAAAAGAACTGCTAAGAGATTTAAGAGAGTTAGGGGTGCATCAACTTGTCTTAACAGGTGGAGAAATATTTATTAGAAAAGATATTTTAAGAATTATAAAGTATGCAAAAGAACTCCATTTTAGAGTTAATATACTCAGTAATGCATCACTGATAACAGAAGAAGTTGCTAAAGAATTATCTAATTTATATATAACTGATTATTCACTTACTATATTTTCCTTAGATGAGGATATTCATGATAATATAACTGGGGTGAAAGGCTCACTTAGAGCTGCACTCAAGGGGGTTGAGTTATTAAAAAAATATAATGTACCAGTAGAGTTAAAAACGCCTATTTTGTCAGAGAATTACACTGATTTTATCGATATAAAAGCATTTTGCGACAAAGAAGGATTTTCTTTTATTACTTCTCCATCTATTTTTCCCAAAATTGATGGAGATAAATCTCCTTTACAATACTTTCTTACAGATCAACAGTTAGAAGAAATTATTAGACAGGTAGATAATTCTATTAACTATAAAATCCTACAAGAAATACCAGAGTATATGTGTGGTACTTTACGTCATAGCCTATTTGTTGCTAGTAATGGTAAAGTATATCCGTGTAATGGTTTTTATGTAGAGGTAGGAAATATTTATGATATGTCTATAAAGGAAATATGGAATTTGCCAAACTATTATCAATTACGTAATCTAAAAAATAACAATACCAGTGAGTGTATGAAATGTGAATTATTTTCTTTTTGTGAAAGATGTCCTGGAACAGTTTTTTCGGAAAATGAAGATGTCTATGGTTGTTCTGCTATTTGCAAAAGTATTGCAATAGCTCGTAATAATAATTACAATTAGGGGGGTGAATTCAATATGTCCAATCAAAACATGAAGTTTAAAAAACCAGAGATTAAAAAGGGAACTGTAGTAGAAATATTTGCATGTGGGGGACAATGTAGGGGGAAAAATTCTTCTTTACTTAATTATGTTACTACCGATGTAAAATCAGCAACTAAGAAAGAAAAAGTTAGTTAAAAATCTATAAAATGTATTAAATAAAGGCTCTTATAACAGCTTATAATATAAAGAGCCTTTATTTAATAAAGGTGGGTTATTGATTATGAAACATTATATATATAAATTAAAAACTCCAATATTTATACAAATACTTTTTACAACTTTGTATTCAATTACAGCATCTTTATTTCCTTTATTAAATAAATACTTATTTGATAATATTTTACAAGAAGGTGCAAGCTTAGTTATTAAATTAGTAACAATCTATTTTATATTAGTTGTTTTAAATTGTATTTTTCAATATGTTGCAAGAGTATACGAATGGAAGCTCTCAAAATCCTTTTTTATTGAAATTAAAAAAGATTTATTTGATCATATAATATCATTAAGTAGTGATGAATTTAATAAGAGAAAAGTTACTGAATATTTAGCGATATTTAACAATAATGTAGAAGTTATTGATGAGGACTATTTAAGTGCATATATTGATTTATTTAAATCCATTATTAATATTTTAATTTTTACATTTACACTATTGCTATTTGTTGATTGGAGAATAACCATTGTTGTTTTAATGAGTTCAGTAGCTATTATATTTATTCCTAGAATAATGCATAAAACATTATCAAAAAGCAGGGAAGAACAACTCTCTAGCTTGAAGTTCTATTTTGGAAAGGTGTTAGATCTTTTATCAGGGAAAAAACGAATTAATAAATTCACAGTAAAAGAGATTAAAAATGAACATTTTTTAGCATTGATAAATAGTGAAGAAAAACGTTTTATTTTCGGAAAGCATAAGACTACTTCTGATGTATTAAATGCATTAGGCGTTTTTCTAGTTAATATCAATACTTTTATTGTAGTAGCTTTTTTACTAGTAAAACAAGAAATTAGTATTGGAGTGGGTATTGCAGCATTTGGTTACACAACTAGCTTTTTAGATCCTATCAGAAATATATTAAATTGCATTAACTCTATCAACTCAACAGAGGAAACATTAAAAGAAACTTTATCACTTTTAGATAATGAACTGTTAGAAGAAACTCATATATTTGATATTAATACTAATCCTAATAATTTAATATTAAAAAATGTTTCATATAAAATTGGGGATTTTTATTTAGATTCACTTGATTATAGTTTTGAAAAAAACAAAAAGTATGCAATAGTAGGTCATAGTGGTTCAGGAAAATCAACACTACTGAAGTTAATAGATGGTAGTATTGATTTATCAAATGGACAAATAAGAATTGATAATACGCCTATAGAAGAAATTGATAGAGAAGATTACATTTTTTCAATTGATCAGTTTGAATATTTATTTCAAACAAATTTTTTAAATAATATTACAATCTTCAATAGTATGGATAGTGACACTAAATTAGTAACAAATTTTTTAGATAAATTAAATGAAACAACAAAAAATAAAATAAAAACATATGAGAATGTAAACCAACTAAGTGGTGGAGAAAGACAGATACTAGGGATTATACGCATGTTAGTTGCAAATCGTCCTATAATATTAATGGATGAATCATTTTCTAGTATAGACTCTAATAATACTAAAATCATCAAAGAATATATTATGTCATTGCAAGATAAAATCATCATAGAGGTTACACATGATATAAAAGAAGATAATTTAAATAATTATGATTACATAATTTACCTAGAAGAAGGAAAAATAAAAAAAAGATAAATATATTTATCTTTTTTTTATTGTGTGCCCAGCATGGGCGACAGCTTGACGGTGAAAGTCCGTTATGGGGTTGGTAGTAGCAACCATTAGCTAAAGACAAGGGTGTCCATCGTGAGGTGGAATCTGAAGGAAGTCGGAGGCAAAGTCTCGGTCTG
>JAWRJF010000001.1:0-28354 GCA_040307645.1 Anaerovoracaceae bacterium | reverse complement strand
CACGAAAGTGCGTTTTTTTAGTATAGAGAGGACTCGAACCCGAAAGGGCACGACCGTAAGGGAGCAAGTCTTTAAGACTTGGGAGTAGGGAGTGGTCCAAAGAGGCAAGGGCCTCTGCAGGACGGCAGACTTTAGAAAAGGCTGCAAAGTCCCTCATGCCCTACCAAAACGCACGTAAGTGCGTTTTTTTTTAGTATAGAGAGGACTCGAACCCGAAAGGGCATCCATGTAAAGGCCCATGATCGAGGTGGGCCTTGGCAGTCGAAAAGTTAGGGGAAAAATCTAGATTGCGACAGCTTTTTTAGGTTTTGGAAAAATCTGTCGCAAATATGGTAACTTCGGTTGAGATGAGACAGATAATTTACATATTATAGTTTTTATGGAAAATAATTGTATTATATTGTATTGATATATAAACAATAATGGGTTTTGGAAGGTAGAAGTGTTATACAAATGCAAATTATTATATCTTTGTAGGGATATTTGACTGATTTGTGATAAAAAGTTACCCGAAATGAAGGGAAGACACTTGGATTGCGACAGCTTTTTTAGATTAGGGAAAAATCTGTCGCAAACAAGGAAGTTCTAGTTAAAAGGCGACAATCGACCAAGTTGATTTTTCGTAATTGTAATTACCAAGTGAAAAAGCAACCAATGAAGGAGGATAAACAATAAGTGGATATATTAAAATTACTGTTTTGTTAGTTTTATATATTATGAGGTCTTGATTTCCTGATGATACTAAGTCTAAGCCTCTCCACAAATATACACTTTGAAGTAAATAAACGTGATGTTTTAGAAAATTTGAAATGCAATTAAAAAATCCAAGACCAATGATTTAGCTTTAGAGTATGGTAAAATTTTGATGGTACTATATATTATGTTTAGTATGACAACTCACATATATGGCAACAGGGATAACCAGACAGCAACCTATGCCGCTTATTGATACCGCAATAAGCTCGTGTACGAAGGACTCTGAATTAATCAGCTTTATAAAGGTGTAATCATTGACATATTGAATCATTAGAGTCAGGTATTCGGCCATGTAAATATAAAAAATCGTATGGATAGAGGTACTCATAATCGATTTTCCAACTGTAAAACCGGCAGTAGCAAGTTCTTTGGTGCTTGAGACTTGACCGGTTGTTTTTATTTCGTAAATAGAAGAGGTCACAGCAACTGCTGTATCAATAACAGTACCCATAAGTGCAATAAGCATTGTAGAAATCTGGAGAGAAAGCATGCTTATATTAATATTTCTGGTATAACCATTGGAGTCTGTGATTTCGTATTGTTCACTGTTGAAGCCTTCAGAGTTAGCACTATTTGCTACAAAATACACCAGAGGAACGACTATAGCTATAACAATAAGTACAGAAATAAACGAGGCTTTTGATTTAGAGTCAATTTCATTTTGATAAAATAAAACAATGGAAGTAATTATTATGCAAAATACAACAGTAACTATTATTGGGTGCATTCCTTTGTATATAAGATAAATTGCTATTAAAAGAATAATAGCATTCATAACAGTTGTAATTATTGATTTAGACCCTTTGTCACCGCATACAATAAGAATAAGCACAATTAGGGTTACGCCTAAAATTTCAATTGTTAACATTTATTTTCACCTGCCTTTTATAAAAGTATGTTGCAACTAAAGCAGAAATAGGAATTGCAAGAACGACACCAATACTTCCGCAGAGGAAACGTACCAATTCAAAGGAAACATTATATTTTATTATTGTTAGCATAGAAATTCCGTTTCTCATTGAAAGTATGAAGAATGGGATACTAGCAGCAATGTTAGTAAGAAACATTACATTAATCATGGTACCGACTATATCATCTCCTACGTTTCGACAGGATTGGAGCAGAGATTTTTTACTTGCTTGTGGATTTGCCGTTACAATCTGATCAACAGTAATAACAATTGTAACAACAACGTCAGTAACAGCCCCCAAACATCCTATGAGAAGCTCAGCCATAAAAATATAACCCGCATCAGCTTGATCATAAGGCTGATTTAAATAGTCCATAAAGTCCCAGTCCATTGGTACTGCCAATTCCATTGTACCAAAAGCTATCAAAGTTGTTATGCCTACAGAAATAAGTGTAGCTATTAGGGAAAGCCATGTTTTTTCACCCCTGCCATACATAAAAAATAAGAGAAGACAAGTAAATATAATAGACATAGGTATTGAGGCCAACAGAATATTTGTCCCATTTTTATATAACACAAGGACAATGTAAAATGTTATTAAGTTAATACCTAGACTGAGGATAGTCATGATACCAGATTTTCCACCAACTAAAAGAAATAATCCAAATAGAAACGTAAGAATAAAGGCAACTATGTAGTCACGCTTTGCACCTGTAAGTTTCCCTGTTAAAGTGCCATTTTCCTCAGTGATGGACTCAACAAAAACCCTGTCACCTTTAGAATATTTAGTGTCATAGGCCCCGGAGAAGGTGTAATTGTTGGTCAAAAATATAGTTTGCCCCTTATATTCACCATTCATAATAGTAGCACTGATTTCTTGATTATAATATTTTTCCTTATATTCATGATTACCGTCATAACCTGTTTTTGTTTCTGTAAGATTGTCCTTAGTTGAAGTGATTTTTCCGATGGGTGTATTATACAGACAATAATCATTCATAACAAGGAACACTATTGTGAAAGAGACTATGAAGAATAATAAAACCTTCTTTTTCAACCTAACCCTCCTGTGATTTTAAATTAACCAATAACTATAATACTATTTTAAAGTGAAGAACATGTGTTGAAGGAAATTATAAAAAACAATCTAGTATTATAATACAGTTTGACATCGATATAAGAAAATGATAGTCTATATTTGACAGGAGAAAAGACACATGAAACATTATAATTTAGAAGAAAGATTTAAGGATCTAAATGGAATTTCAGACTTAAGAGAGCTTCTGAAAATATCCGTAAAAAAGTATGGGGACAGGGTTGCTTTCTGTACCAAAGTCAAAGACAGGAGCACTAAGAAGACCTCGTATATTGACACTACCTATAAGCAATTATTTGATCAGATGGCTTACCTTGGGACGGCGCTTATCGATAAAGGATATAAAGATAAGAGAATAGCCGTGATTGGGGAAAATAGCTATGCTTGGGTTCTAAGCTATTTGTCGGTAGCATGTGGTGTTGGAGTTGTTGTGCCACTAGATAAGGGACTTCAGCTAGATGAAATAGAAAACTGCATAATTAGAAGTAATACAGAGATAATATTTTGTGATAAGAAACAAAGGAAAATAATAGATGAGATTTATAAGAGGGGAAAAACTAATTTATCGCTTATTGTAGCATTGGATTTTGAGCCGGAAGAACCTTTAGATAACATAATAACTATGGAAAGAATGCTAGAAGAAGGTAAATCTCTGATAAATAAAAACGATAGAAGGTATCTTGACGCACAGATTGATCCAGATGCGATGGCTTTTTTATTGTTCACTTCTGGAACTACATCACAGTCTAAGGCTGTAATGCTTTCCCATAGAAATTACACCAGTTGTATAGTTGGGATGGATTTTTGTGAACTATTTTTTGAAGACGATGTAAACATGCTAATTCTTCCATTGCATCATTGTTATGGTTTCGCAGGGCTTTTAGTATTTTTGTCTCAGGGAATGAAAAATGTTTTTTGTGATGGATTAAAGTATATATCTAATAACATGAAGGAGTATGGAGTATCGGTAATAATGAGTGTACCTCTACTGCTTGAAAACATGTATAAAAAAATAAATAAAGCCATTGAAGATCAGGGAATGGGAAAAAAGATTGCTTTTGGACTTAAACTATGCGACTTTTTTGATAAAATCGGTATAAATCTTAGACGAAAGATTTTTAAGCCTATTATAGATCAACTTGGAGGACAGATGAGGTTTATAATAAATGGTGCATCCGCATTGGATCCGGTAGTATCAAAAGGGCTCAATGATTTCGGAATCTTAACTGTTCAAGGGTATGGATTGACTGAAACATCACCTACGATTTCTAGTGAAACCTATGAGTTTTTGAAGCCTGGCTCAGTGGGGAAGCTTATGCCTAATGTTAAAGCAAAGATTGTTAATCCAAACGAAGAAGGCATTGGCGAGATTGTAGTTTATGGCGATAATGTAATGCTGGGATATTATGACAATGAAGAAGCTACCGCTGAAGTATTAAAAGATGGATGGCTTTACACAGGAGACCTTGGATACTTTGATAAGGATGATTTTTTATTCATTTGTGGAAGAGAAAAAAATGTTATAGTAATGAAAAATGGAAAAAATGTATATCCGGAAGAGATTGAAAACTTAATCAATGCAATTCCATATGTAGACGAAAGTATTGTTTTTCCAATGGAAAAGCATAATGAATTTGTGATATGGGCAAAAATAGTATATTCTAAGGCATATTTAGATGAAAAAGCTATGACAGTAGAAGAATTAAAGATTCAGCTTGATAAAGATATGACTGAAATAAATAATAGTATGCCTGCATATAAAATGGTAAAGAAGTTCTTTTTATCTGACAGACCTACAATTAAGACTACAACCCAAAAGACAAAAAGAAAACTCGAAATTCAGGAGATATTAAAAGAATTAGAAGAGGAGGGGACTAATGCAGAACTTTAATTATTCAATTCCAACAAAAATTTATTTTGGAAAAGGGCAAATTAAAAACTTGTCAAGGATCAAAGAAATAGGTAAAAGAGTTCTTATGGTATATGGTGGAGGAAGCATAAAGAAAAATGGCATATACAATAAGGCTTTAGATATTTTGAAAGAAAATGATATAGAAGTTTTTGAGTTGGCTGGCGTTGAGCCTAATCCAAAAATTGAATCTGTTAGAGAAGGTGTAACCCTTTGTTTAGAGAATAAAATTGATGTTGTTTTAGCCATTGGAGGCGGAAGCACAATTGACTGTTCTAAGATAATTGCAGCGGGGGCTAAGTTTAAAGGAGACCCTTGGGAACTGGTATTAGATGGTGGAAAAATAAAATCAGCACTTCCGGTAGTGACAATTCTAACTCTTGCAGCAACTGGCTCTGAAATGGACGCATTTGCTGTTATATCAGATATGTCAAAAAACGAAAAACTAGGAACAGGATCTGATTTTGTTAAGCCGGCTTTCTCAATTTTAGATCCAGAATACACATTTTCTGTATCAAAGAGACAAACTGCAGCTGGGACAGCAGATATTATGAGCCATGTTTTTGAGGTGTATTTTACAAGAGAAAAAGATGGTTTTATCCAGGCCAGGTTTTGTGAGAGCATTTTGAAAACATGTATAAAATATGGTCCAATAGCATTAGAAAACCCAGAGGATTATGAGGCAAGGGCTAATTTAATGTGGGCTTCAAGTCTTGCAATAAATGGACTTTTGTCATATGGTGCAGATGTTCAGTGGAGCGTTCACCCTATAGAGCATGAACTCAGTGCTTTTTATGATATTACTCATGGTGAAGGACTTGCAATTCTTACCCCTCATTGGATGGAATATGTTCTAAATGATTCTACCGTTTATAAATTTGTTGAATACGGAGTAAATGTATGGGGAATAGATCCAAGTGAAGGTACTTGGCATATTGCAAAGAAAGCTATAAAAATGACTAGAGAGTTATTTGAAAAAATGGACCTTCCAAAGACTTTGACTGATGTGGGAATAGGGGAAGAAAATCTAAAGATTATGGCAGATAAACTAGATGGTACCCTTGAAGATACTTTTATACCATTGTCAGGGCAAGATGTGTATGAAATATATAAGAATTCCTTATAAATAAAATAGAAAAAAATCAATTACCCCGGAACTGGTATTAAGTTCTGGGGTAATTTTAATTAAAGGGGCAATTAAAGGATTTATAGTTGATTAATTAGATTTACCATTTCAATTGCGCTAACAGCACAGTCGAAACCTTTATTTCCGGCTTTTGTGCCTGCTCTTTCAATGGCTTGCTCAATGTTTTCGGTGGTTAAAACCCCAAACATTACAGGAATGTCAGTCTCAAGAGAAACAGATGCTATACCTTTTGAAACTTCGGCACAAACGTAATCATAGTGAGATGTATTCCCTCTTATAACGGCACCTAGACAGATAACCGCATCATATCTACCACTCTTTGCCATTTTAGATGCAATAAGTGGAATTTCATAAGCTCCTGGAACCCATGCAATTTCAATGTTTTCATCTTTCACATCATGACGTTTAAGTCCATCTAAAGCACCGCCAAGAAGTTTTGCAACAATAAATTCGTTAAATCTTGCCGCTACGATGGCGATTTTAATGTCTTTTGAAACTAATTTTCCTTCATAAATTTTCATAATATTTCTCCTGTTTTATAATATTTTAGATAAAGTAATAATTTAATAATTTAAAATATGTCCCATTTTTTCCTGCTTGGTTTTAAGATAGAAATAATCATGGACAGTTGCATTCATTTGGATTGGAATTCTTTCATTTATTTCCATACCATACTCACTAAGTTCATAGACTTTGTGGGGATTGTTGGTTAAAAGACGTAAAGTCTTTACCCCTAGGTCCTTTAAAATTTGGGCACCGATGAAATACTCTCTCAAATCACCTTTAAAACCAAGAGCTATATTTGCTTCAAGAGTATCCATTCCATTATCTTGCAATTCATATGCTTTTAACTTGTTAATCAATCCAATGCCTCGACCTTCTTGCCTCATATATAAAAGTATGCCTCGACCTTCAGCTTCAATTTGTGTCATAGCTGCAGCAAACTGCTGGCCACAGTCACACCTGGCAGAACCAAAGGCATCTCCGGTAAGACATTCTGAGTGTACTCTACAAAGAATATTTTCACCATCGCCTAAATCACCTTTGACTAGAGCCACATGATGTTCCCCATTGAGCTTATTAATATATCCGTAAGCTTTAAAGTCTCCATATTTAGTAGGAAGATTTGTGATAGCCACACATTCTACAAGATTATCATGCTTTTTCCTATAATCTTGTAGATCTTTAATAGTAATAAACTTAAGATTATATTTCTCGGCTATTTTAATCAAGTCCGGTGTACGCATCATTGTTCCATCTTCATCCATTATTTCACAACAGAGCCCACACTCTTTTAGGCCGGCAAGTCTCATCAAATCAACAGTAGCTTCAGTATGACCGTTTCTTTCGAGAACGCCGTTTTTTCTAGACAAAAGTGGAAACATATGTCCTGGCCTTCTAAAATCTTCAGCTTTTGCGTCATCGCTGACACATTTTCTTGCTGTTATTCCTCTTTCAAAGGCAGAAATTCCTGTAGTTGTATCTATATGGTCTATAGATACCGTAAATGCAGTAGAATGATTATCAGTGTTTTCTGTTACCATCTGAGGGATTTGCAGCCTCTCACATAAAGCTTGTCCCATTGGCATACATATAAGGCCTTTTCCGTGAGTAGCCATAAAGTTTACATTTTCTGTTGTTGCAAACTCTGCAGCACATATGAAATCGCCTTCATTTTCTCTGTCTGGATCATCAGTTACTAAAATAATTTTGCCTTGTCTCAAATCCTCAAGAGCCTCTTCTACAGTATTAAATTTAAACATAAGCTTTCCTCCTAAAACCCATTTTCAATTAGAAAATCTAAAGATATATCGTTTTTCTTATTATTAACTTCTTTAAAACTCATGAGACGATCTACATATTTACCTATGCAATCATTTTCTAAGTTGACAACATCGCCAGTCTTTTTTAAAGATAAAATTGTTTTTAAGCTGGTATGAGGTATAATCGATACACTAAACCCGTCACTATGGACTTTTGCAACTGTAAGGCTTATACCATCAATTGCTATAGAACCTTTTTCTATAATATATTTCAATAAGTCATTATTGCAGCTTATTTCATACCATGTTGCAATAGAGTCCTTTTTTATGGACTTAATAGTTCCTGTGCCATCAATATGTCCAGAAACAATGTGACCTCCAAATCTTCCTAGAGGAGACATTGCTCTTTCTAAATTTACAAGGCTGTTGTTACGAAGACTTCCAAGTGACGATCTATTTAGGGTTTCATGCATTACATCGGCTGTAAAACCATTGCTATCGTAATCAGTAACTGTTAAACATACTCCATTTACAGATATACTGTCGCCTAAATTTACGTCTGATAAAATTTCACTACAAGAAATCGTTATTTTAGCAAAATTTGATGATGCCATAATTTTTTTTACTGTTCCGATTTCTTCAATTATTCCTGTAAACATGGATATTTCACCTCACTTTCCACAATAAGATCTGTGCCTATTCTAGAGATTATAGAGTTGGAAAGCATAAAACTTTCACTAGGAAGGGAAACCCCAATTCCACCTATAGGCCCTTTAGCACTGGCTCCTCCAAAAATTTTTGGTGCAATATACACTTTTGTTTTATTTACAATACCAGCACTTAGGCATGACCAGTTTAAAGTGGAACCGCCTTCTAAAAGAATGCTATCAATACCCATTTCGCCAAGTGACTTCATTAGGAAATTTAAGTCGATATGATCTCCCTTTTTAGGTATAACTAGAAGTTGACACCCTCTATGCCTATATAAATTAAGCTGACTTTCTTCCGATACTGAAGTTGCAATTATTGTTGGAACTTCCTTAGCAGTCAAAACAATTCTACTGGAAAGTGGCGTTCTAAGGTTTGTATCACAAATTACTCTTATGGGGTTTTTCCCACCTTGGATTCTACAGGTCAGAAGAGGGTCATCAACTAATACTGTGCCTACGCCTACCATTATTGCCGAAAGATTATGCCGATCATTTTGGACATCAAGTCTTGATTCCTCACATGAGATCCATTTTGATTTACCTGTTACTGTTGCAATTTTGCCATCCATGGTCATAGCATATTTCATAGTTACATAAGGGGTTTTGGTCTTTATATAGTGAAAGAAAATAGAGTTAATGGCGTCACATTCATCTTTCATAAAATTTTCTATTACGTCTATACCATGTTCTTTTAAAGAGGCGATTCCCTTTCCCATAACCTTAGGGTTAGGATCACGAGAACCTATAAAAACCCTTTTTATACCGCTTTCTATAATCGCTTCTGTGCAAGGTGGTGTTTTGCCATAATGACAGCAAGGTTCTAAAGTTACATACATAGTTCCACCTGATGGAGATGAAATACAATTTTTTAATGCATTCCTTTCTGCATGTAGACTTCCGTATTTTTCATGATATCCTGTTCCAATTATGTCCCCATCTTTAACAATTACCGCTCCGACTAAAGGGTTGGGATTTACATATCCTTTACCTTTAATTGCAAGCTTAATAGCTTGAGTCATATAATTTTCATTTTTCATAATTTAAAGCCTTCTTTCTCTTAAAAAAACAACCCTGAAGTAAAACTACTTCAGGGTTAGGCAAATAAATGAATTGTTTTTACAAACAAAATAGTATTGTTTTTTTATAAAAAAAACTCTGAAATGAAATTCATTCCAGAGCAATATAAACAAAAGTAAGTAAAACATTTACTTGTATTATCTTCTTTCATCCAGACTTTACTGTCGGCTTCGGAGTTTCACCGAATCATGCCATATTGGCTCGTGGGCTTTACCACCGGTAGGGAATTTCACCCTGCCCTGAAGATTAATATTGATTTTTCAACTTAATTGCATTGTACTATTAATTATTATAATTGTCAAATGGTTTTTAATATGTAAATCATGACTTGAAAATGATAATATCTTCACCGATTTTGATAATGGAAGTCCATGGTAATTGAAGAGTATCATGAAGCTGGGAAAACTTACTTTTACCCTGGAAATTTGGGACAATAAGTGCCTTTATTTTACCATTTACCTCATCAAAAAGCATTTCTGCATCCCAAAACTTACCATGACGGCTGCCTTTTGTAAGATCTACAATTTCTTTATCTCCAATTTCACTTAACAGCATAATTTTCACATCCTTTACAAATAATATATATAAATTCTATTGAGAAAGGTGGCAAATTATGATTAAAGATAAAGAAAAAGATAAAGAGATAGAAAAAGAAACTCCGGCAGGGAAAGAGGAAAATCAAAACCTTATTAAAGAACTAGGACTTCTTACTACGGGAAATACATTTAAAAGTGATTATCAGTACATCCCAATTATCGGTTGCATTGAGGGACATAATGTAATGCCGGCAGAAAACAAAACCACTAAATATGAACATTTAATTCCACAACTTATTGCAGTAGAGGAAAATCCGGAAATAAAAGGACTCCTTTTAATACTAAATACTGTTGGAGGAGATGTAGAAGCGGGGCTTGCTTTGGCAGAGATAATATCTACATTATCAAAGCCTGTAGTTACTTTAGTTATTGGCGGAGGACACAGTATAGGAATACCACTAGCAGTATCAGGTAATCACTCATTTGTTGCAAAATCAGCAACAATGACTATGCATCCCATAAGGACAACGGGAACTTTAATAACTGCAGATTCAACCTTTGAATATCTGAGAAAAACACAAGAGAGAGTGGTAGATTTTATTGCAGAGCATTCTAATGCATCAAAGGAGGACATTGAAGCTAAGATGAATAAAACGGGGAATATGAGCAATGATGTTGGTACTGTTTTATTTGGACCCGATGCAGTTGAAATGGGACTTATCGATGAGGTTGGAGGATTAAAGGAGGCATTGAACAAATTAAGGGAAATGTCAAAAAATGAAAATAAATAGAAAATAATGGTTGACAAATATTTCCATAAGTTTTATACTGTTGTTGAACAGGAGGGAAAAAATGGAAGTAGTTAAGCTGGGAATTATTCTAAAAGATAAGGCTTTTGCCAAAGCCTTAGTTAGAGGAATATCAAGAGAATGTGGATTTATAGAAATTGATATATCTGACAATTTAGAAGGAATTGATTTATTTATTACTGATACTTTAACGGATAAAGAGAATCATATACAGTTAGTAAACTCTCTTGAAGAGGAAATGTTTGATCAACCGCCTTTTAGGATTTTTAAATATAGAGAAAGTAGGTCTTTGGTCAAGGGTCTACTTTTTGTTTTTTATAAACTAACAGGCCATATAGTTGAATTCAGGGGAGATTATAACTCCTACACTATTGGGTTTTGTCAGATATGTGGAGGTTTAGGAGCTACTTCTTTATCCCTATTAACAGGTAAGGGCCTAAATGAAATATACGGAAAAAATAGCATTTATATTAGCCTCGATAGTATTGATGACTCTGTAAAGTATATAGGCAGAGAGATGCCTTCTTCGATAATAAAACTAATATATTATTTGAGTAATAAGAAGGATTTCCCAATAGAGAACTTTATTAATTTAAGTGATTACAATTGTGACTATATTGGAGGTTATGGTGTTCTAAATCCAATTTCTGAGGCCACTACATCACAACTTTTTAGCCTGGTGAGAATAATAGAGTCATTAGGTAAATATCAAGCTATATTGTTTGATATTGGTAAAAATATTTCCTCAGATAAACTTGATTTTATAAGAAAGCTAGATCTATTAGTCGTCATATTCCCAGGAGAAAAGTCTGGTTTAGAAGATTATTATAATCTAGTTAAAAAGCAGTTTGATGATTTAAAGATAAACAGCAACATATTATTTTTTGAGACAGCTAAAAATGCATGTAATAATGAAGGAGACAATATGGGAATGGAAATGTCCCAAGATATAAGAGAATTCTTAGGTAATCTGGTAGATAAGCTTCCAATAAAGGATAGGAGTGAGAAAAATGGATGGAAACTATAAGTGGTACATAGATGAGAAGGTAGGACAGATAGGGGAAGAAATAGCCTTAGTATCCGAAGTATTATCTGATGAAGATATATTAAATATTATTGAAGATAAGGTTTTTGAAGATGGAGAGTATATTGGATGTAAAGTTGATGAGTATTATTATATTATTTCAAATATTTTTGTAAAGCTAAGATGTAAAACAGGAATGCTTCATTATTTAATTGAAGACAAAGAAATCAATGAAATAATGGTTAACGGCCCTGACAATATTTTTTATGAAAAAAATGGACAAATATTCAAGTACAATGATAGATTTCAATCAGCAGAAGAAGTTGAAGAAATTATAAGAAAAATGGCATCGGCTGTTCATCGTGAAATTAATGAGATGAATCCTATTGTCGATGCACGCCTAGAAGATGGGTCTAGAATTAACGGTGTTTATAGTAATGTTGCCATAAATGGTCCTATTTTAACAATTAGAAAATTCAACAAGAAGCATATGACAATGGAGGATATGGTAAGGAGCAATACTATTACTTATGAATGCTGCAAATTTTTAAAAACTCTTGTAAGGTGTGGTTACAATATTTTTGTGAGTGGGGGAACATCATCTGGAAAGACCACCTTCCTTAATGCACTGTCAGAGGCTATTCCAAAGGGAGAGAGAGTAATTGTAATTGAAGATTCCGCTGAATTGCAAATGGATCATATTGAAAATTTAGTCCAGATGGAATGCCATGGAGCTAATGTTATGGGAAAGGGACAGGTTAATATGGATGCCTTAATACGAACTAGCCTTAGAATGAGACCTGACCGAATTATTGTAGGAGAAGTAAGAGGCAAGGAAGTATCAGAAATGCTCCAGGCCTTTAATACAGGCCATGATGGAAGCTTCTCCACGGGTCATGGAAATTCTATAACGGGGATGCTTAGAAGGCTTGAGGCTATGTATTTAATGAGTATGAATATACCTATAGATGCAATTAGGGCTCAGATTATAGAAGGGATAGATGTTATGTTGCATCTGGGAAGAATGGCTGATGGAAGCCGAAAACTAATAGAGATAAGTGAGCTTTTAGGATATGAGGATGATAGGTATATTTTAAATAGACTTTTCTATTTAGATGATAATATGGAATTGCAATATACTGGCAACAAGTTAAAATCTCGAGACAAATTAAAGTTAAAGGGTAATAGAGATGATTCCCGATTATAACCGATACATAATTTCAAGTAGAGAAAAGTATTCTATAGCTATTATATTATTGATAATTATGCTCTTTATAAGTTATATATTTTATGATTCTGTTTTGCCAGTGGTCCTTTATCCATTGTTATTTAAAATGGTGCTAAAGGTTATGGAAAAGGTTTTAATAAATAAGCGAAAAAACATTTTGCTAGACCAGTTTAAAGACCTGCTCTACACGATTTCATCTTGTATTGCAACTGGAAGGTCTATGCGAGAGGCTTTAGTAGATTCTAAAAAACAGCTTTCTACCATTTATACTGGAGAGGCAATTATCATAAAAGAGCTTGAGCATATAAATAATCTATTAAAAAATGAGAATATGAAAGATACAGAAGTTTTAGAGGACTTTGCCGTGAGAACAGGGTTAGAGGATATACGTGATTTTGCAGAGATATATAATATATGTAAAAAAACTGGAGGTAATTTAATAATTGCTCTGAATAAAGGAGCAGAGATAATTGGAGATAAAATTACTATAGAAAGAGAAATTAAGATGATTACTCGTGAAAAAAAGTTCCAAGGCAATATTATAACAGCTATGCCAATAATTATAATTCTTTTTCTTAGATGGTCAGCTCCGGATTACATTGGTGTCATGTATCAGACCATAGGAGGCAAAATAATAATGACTTTAGCAGTTATGGTTATTGTGGCAGCCTACTTTATAATAGAAAGGATTTCTAAAATTGAAGTTTAAGAATAAAAAGAACACAATTCTCTTAGGAATTTTGGCAATTCTAGTAATTATATTATTAATTAAAGGGTCAGCCCATAATGATTCATTTGTTTTTAATAATGATGGATCAATAAAAGCTATTAATAAAGAAGGCATTTCTAAAAGTCAGACATTCTCTCTAGAGTTAGAACTTATCCAGGGTAAAAATCATCATAAAGAAAAGGTGAATTTACAGCTATCGGGAAGAGAAGAAAGTGAAGATACCATTGGAAAGCAACAAAAGAATAATAAAAAGATTTTAGAAGATAAAATAAAAGATATAATTTGGGCAATAGAGGAGACAACAGGAGAAACTGTTTATTTGCCAAAGGAAATACAAGGAAAAATCAAATTAGTATGGCGAGAACAGAAAAAATCTTATTATTCGATATTTATAATAATTGGGGCCTTTTTAATCATAGCACTAAAATTTGATAAAAAAAAGAAAAAAACCGCGAATTCAGCTAAAGAAAAGTTTATTATAACCCAAAGTCTTCCATGTTTTATAAATAAAATAATATTACTCCTAAATAGTGGATTAATATTAAATGATGTATTTTTAGAAATAGAGAAAGAATATGGGAACCGAAATGAGATAGATAAAAATTGCTTCACGAAAAGTATAGAAAAAATCGTAAGAGAGCAGAGAAATAGCAATAGGAATATAATAATTGCTCTTAACGATTATGGCAGGAAAAGTGGGGTTAAAGAATTATCTAGGATAACAAATATAATTTATGATAGTTATTTTAAAGGTATAGGTCTGGTTGACAGACTGGAAAATGAAAGGGAGTTAATATGGAATAATAGAAAAAAGTTGGCAGAGGAGAGAGGAAAGCTTGCAGAGACAAAGATGGCCTTTCCATTAGGTTTGCTTTTAATTGTGCTTATAGTTATTACAGCTGCACCAGCAATGATGCAAATGAAAGAATAGGGGGATATATGTTAAAAAACAAAAGAGGTATGGAGATGGTCCAGGTTGCAATTCTTATTGCAATTGCAGTGATAATAGGTATTATTTTTAAAACAGAAATAACGGATTTTGTAAATGATACTTTTAAGAGTTTAAATGGCAGCACTTTTAAGTAATAAGAGAGGTTCAGAATATATAGAGGCTAGTATGGTTTTGCCCCTAATTATCCTTTTGACCTTAACTATGATAATGATGATTGTATATTTTTATTCAGTTTTAGATAAACAAGTAGTAATGCATCAACAACTAAACGAGACTGTTAAAAACTATGATAATGCATATTATAAAATATCAAAAACAGAAAGGAAATCTATTTTTATTGATGGGGCCATTGGAGAAATATTTACTACAGATATTTATGGAAGCCGATATATAGTTAATCCAGTAAAGTTGGTGAAGATAGGGGACTTTTTTGATGAAGAGTAACAAAAAAGGATCTGTTATCATTATAATAATGCTTTTTTTAGTATCTTTAATATTACTGATTTTTACATTTATTAATGAGGCAAAAGCGAAAGGTATAGAAAGCAGTGTAGAATCATTGGGTTCTCTTTGGGGCAGGTCTATTTTAGGTGAATATGATTATGACTTAGAAGACAGGTATGGAATATTTGCATTCTGTGGTTTGGAAAAAGATATTTCATCTAAACTTAAGTGCTACACAGATTTTTCATTTTTAGATAAAAAATATATTAATTATAGCAAGTGCAGCTGTAAGCTATATAATTATTCATTAATTAATAAAGATAATTTTAAGCGACAAGTGGTTGAAGAGGGGAAATTCCTTATTTTGAAAAATAAAGAAAGGCTAGAAGAGAAAAATGACCAAGAATTTGGTTTTATTAAAAACAGTTCTATATTAGGATCTCTTCCTTCTGTGTACTATGAATCTGAAAATTATATTGATTCTATCTTAGAGAATTTTAGAGGGGTAGATAGTATAAAAGAATTGCTAAGAAGGACAGGCAACAGTGCTTTCATTAATCATTATATAAATTATTATTTTAAAGACTATCTTAATGGTAAAATGCTAGGTGATACCTTTTTTAAAAATGAAATAGAATACATAATTGCCGGCAAGCCAGATGATAAATCTAATTTATCACAAGTAAGAAGTAAAATTATTGCTATAAGAAGCGCTGTGAATTTTGCTAATTTCCTTAGTGATGAAAAGAAAAAGAAAGAGGCACTATTAATGGCACAAATCATTACACCAGGTCCGGAAAGTGTTGTGACGCAGACTGCTATTTTAGCAGCTTGGGCTTTTAAAGAAGGTAAAAAAGACTATGATACTCTCATAAATGGTGGGAAAATCCCATGGATTCTTAATGATGCTGATTCTGATACAGATTGCCATAATGGCCAAGACTATAGTGATTATTTAAGGATTTTGATTGGACTCTCAAATGAGGATACTGTTTTGGGGCGAATTATGAATCTTATACAGATTAATATGAAATATTTATACAATGAGAGTTTTTTAATAAAAGATTATAATGTAGGTTTATATTTTGGGTTAGATGTAAATGGAGTTTTTCATGAATTTGAAGAAACATATTACTAAAATATCTGAGAAAAAAGGAAGCTACATACTAGAAGCTACAATCTTGCTTCCTGTGTTTATTCTGTCAATTGCGGCGTTAATATCCATTTTAGGGATAATAAGAAACTGTGAGAATTCAGTTTTTATATCGGCAGATGAGACGAATATTGTCGATGTAAAGGCACATTTTGCTGAGACACAGTTTACATTTCCGTCAAGGCTTTGTAATAGAATATTAGAAGAGAACAGCTTTATAAAAGATGCAAAGGTTAAGAATTTTAGGTACAAGTATAATAATCAAGGCATGGAAGACTTGATTTCATTTAAACTATTTTGTGATTTTGGCAGGATTAATTTTTCGGCTAGGGTATTAAGCAGAGGCTTTACAGGCCAACGGAATTATTATGATTCATTAGATAGAAGCAGTTTCGAAAATGATGATGATTTTACCAAAGTATATATTTTCCCTGCATGGGGTGAAAAATATCACAACAGTAATTGTACATATATAAAGGCAAATTGTAAATTAGTGGTCTTAAATAAAAATGTTTTATACAAATATAAACCATGTAGCCTTTGTCATTCGGAAAAAGCAGTTATTGGGAGCCCGGTTTTTTTGTTTGAGAGAAGTGGCAATTCATATCATCTAGGAACGTGCAAGCAAGTAAAGAAATATTATATAGAAATAGACAAAAAAGAGGCGATAAAGAGAGGTTATAGCTGTTGTTCGAAATGTGGCGAATAATTGATTAACGCAAGTTACAGCGTAACATATCATAGGATATGAAAAAATCAGAAAGGAGTATTTCACTGGAAACCAGTAACATTATAAAATTTTTTTTATAAGCTTTCAGTGATAGTGGTGGAAATTAACAGTAATTTAGAGATTATGTTTGAAAAAGATGATTTGGAGCAATATGTGATTGAGGTATTGACCTTAGGCTTTTGTAAAAGTTTTTTGCCCGTCTGTTTCGTAAAAAGCAGTGAAACCTTAGCTGCAAACTATAATGTGTCAGGTTATAGGAAACTGTCATCAATTAAAAACATAGCTATAGGTGATCTTTTGAATATTGTAATTGGTATACTTCACGGAATGTTTGACGGAGAAAAGCATTTACTGTTTTCTGATGAATACGAGATTAATGACGATACCGTATTTGTGGATAAGGGTTATTCTAATATAAAAATGATATATATACCTTCAAAAGAAGAATCTACAGGGCCTGAAAAGATTATTTCGTTTTTAAATATTATATTAAGAAAATCAAGTAAAGAAGGGGAAAAATATATTAAGAATATTATAGATAAAATTTTAGAGGTTGATTTTACATATTCTGGGTTAATTAATCAAATTGAAGAAATGCGCCAAGAGATATATCTTTGTGGCATAGAATGATTATATACATAAAAAAATAACTACCCGCATTTGCGGGTAGTTATATTAAACTTTAATTATTTAAAGTTTCTTTTTTCTGCTTTTTTCTTATCTCTACAGAACTTACATCTCTTAGGTTCATTTTCAAAACCTTTTTCCTTGTAGAATTCTTGTTCTCCAACTGTGAATGTAAATTCTTGACCACAGTCCTGGCAGATTAATGTCTTGTCTTCCATAATTTCCTCCAAAATGAATATTTAATATTAAATAATTGATAATCCATATGCATTGTTTGGAAATTAAAATTTCAACCAGATGACCGGACCTATTAATTTAATATATATTACATATTATACAATTGTTTTGCAGATATGTCTACATAATTATTAAAATTTTTCAAAATTTTAAGTTCTATTTGTCCTTGAGGGCAAATAAACATATAAAAAGAAGGGGAGGCGTTGTTTTGAATAGGAGAAGAATAAGAAGGTACCAGAGGGGCAGGGGAAATTCTGGGATGCATTTTTTCACTTTTATTGGTATAATGATAGTTGCAATTGTTTTAGGCTATTTGACAGCTAGATTTGTAATTGCACCAATTATAGGATACGATACAGATGTACTAAATTTAAATATACTTGATAAAGACAATAATAGTAATGAAGATAAAGATAAAGATAAAGATACGGATCAGTCTTTATCAGATACAGGTTATGCTCTTCAGTTTGGTGTTTTTTCATCTAAATCAAGGGCAGAAGAACTGGTTGATGATCTTAAAGATAAAGGGATAGATGCAGATATTTTAAAAAGAGATGATAAATATAAAGTTATTTCCGAGATATTAAAAACTAAAGAAAAGGCAATAGATAGTCTTAAGGAAATACAAAACTATAAACTGGATGATGTATTTGTTACAGTAATTGACAAGGGAAAGGAATAATAACAGTAATGATACCACTTTCTACGAGAATGAGACCTAATAAGCTTGAAGAATTTGTTGGACAAGAACATTTTATGTACAAGGGGTCGCTTTTATATAATGCGATAAAGAATAAAACTTTCGATTCTGCAATTTTTTTTGGCCCATCGGGAACAGGAAAAACTACATTGGCGCGAATAATTGCTAAAGAGATGGATAGTAGTTTTACAGAAATCAATGCATCTGTCACAGGAATAAAAGAATTAAAGACACTTATTGATAATGCAAGATTAAAATTCTTTGGTCTTGAGAAAAAAACTACTTATGTATATATTGACGAGTTTCATCGATGGAATAAATTGCAGCAGGATTCATTGTTAAAAGCTCTTGAGGAAGGTGTAATTAAGTTTATAGGAAGTACAACCGAGAACCCTTATTTTGCTGTTAACAATGCAGTGATAAGCAGAGTAAGAAACATTTATGAATTTAGACGTTTAGGCAGAGAAGATTTAAAGAAATTGCTGATACGTGGATTAGAAGATAAAGAAAAGGGTTTTGGAAATCTAAAAATAAAGTATGAGGAAGAGGCTATCGACGTACTTGCAAATCTTTCTAACGGGGATGGAAGGGTATCTTTGGATACTTTAGGCTTTATAGTTGATAATATCGAAACCGATCAAGTTATTACGAAGGAAATAGTTGCTGAAGCTATGCAGAGAAAGATAGGCTTTTATGATAAAGGAGACGATAGATATAATCTTTTATCGGCCTTGCAAAAGTCTATTAGAGGAAGTGATCCTGATGCAGCAATACACTATTTTGCCAGGCTGATCGATGGTGGTGCTGACATACAGATGATAGGAAGGCGGCTAATGGTTATTGCCAGCGAAGATATTGGGATGGCCTATCCTGCAGCAATATCTATTGTTACTGGATGTGTAAAAGCGGCACTAATGGTAGGGCTTCCGGAGGCTGCAATAAACCTGAGCCAAGCAGTTATTCTATTGGCTTCAGCTCCAAAATCAAATGCTGCGTATATGGCATATGAAACGGCACTTTCAGATATTAGAAACAAGAAAATTGATGACGTACCAAGGCACCTAAAGGATGCACATTATAAGGGGGCAGGAAACTTAGGCATTGGAAAAGAATATAAATATCCACATGCTTATGGTGGTTATATCAAGCAGCAGTACTTACCAGACAACCTATATAATCAAAGTGTAAAATACTATAAACCAACATCTAATGGTTCGGAAAAATCATTTAAACAGTTTTTAGAAAGTTTAGAGGAAATATATGAAAGAAATAATAAGGGCTAAAAATTCAGGATTTTGCTTTGGCGTAAGACAAGCTTTAGAAAAAACAGAGGAACAAATAGCGGCAAATAAATCAGAAAAAAGAATTTTCACCTGCGGCCAGCTTATACACAATAAATTTGTTACAGATGCCCTAAAAAATCAGGGGGTTGAAATTATTAACAAGCCAAGGGAAGCAAAAAAAGGGGATATTGTTATTGTAAGGTCCCATGGCGAAACAAAAAAGTTTTTTGAAGAAGCAGAGGATATAGGCTTAGAAGTAGTAGATGCTACATGCCCTTTTGTAAAGAAAATCCATAATTTGGTTTATGAAGGAAAGAACCGGGGAGAAAAAATAATAATTATCGGAGACAAAACACATCCTGAAGTTATAGGAATAAATGGATGGTGTGATGGAGAGGCATTGATTATTAATTCCAAAGAGGAAGCTGAGTCCATTGACTGTAATGATTTATTTATAGTATGCCAAACAACAATAAAAAAGCAGCTCCTAAACGATATAGTTCAGGTTTTTAAAAATAAAGGATTATCATTTAAAATAAATAATACTATATGCAATGCAACTTCGGAAAGACAAAACAGTTGCGAAGAACTGGCAAAACGGGTAGACGCAATGGTAGTTATTGGTGGTCGAAACAGCTCAAACACAAGGAAATTATACGAAATTTCAAAAAAACATTGCATATTATCGTATTTTATTGAAAATAAAGAAGATTTACCGTTGCACCAATTGCAGAAATGTAATAAAATAGGAGTAGCAGCAGGTGCATCGACACCTGAATGCGTTATTAAGGAGGTTATTGCTAACATGAGTGAAATTACACTTGAAAACAACGAAAAGAATTTAATGGAAGATTTCATGGCCGAAATTGATGCGTCATTGAGATTACCACGAACAGGCGAAATTGTTGACGGAAAGGTTCATCAGGTTACTGAGAAAGAAGTAATCGTTAACATGGGCTGTAAGAAAGATGGAATCATTCCAAGAGACGAAGTAACATTGGAAGGAGACCAGAAGCTAACTGATTTATTTAAAGAAGGCGATGAAATCCAAGCTAAAGTTATCAAGACTGATGACGGCGACGGTGGCATCCTACTTTCAAAGAAAAAGCTAGAAGTAAATGAGCATTGGAATGAAATTAATGAAGCTCTTGAAAATAAATCTATTATCAATGTAAAAGTAGTTAAGCAGGTAAATGGTGGTGTTATTGGTGCTTATAAAGAAGTATCCGGTTTTATTCCACTATCACAGCTTTCAGAAAAGTATGTTGAGAATGCAGATGACTTTATGGGACAAACTCTTGATGTTAAGGTTACTAGAGTAGACCAGAGAAGAGGAAGAGCTGTTTTCTCACATAGAGCTGTTCTTACTGAAGAAAGACAAAAACAGGTTGAAGCAATCTGGAGCAACCTAAACGTAGATGATGTAGTTGAAGGAACTGTAATGAGATTTACTGATTATGGTGCATTTATTGATCTTGGTGGAATTGACGGTTTATTACATATTTCCGAAATTTCATGGGGTAAATTAAAACATCCACAGGAAGTTCTAAAAATCGGACAGAAAGTAAATGTAAAGATTTTATCAATGAACGAAGAAAAAGGAAAAATCTCATTAGGTCTTAAACAGACTCAGCCAGAACCTTGGTCAGTGATTAACGACAACTATGAAGTTGGACAAGTAGTTACTGGAAAAGTTGTTCAGATTAAAGAATATGGTGCATTTGTTGAGTTAGAACCAGGACTTGATGGTTTAGTTCACATTTCAGAAGTTGCTCATAAGAGAGTAACAAATATTGCTGAAGAATTAACTTTAGGTCAGGAAGTAAATGCTAAAATATTAGAAATCGACACTGAAAGAAAGAGAATCAGCCTAAGTATTAAAGAAACTTTAGATGCAGTAGCAGAAGAAGAAGTTGTTGATGCTGAATAATTAAATTTCATTTTAAAAGACGAGAGTAATGCTCCCGTCTTTTATTATTTTATAAACGCTGCCAGAAAAGTGAATCTGGGTTTGAAAAACATCATTTGGAATTCTTACTTTGCTTATAGAGATACATTTTTTTATCTGCAGATATAATTAGCTCATCTGGAGAAGTTGCACCCTTTTCTCCAAATCTAGAATAGCCAAAGCTTACAGAAAGATGGAAAGGCATTGATGAGGAAAGTTCATCTAAAGCCGAATTTACTTTTTGCATATCAGAAATCACCCTTTCTTCGCTGCCAGTTATGATAACCGCAAATTCATCACCGCCATATCTTGCTAAAAAAGAATTTTTGTCAGAAAAAATATTTTGTAGAGTTTGAGCTACCGTTTTTATAGCTTTATCACCTTCTATGTGTCCAAAGGAATCGTTTATTTTCTTAAAATTATCTATATCGAAAAAAACTAAGAATAAGTTTTTATTTTGGTAAGATTTTATTTTTCCCTCTAGATAATTATCGAACTGACCTCTGTTATTAAGCCTCGTTAGAGGATCTAACAATGTCTCCTGTTTAATGTTATCTAAATAAAGCATAGTAATTGCAACAACAGTGGCAGGCATGGCAATATTGGTGTTTAAAATAATACCTTGTGCGACGCCTCCTGCTAAAGGAATTATAGGATAGGTAGATAGATGCCAATAATGCCTCTTTTTTTCTTGTAATACTTCAACTCTGCAGTATTTTATGGATATTAAAGAACTTGCAACAATATATATATAGGTTAGTATTATTTGCAAATAATTAAGAGAACCACGGAAGTATTCATTGTTATCATCTACATAAAATATCCAATGTGTAGTTGGAGATAATAATGTCATTAAAATTAAGGCAACTGCAGGAAATGAAATTATAAATTTTAATAATTTACTAAAAGAAGCACACTTATTTAATTCAAAGCATGTGTAAAAAAACCAAAAATAAGAAGAGAGAGAAGAAGCAGAAAAATATAGAATTGAAGAAAATATATTTATACTCCTTGCCCCGGGGAAGGACTTCAAATCTACGAAATAAAATACTATATCTGTAATAGTAGTAATAATAAGAAGGATGATTACCCTATTTATTAAGGTATCGGAGCTCTTACCTTTATAAGAATGACCAGAGTGAAATAGAATAAGGAATAGTAAAGCTAAACTCATAATGTTTACTTCTAAATAGCTATTATACATATAACACCTTCACCTTCTAATCATCAATAAGTTCTATTTTATTAATTATATCAAAGACATTTAAAATAGACAATAGAATAGAAAACAGTAAAAATAAAATGGTAATAAATACTATAAAATTGGCGAAAAAAGTAACTTTTTGTTGAAAATAAATACCATTGTTGGTATAATATAAATGTGAAATTATAAATAATTTTAAGGGGTGAGTTAATGCTAAAGAAAAGAATACAATCTAAAGATGGTGCAACTATTGTGTTAGCTTTACTCTTTTTTATAATGTGTGCAGTTGTAGGATCTGTAGTTCTTACAGCAGGGTCAGCTTCAGCTGGTAGGATTTCAGGAATATCAGAAAAGGAACAGGCTTATTATACAGTGTCATCTGCAGCAAGACTAATTAGAGATGAAATTGAAGGACAGACTATCTCGTTTAGTGTAACGACTCAAGAGAACAGACCAGATATAAGGCAGATAACCGTAGAGGCTGATAGTGAGCTAAAGGAATTGTTAGCTTTAGGAGTTGAGTTTTGTTTTAATGCTAACGAAGTTGATATTTATCATGACAACATCAAGATTGCACCATTTGATAGGGATATATCCTCAGTTGATGGCGCTTTCACAATGGACAGCAATTATAATATAAGAATAAAATTATCTCTTGACGGAGATTCAAAAGATAAATATAAAATGACAGTTATAATACCTGCTAATGTAAACACTTTTAGTGAAGAAAAAATTAAAGACAATGTAACGATAACAACAACTGCTATTAAAATTACATGGAGTTTAGGTTCGGGAGAAATAGTAAAGGGCTAAATATGATTGAATTAATAAAAAATAGGATATCAAGTAAAAAAGGAGAGTCTTTAGCTGAGGTTTTAATTGGGGTACTAATTATTGCCGTTGCCTTATTATTACTTTCTTCTATGATAATGAGTGCCTCTAAGCTGGTTGACACAGGTCAGAAAGAGATGAAAGAATTCTATAACGGCATATCTAATTTAGACCAAAAAAATAGCAATACAGAGATAGGGAATACAGTTGTAACCGTAACTTATTCTGATGGTTTTAAGAATCGTAAAATTAACATCACTACATATAAAGACAAGGCTACAGGTTTGAAAGTCTATGAAAAGAAGGTGTAATAAAATGAGCAATAACAAGGGATTTACGATATCAGAAATGCTCATTTCACTTTTGGTCATTTCCTTAATAGTGGTTATTTTAGGCGGCGGTATAGTAGTTGTACAAAAAACCTATAAAGAAATAAATTTAAAAGCCGAAGGCGAGGTATTGATGTCTACTGCGGCTACGAAAATAATTGATGAGATGAGATTTGCAAAAAAAATAGAAATGTCAGAAGTAGGTTTTGAGGCTCCATTGCCAACATTTGAGAGCGATTCTTATGGTGGAAGGATTTTCTTTACCAGCGAAGAAGACGGTATAAAAATTAATACAATTGACGGGCAAAAAATACCGTTACTTACTGATAAAACAATGACCAGTGGTTTAGTTCCATCAGTGTCATATGAATTTGTTGAAGATAAAATAAAGCCAAAGGATAGTTATTTTAGAGTAGACATAAAGATAAAATCAGGAAACAATGACAGTTATATTAAACAAAGGATTAATGTAACACCTATTAATTATAATTTATAGAAAGAAATAATGAAAGAAGTGTAGCTATGAGATATAAACGATTAGGAGACCTGTTGATTTCTGCAGGGCTGTTAACAGAAGAACAACTAAATGATGCTTTGATTATGCAGAAAAACAGTGAAGTTAGAGAACGATTAGGAAAAGTGCTAATTAACGAAGGATTTATTACAGAGTCTCAGCTAATTGAGGCCCTTAGAATGCAGCTAGGAATTGACTTTATTGATTTAGGCTCTTTTAGCATTGATCCGGAGATGGTAGAACAGCTTCCTAAGAGCATAGCGAAAAAACACGGGATTGTTCCAGTAAGAATAAGCCATGATACCTTGTATATAGCTATGAAGGATCCTTTGGATTTTATGGCTATTGAAGAAGTTAGAAATGCAACCAAGAAAAAAGTCGTACCGATGATATCTTCTGAGGGGGCAGTTGATAGAGCTATTTCAACTCTTTATGGTAATGAAGGAGCTGCGAAAGCTATCGCTCAGATGAGACTAGAAGCAGGTCTTAATACAGAAGCAGAACCTGAACGGGATGACAGTATAGATAAAGATAATTCTAATGCTCCTACAATTAGACTTGTTAACTCGATAATAGAAAGAGCCGTAACTGAAAAAGCCAGTGATATTCACTTAGAGCCTACATCTAGTGATATGAGAATTAGAATGCGTGTGGACGGACAATTACATAACGTTTTAAATATACCTAAAGATTTAAGGGACACTGTCATTGCCAGGCTTAAGGTAATGGCAAAAATGGATATTTCAGAGAGGAGAGTACCTCAAGACGGACGTTCTTCCATAAAAATAAAAAGTGTTGGAGTGGATTTAAGACTGTCTTCATTGCCAACGATTTATGGTGAAAAAATAGTAATTAGATTATTGTCACGAGAAGAAGCTATGCTAGATAGAAAAGGCATAGGTATGAGAAATGAAGATTCAAAAAAACTAGACAAATTAATGGGCCAAAACAGTGGAGTAATACTTATTGTTGGTCCTACAGGAAGTGGAAAATCTTCGACCATGTACACTTTGATAAAAGAGCTTACTAGTGAACATACTAATTTGATTACATTAGAGGACCCTGTTGAATATAACATCGATGGAATTACACAAGTTCAAATAAACGAAAAGACAGGAATGACCTTTGCTAGTGGATTAAGAGCGATTTTGAGACAAGACCCTGATATTATCTGTATAGGAGAAATTCGTGATGGAGAAACAGCAGAAATTGCAATGAGAGCTGCAATGACAGGTCACCTTGTAATTTCTACTATGCATACAGAGGATGCAATTTCAGCAATAGATAGACTAAAGGATATGGGTGTAGAACCTTACTTAATCGCAGGCGGTCTTAGAGGTATAATCTCCCAAAGACTGCTTAGAAAAGTTTGTCCTAACTGCAAGGAGAGCTATTTCCCAAAAGAAGAACAAAGAATTCTTACAGGGATTAAACTGCCCAAAGGAAAAGAATATTTCCACGGAAAAGGGTGTCCTGTATGCTTCCACTCAGGCTATCGTGGAAGAAGTGGTGTTTTTGAAATCCTAAATATGAATGATAGGCTTAGAAGATGTATTGCTGAAAATAAAGATAAGCAACAGCTTAGACAAGCAGTAGATGAGTCAGATTTTGTTCCAATGATACTTAATGCGCAAAAGTTAATTGAAGAGGGGCTTACTACGGTAGAGGAAGTATATAGAACGATTAGTCGCATTGACTAAGAAAGGAAAAATGAATGACTTTAGACGAAATCATAGAAAAAGGAGCTAAAATTGGTGGATCTGATATCCATTTGGTTTGTGGGCTACCACCAAAAGTTAGAATAGATGGAAGGCTTGAAGATTTATACAAAGAAGTTCTTACCTCTAAAGAGTGTGAGAACATAGCAAAAGAAATAGCAGGAGACCTTTTTAGCGAAATTGAAACTAAGGGCGAATTGGATTTGGCTATAACAATAGCTGATAGTCGTGTGAGAGTTAACCTATTCAGACAGCAGGGAGAGATTTCTGCAGCACTAAGAATTCTTAGCAACCAAATTCCCAGGCTAGAAAATCTAGGTCTTCCCCAAGTAGTATCCAGGTTTTCATCATGGCAAAAGGGTATTGTGCTTGTAACAGGTGAAACAGGAAGTGGGAAATCTACTACTTTAGCAGCAATATTAGACGAAATCAATCATACAAGATATGAACATATAATTACTCTTGAAGATCCTATCGAATATATATATGAGCCGGACAAGTGTGCAATCAATCAGAGAGAAATAGGAAGGGATACAGACAGCTATGATAACGGTTTAAGAGCAATATTAAGAGAAGACCCCGATGTAATATTAATAGGTGAAATGAGAGATTTGAACGCTATTGAGACAGCACTTACAGCAGCAGAAACAGGTCATCTTGTTTTTGCAACGTTGCATACTAATTCGGCAGCAGAGGCAATTGATCGTATAGTTGGAGTATTTCCAGCAGAAAGACAGCCTCAGATTAGAATGCAACTTTCAACCTGTCTAAAAGCAGTTTTATCACAGCAGCTTTTAGTGAAAAAAGATGCTTATGGAAGGATTGCAGCTTGTGAAGTAATGATAGTAACACCCGCCATTCGAAACCTTATTAGAGAGGGAAAAACTCCTCAGATGCTATCTGCCATTTTAGCGTCTTCAGGAGAAGGTGGAGTTACCATGGACAATTTTTTAATTAAGCTATATAGAGAAAACAAAATTAGCACCACAACTGCAATTGAAGGAGCTAATGATAAACTATATGTAAAAAAACATGTACAGTAAAAATACAGTGAGAAGAGGTGAGGCTTTTGATAACTTATCAGTATAGAGCTATATCAAAAGACGGTGTAAAGGTCAGAGGTGTAGTAGATGCTACAGATGAATATTCTGCAGTAGAAAAAATAAAGAAAACATCTCCGGTTGTAATAAATATTAAAGCTATTAATGAGAGACAAAACATATTATCTATGGAAATCGGACACAAAAAAATAGACACAAAGGCTCTATCTATTATGTGTTCACAGTTTTCCACTATACTTAAATCAGGTGTTCCTATAGCAACTTGTATGGAGATGATTGCAGAACAGACTGGTGACAAAACCCTAAAAAAGATGCTGTCAAAATCGGCTGAGGATGTGGCAGAAGGAAGTAGCGTGGCTACAAGTTTTGAAAAGAACTGTAAAGGTTTGCCGCTGACTTTTATCGAGACAGTTAGAGCTGGAGAATTTTCAGGAACACTGGAAAACTCCTTTGCAACGTTAGAAAAATATTATGATAAATCATACAAAAATAGCCAGAAAGTTAGAAAAGCGTTATCATATCCTATTTTTATAGTATGCGTAGCAATTGTTGTAATGATGATTGTTATGGTAAAAGTTATACCATCCATTTCTGCTTCATTTAGTGAACTTGGTGGAGAAATGCCAGGAATAACTAAGGCACTTATTTCCGTTTCTTCTTTCTTTGCAGATCATGGATTTAAGATAGTGGCAGTAATATCAGTTATTATTATAGGGTTAAAATTTGCCTTTAAGACAGAGAATGGCAGGTTGTTTTGGAACAAGCTGAAACTTAAGGCCCCAGTGATTGGAAAGATCTCTATACTAAACGGTGCCAGCCAGTTTTCTAATACAATGTCGGCACTTCTTTCGGCAGGTATGACTGTACACCAATCCCTTGAAATTACTTCAAAAGTACTTTCTAATTATATTCTTAGTCTTGAAACTGC